>DWYN01000078.1 GCA_019118645.1 Candidatus Blautia excrementipullorum | reverse complement strand
ACGGAGATGCACCGCTTAATTTTCGAGTTGATAAAGGGAATTTTTTAAAGGAAAAAGAGGGAAGATAATCGGAATGTTGATAACTACAGAAGAAAAGTCCCGGCGTAAACCGGGACTTTGTCTACAGTCTGGCTCCGGATTTTATTCCGGAGTCTTTTCTTCTGCTTTTTTTGCATTTTCCACAATTGTCTGGAAAGCTTCCGCTGCCGCATCATATTCCTCATCGTCCTCGATATTGGAGAGCATGGGGTCACCGGCTTCTGTGCGGGAGAAAGAGTAGAGATACACTTCTCCATCCTGATTCTGGCCGTTTTCGTCCAGAGGAAGAAGGGCGATATATTCTTTTTTGTTAACCGGGTAGATCGTCAGAATGGCGCACTCTACTTCTGTATCGTCCTCCAGAGTCAGAGAAATGGTATTGTGGCTCTCATCCATTCTGGAACTGCAGCCTGCGCTGCAGGATGCACAGTCGCTGGGACTGCAGGATGCGTTGCTGAATTCTTCGCTCATGGTCTGATCCTCTCTGATTTTTATAATTTGCCGCTCTCCGGGATTCCCGGAAAAGGGAGGCCCGAATTGCTGCGTGGACTTCATTTTATCAGATATTCAGAGGGATTGCAATGCGATTTGCTCCGGGTTATCCGAAAAAGTTGTTTGCTATACGTGGGGGAAATGCTATAATGAAACATAGAAAAAAGAAAAGGAGGCAGAGGGTGAAACTTATTTCGTGGAATGTAAACGGTATCAGGGCCTGCCTGACAAAGGGATTTGAAGAGAGTTTCCGGAAGCTGGATGCGGATATTTTCTGCATCCAGGAGACAAAATGCCAGGAAGGCCAGGTGAAAATTGACCTTCCGGGCTATTATCAGTTCTGGAATTATGCAAATAGAAAAGGATATTCCGGTACGGCTGTTTTTACGAAAAAAGAGCCGGTTTCTGTATCTTACGGGATCGGAATTGAGGAACATGACAAGGAAGGCCGTGTGATTACACTGGAGTTTGAAAAATTTTATATGGTCACTGTATATACTCCAAATTCTCAGACGGAATTGAAACGCCTTTCCTACCGTATGGACTGGGAACGTGATTTTCTTTCTTATCTTCTGAAGCTTCAGGAGAAGAAACCGGTAATCTGCTGCGGGGATCTCAATGTGGCTCACCGGGAGATTGACCTGAAGAATCCCGGAACAAACCGCAGAAATGCCGGATTCACAGACGAGGAGAGGGCTTGTTTTACGAAAGTCCTGGAAAGCGGTTTTATCGATACCTTCCGATATTTTTACCCGGACAGAGAGGGAATCTATTCCTGGTGGTCCTATCGGTTCAAAGCCAGGGAGAAAAACGCGGGATGGAGAATTGATTATTTCCTTGTTTCTCCTTCCTTAAAAGAACAGCTGAAAGACGCCGGAATTCATACTGAGATAATGGGTTCCGATCATTGCCCGGTAGAACTGGATATCGGTTTCTGACGGGGAGGAGAAATCGGCAACTTACTATGAAACTACCGAAGAAGGAGAGCTGGCTATGAAAAGACAGAATGTATTAGATATCCGCAGTGGTTATCCGGCCCTGCTTGGCGCAAACAAAATTGCAGAAGGCCTGAATTTTGCAGCAGAAGTTCCAAGGGGGGCGGAGGCGTCCCTGGTTCTGTACCGAAAAGGCTCCGGCGTGCCATGGCGGGAAATTCCCTTTCCGGAGGAATCCAGAACCGGCAAGGTCTGTGCCCTGCTTATTTCCGGACTGAACAGAGACCATTATGAATACAATCTCTGTATTGACGGGAAAATTGTACAGGATCCTTACGCATATGAAATCCGGGGCAGAGAGCATTTCGGCGTACCGGCGGATCCTGCAGACGAACACAAAGTACGGTGCGCTTTCCTTCCGGAAACGCCATATGACTGGGAGGGAGACCATTCTCCGGAGATTTCGTATAAGGATATGATTCTTTATAAGCTTCATGTAAGAGGCTATACAAGGACATATAGGCTCTCTCAGAGACTGCGGGGTACTTTTAAGGGCCTTGAGGAAATGATTCCTTACTGGAAGGAACTGGGGATCAATGCTGTCGAGCTGATGCCGGCATATGAGTTCTGCGAAATTCCTTCTTCTGAAAATAATAAAGGGATGATCTCGGAGAAAAGACAGGAGGGAAAGGTAAACTACTGGGGATATGTTCCCGGATTTTATTTTGCTCCCAAACGTGCTTACTGTGCTACGAAAGAGCCGCAGCGGGAGTTCCGGGACATGGTGAAGGCGCTCCACAAGGCAGGGATTCAGTGCATTATGGAATTCTATTTCCCCAGGGGGATTAACCCTCTTCTGATCCTGAAGGCGGCCTGTTTCTGGAAGTGCTATTATCATGTGGACGGTTTCCATTTTGTAGGAGACGGCGTTCCGGGAGAACTTCTCACCGAAGATTCGATTCTGTACGGCGCGAAAAAACTGTTTCAGCAGCTTCCCTCTTCGCTGGGGGACGATGGAATGTGTGCGGAATACCAGTCCGGATTTCTTCAGGACATGCGCCGTTATCTGAAAAGTGATGAAGGAATGATTCCTGCAGCGGAGTATCATATCCGCCATGTAAATCCCTTTGGCGGCACGATCAACTATATGGCCTGTCAGGACGGCTTTACCCTTTATGATGCAGTATCCTACAATTACCGCCATAATGAAGCGAACGGGGAGAACAACGGAGACGGCAGCGAGTTTAATTATTCGTGGAACTGCGGCGTGGAAGGCCCGAGCCGTAAACTTGCCATACGCAGGCTTCGGGAGCAGCAGATAAAAAATGCGTTTCTGATGCTGCTGCTCAGTCAGGGAACACCTATGATATACGCAGGGGATGAATTCTGCAATTCTCAGAACGGAAACAATAATGTCTATTGCCAGGACAATCCTACAGGATGGACGGACTGGAAAGCATGCAAAAAGAATGAAAAAATTCTGAAGTTTGTCCGGGAAGCCATTTCTTTCCGGAAAAAGCATCCGATTCTTCACATGAACCAGGAACCCAGGGGCGTTGACTATCTGGTAAAAGGATTTCCGGATATTTCCTTCCATGGAGAAAGAGCATGGTACCTGAATGAGGAAAACACCTGCCGCCTTCTCGGAGTTATGTACTGCGGAGCCTATGCGGTGAGACCGGATGGAACGGAGGATGATTTCCTTTATGTGGGCTACAATTTTCACTGGGAAAACCGTACCATCGCTCTGCCCAATCTGCCGGACGGAATGGTATGGAAAAAAACGGCCGATACTTCTGATCCGGAAGAGAACAGCTTCCGGGAGAGGGAAGAAGAATATCAGAAGAGTATCGAAATCAGTCCTCGTACAATCGTTATACTGATCGGCAGAAAAAAGGAGGAATAAAAAGTGCATCCTTGGCTGCATTTTAAGACAATTACAAAGCACAAGCTTCTGGTTATGAAGTACTGCTTCCGCATCGGGTTATACAAGCAGGGACTGCTTCATGATCTTTCCAAATATTCACCGGCGGAATTTCTTGTAGGCTGCCGGTATTATCAGGGAACAAGGAGCCCAAATAACGCAGAAAGGGAGGCTATAGGGGTGTCTACCTCCTGGCTTCATCATAAAGGAAGAAATAAGCACCATTTTGAACACTGGGTAGACTATTCTCTGGACGATGAACATGTGATTATGGGAGCCAGGATGCCCCGGAGGTATGTGGCGGAGATGGTGATGGACAGGATCAGCGCCTCTCAAAATTATCTTGGGAAAGCCTATACGGACAGCCAGCCGCTGGAATATTTTCTGAAAAGTAAAGACAAACTCTGGTTTATTCATCCGCAGACAAAAAAAGAGTTGGAAGGACTTCTGCGGATTCTGAATGATCATGGAGAAAAGAAACTGATACGTTATATCCGCCGGGTTTATCTGAAAAAAGAGCCCCTGCGGCATCACAGAGAAAAATAAATATTATTATCCGATGCAGAGTTTCCGGCATCGGGCAGACTGCCTGCGGAAAACAGCGCCTGCTATATTTGGCGCGGTTTCTTCTGCAGGTATTTTTTTGCAATAAACAGTATATAACACTTGACAACAGTTATATACTGTTATATACTGTTTGTGACAGGAGGGATGGATATGCATATCATCATCAATCATTCTTCCATGGATCCTATTTATGAACAAATCGTAGCCCAGATCAAAGCGGAAATCATCAGCGGAGCTCTCTCTGCAGGTGAAGCGCTTCCCTCGGTAAGAACTCTTTCCAGGGAACTGAAGATCAGTGCGCTTACGGTAAAAAAAGCATACGATTATCTGGAAGAGGAAGGTCTTGTGGTGACTGTCCACGGGAAAGGAAGCTTTATTGCCCAGGCGAATCAGGGGATGCTCATGGAAGAACGGCGAAAAGAACTGGAGAACGACCTGGAGCAGGCAGTCCGGAAAGCCCGCGCCGGCGGTCTGACAGATGAAGAGATCTGTGAATTGTTTCAGTTGATTATGGAGGAGTAAATCATGTTGGCAGAATTGCATCAGGTAAAAAAACACTATAAAGATTTTTCTCTGGACTGTTCGATCAGGATTCCCGAAGATCATGTGACCGGGCTCATAGGCTCCAACGGGGCGGGAAAAAGCACGACTTTTAAAGCGGTTCTTGGACTGATCCATACAGACGGCGGACGGGTACGGATCTTCGGGAAAAGTCCGGAAGAGCTTTCCGAAAAAGAAAAAGAAGGGATCGGGGCAGTATTGTCAGAGGGCGGATTTTCAGAATATCTGACGGTCAGCCAGATTGAGAAGATTATGGACAGTCTCTATTCGGAATTTCACAGAGAGAAATTTGAGAAGCAGTGCATACGATTCCGCATTCCCCGGGATAAAAAAACAAAAGAGTTTTCCAGCGGAATGAAGGCGAAGCTGAAGATTTTGCTGGCATTAAGCCATGAGGCAAGACTTCTTGTGCTCGATGAACCGACTGCCGGACTGGATGTTACAGCCAGAGAGGATATTCTGGATCTTCTCAGGGAATATATGGAAATTCCGGGGCGGGGAGTGCTGATCAGCTCTCATATTTCGGCAGACCTGGAACAGTTCTGTGATGACATTTACATGATTGATCAGGGAAAGATCATACTTCATGAGGATACAGATGTGATTCTGGAAAATTACGGATTGTTAAAAGTCAGTCCGGCAGCATTTGAAAGACTGGACAAATCCGGACTGCTCCGAGTGAAGAAAGAGAGCTTTGGATACAGCTGTCTTACGGACCAGAGGCAGTTTTATTTGGAAAATTACCCCTCTCTTGCCGTAGAGAAGGGGTCGGTGGATGAAGTAATTTCCATGATGGTGAGAGGAGACGCGTTATGAAAGGACTGCTAAAAAAAGATCTGGCAATTGTTCTCTGCAATATAAAAATCTATCTGGTGGTAGCGCTGATCGGGATCGTCTATTCTTTACTTACTGCAGGCCCCGGCACGCCTTCCAATTTTTTCAGCGTTTATCTGATCATTGTGCTCGCCTTTGCAGGTGTGGGCACCATGTCTTATGACGACTTCGGCGGCATGGGATTTTTGATGACGCTTCCCGTTAAGAGAAGCACCTATGTGAAGGAAAAATATATATTCTGCTTTCTGTGTATCCTGGCAGGCTGGGCGGTTTCTATCCTGATCGGACTCGTGGTTTACAGAGGGCAGATCATGCAGGGGGAAGAGCCCTTTGCCGTTTCTGCCCTTCTGTTTGCGGCAGCTGCCGGAATACTGGTTTTTGTGATGATCCCTCTGCGGCTTCGATTTGGATCAGAAAATTCCAGAGTGATCATTATAGCGGTGTTCGCCGGTTCTGCTGCGGTCGTGCTGGCAGGCCTGAAACTGATAAGCCTTGTTTTTGTAAATATGTCAGATATATACCAGTGGCTGGCGGGAATTACGGGAGGCCAGCTTCTGGCCGGCTTGGCAGGTTTTCTGGCTGCAGAGTTTCTGATTTCTTATTTCTGCAGTCTCCGGATAATGAGGAAAAAAGAATTTTAGAAAATAAAAATACAGACAGATAGGAAAATATTTTGCAGTCCGCGTTGTGTTTTCGCATTCTTCTGCTATAATAGAGAAAAATAACCGAACGGCCGCCCTGAGGCGGACTGACAGGGGGAACTGCTATGGAAAAAAATCAGATTTATATTATCTGTGGGACAGAATACCAGAAGATGACGATGGATCTTCTGGAAGAATGCAGACTTGCGGATCTTATCGGGGACAGAAAAAAACGCATCGGCATCAAGCCGAATCTGGTTTCTGCTTCTGATCCTTCCAATGGGGCTACTACGCACCGGGAAATTCTGGCCGGCATTATGGAATACCTGAGGGATAACGGTTTTCAGAATCTTGTCCTTACGGAGGGGTCCTGGGTGGGTGAGAAGACCGAGGACGCTTTTCGAGCCTGCGGCTATCAGGAAATCTGCAGCAAATATCAGGTTCCTTTTCATGATACCCAGAAAGACAGGGCTGTTTCCACAGAATGCTGCGGAATGAAGCTGAATATCTGCAGCAGTGTCAGAGAGATTGATTTTCTGATCAATGTGCCGGTGCTGAAGGGACACTGCCAGACAAAGATTACCTGTGCTCTGAAGAATATGAAGGGATTGATTCCGAACTCGGAGAAGAGGAGATTTCATTCTCTGGGGCTGCACAGGCCTATAGCGCATCTTAATACGGCGATTCATCAGGATTTTATTGTGGTGGATAATATCTGCGGGGATCTGGACTTTGAGGACGGAGGGAATCCGGTGGTCATGAACCGTATTCTTGCAGGAAGGGATCCGGTGCTTACAGATGCTTATGTCTGCCATATGATGCACTACCAGGTATCGGATGTGCCTTATGTGGAAATGGCGGAAAAACTGGGAGTAGGCTGTGCGGATATCAGGAAGGCGGATATCCGTGTCTGCGGAGAAAACGGCGGTGAAAAGCTTCCGAGATCAAGAAAGGTGGTGGAGCTTTCGGACGCCGTTGAGGAAGTGGAGTCCTGCAGCGCCTGCTACGGCTATCTGATACCGGCTCTTGACAGGCTGAAGCAGGAGGGGCTTCTCGAGAAACTTCATGAAAAGATCTGCATCGGACAGGGATTCCGGGGAAAATCAGGGGAGCTGGGGATCGGCCACTGCACCGCAAAATTCCGCTGTCATCTGGAAGGATGTCCGCCTCTTGAGGAGGAAGCCTATGAATTTTTGAAAAGATATATTCTGGAACATGAAAAATAGACATGGGAGAAGATTCTCATTTTATAAAAAATTATTACAGCAGATAAAAAAGCTGCCCTCATCTCTGTGCCGGCCTGTGCGGAAGGAGATGAGGGCAGCTTGATTTACCAGAATTATTTTTAAAATTTCGATCGGATTATCTCTCAATTTGAATGCCGCGGGGGCTCAGAACTCTCTTGCTGCTTCTGTGAGAATCTCCAGAATCTGATCTTCGGTAAAGCGGCTGCTGTCGATGCAGAGGTCATACTGCGTCAGATCTGTCCATTTCTCATCTGTGAAAAATTCATAATATGCACGGCGCTCTTTGTCCATCCGTTTTACCATTTTGCGGGCGCTTTTTTCTTCTCTTCCCGTGCGTGCCCGGATATTCCGGACCCGGAGCTCATAAGGAGCATAAATAAACACACTCAGCGCCTTGCCTTTGAGTATGTGATTGGCGCACCGCCCGACTATGACGCAGTTTCCTTTATCACCCAGAGAGAGAATGATGCTTCTCTGTATTTCGTAGAGCACATCGTTCATGGGAATGGCATAGTAATCCGGACTGATCTGTATTTCATGGTCTACAGAAAAACGCCACTGGCTTGGCTTTCTTTCATCTACCTTTGCGAATTCATCAAAAGGAACCTGCTTTTCTTTACTTGCCATTTCAATCAGCTCTTTATCGTAAAATGCATATCCCAGTTTTTCAGCCAGAGCTTTTCCGATGACACGGCCTCCGCTGCCGTACATACGGTTGATGGTGATGATATGTTTACTCATACAAAATCCTCCTTTCCGGCCTCTTTGATTTGTCTTAATCATACCATAATTATTGGGAAACATCCACAATAAATCTAAGAAAAAATATAAAAATTCAGAGAAAATAGACATATAAAAAAATAGACAGAAAATGTTTCCGGCAATTTCACCGGAGCTTCACATTTCTCTCAAAAAGTCAACACATTTCTCCGATAAAGTATTTTTCAGAAACAGAGCAGCGGTGAAAGGAGGAACCAGAAGAAAGAAAAAGCGGCTGTGGGAGATAAGAAAACGGGACCGTGGAGGAATTAAGATGTTTATCAAGGGAGAGGAAGGGAAGAAAGGAAAAAAGAAGATAGTGATCATTGCCGTACTTATTGCAGCAGCCGCCGGAACGGCGGCGGGTATGGCCGTTTATCACAAAAACAAAGGGCATCAGGAAGAGAACACACAGGAAGCATATGAAACTACAGTGTCATTGGGGATGATTTCCAACACGATTACAGGGACCGGAAACCTGGAGCTGGATGACGCGGAGGCTGTTGCAGTTCCTTCGGGGATTACGATAAAGGAAGTTTTTGCAGAGAGCGGAGACTACGTTTCTGCAGGGACTGTCCTGGCTGAAGTGGAAGAGTCATCTGTGCTGACCGCAGTCGAAGATCTTCAGGAAGAACTGGATGAGCTGGATCAGAAAATCAGTCAATGCCAGGAACAGGAAGACGAGAATACGGTAGCAAGCTCGGTGTCAGGCAGGGTGAAGGCCATCTATGTGGAAACTGGCTCCGATGTCACAGAGGTAATGCTGGAACAGGGATCTTTGATGATACTTTCTCTGGACGGACTGCTGGCGGCAGATATAGAAGGGGAAGCCCCTGGGGAAGTGAATGAGCAGACAGAGGTTTTGCTGCAGGACGGGACAGCTGTGACAGGAACAATAGAAGCTGTGAACGATGAGGGGTACGTTATAACTGTCAGTGATGAAACAGCATCCGCAGGGGATACCGTCACCGTATCAGAGACAGCCGGACAGGGGGAGCTTTACATTCACAGACCCCTGGAAATTACGGGCACAGTAGGAAACGTAGAAGAAATTTATGTCTCATTAAATGAAGAGGTTGCTTCCGGAGATGCTCTTCTGTCGCTGAGCGGATCAGAAAGCGATGGGGAATACGAGGAATTACTTGCGCTGAGAAAGGCAATTCGGGAGGCGGAACCACTGCGGCTCTTCAGACATCTTCCGCCGGGACGGCAGGTTTTCTCCCGCTTTCTTTTGACGACGGAACCTCCGGAGCTGAAAATTTCAGTTCTTCATCTGAAACAGGAGGTGTCCGGAGTTCTGAGAACAGCCAGACGGAAACACCGGAAAAGCAGCAGCTTATGTTTTCAATTGCAGGGGCAGGGGAGTCCGGAAGTTCTCTCCTTGTGCTGCCGGCGCCCCAGGCCGGAGGAATTCCTGTTCTTCAGGTCTCCGCGTCAGACGGAACCTACTCTGGTATAGTGACATGGAATCCCGGAGATGAGAGTTTTGCGGAAGGTGTTTCTTATCAGGCTCTTGTTGTTCTTCAGGCCGCAGAGGGATATTTCTTTGGGGCAGACAGTATACAGGGGAACGAAACCGGCACTGTGTCAGGCATCCAGGTGTCGGAGGACGGCGGTACGATGGAATTTCAGATTGCGTTTCCGGCGGTTCCCGAAAATGTGGAAGTAACCATTACAGCGGAGGAAGAAAACACAGAGACAGAGGAGGCGGAGACGAATCAGAATTTAAATGAAAATGTTTCTGCCGGGGACGATGAGACAAAAACAGAAAAAACAGACGAAACAGCTTCCGGCCAGCAAACAGCAGGCGGTGAGAGTGCGGATACCAGAACTGCCGACAGCGGGTCCTCGGGCGGACAGAACAGTGCATTGCAGGCTTCCGGATCCGGCAGTGCTGGGACGGCTTCTCAGCAGAATGGATCCTCCGCGTCAGAAACAGATGAGCAGAATGCAGGGGATACAGAGGATATAGTATCTCAGTACAGCACGGACGTAACGGCCTTTACAATTTCGCCCAATGAGGACATGATCCTGAATATCAGCGTGGATGAACTGGATATCAATTCTGTAGAGCTTGGGCAGACAGCGGAAATTACTTTTGACGCCATTGAGAATAAGACGTTTCAGGGAGAAGTGACAAAGATCGGAAATACGGCCAGTGTAAACGGCGGTGTGGCAAAATATTCTGTAGAAATTACTGTTCCAAGAGACGAGGAAATGCGGGAAGGAATGAACGCGTCGGCAGTGATTACCATCGAGGAGAGATCTCAGATTCTCACTCTTCCGATGAACGCCCTCCGAGAACAGGGGGACAGGACTTACGTATACACGGAAAAAGAAGAGGATGGAACACTCTCCGGAGAAACAGATATTTCCACCGGCCTTTCGGACAGGAACACGGTGGAAATTACGGAGGGGCTGGAAGAAGGCGATAAGGTATACTACATGCGGAGCGGAAGCGGTTCGGCTTCGGAAAACGGAAGCGGCGCTTCCGGAGACGAAAGACCGGAAGCGGGCGGTTCCGGCGAGGGCGGAATGCCGGGAGACGCCTCAGGAGGAAACGGAGATTTTGGGAACGGCGATATGCCGGAGGGGCGGCAGAGTCTGTCACGGATGAAATTTCAGGGATGGGGGCCAGCTATCTTACAGTAAGGATTCAGGACGATAAGGAGAATCCTTTAAGGCTAAGTGAAATTTCGGAATTTACAGAACCTGAGGAAATTGAGGCCGCCGCCCCTGTGGCCAGCACAAGCGTTACTGCAAAAAATGGATATACCAGTGGATCCATGACGCTGATCGGCACCACTGGAAGTTATGCGCAGATTCAGGATTTTCATATGGCTTCAGGAAGATTTCTGAAAAATGCAGATGTTGAGAACAGCTCCTATGTGGTAGTGCTGACGCCGGACACCGCCATTGAACTCCTTGGAAGGCTGGATGCTGCAGGAGAAACGATTTCTCTGGAAGGGAGAAATTTTCTGGTGATCGGAGTATTGGATGAGGAGAGCGCTTCCTCTCTCACCGGAAACATGGGCAGCGGTTTTTCCGGTTCAGATGAGGATGATTCGGACAGCACAGTTGCGCTGACAGGTTATATCCCTTTTTCTACAATGACAAGAATTGCCGATAATATTTTGGATGTGACACAGCTTTGTGTTTCCGCATCAAGCAGCGAGACTCTTGATTATGCCCAGAGAGCGCTGGAGCCTCTTCTTCTAGAGCGTTTTGAAAATGACGAGGATGCATTTACAGTTACCGATCAGTCTGAGATCATGGAGGCGATGGAAAATGTAGACAGCACCATGACTCTGATGATTGGAGGCATTGCAGTGATCTCTCTTCTGGTAGGCGGAATTGGAATTATGAATATTATGCTGGTTTCCGTTACGGAGAGAACAAGAGAGATCGGTATCCGAAAAGCCATAGGGGCCAAAAAGAGGACCATTCTTCTGCAGTTTTTAATGGAGGCTTTGCTGGTCAGTATCATGGGCTGCCTTGCGGGGATCGCCGTATCCTGGGTGATTTTAAAGGCAGCAGGGCTCTTTACGGATTCTATGCGGTTTGAAATGGATCTTCGGGTAGCCGCCTTTGCAATGGGGTTCTCTGCGGTGACAGGAATTTTGTTTGGGCTTTATCCGGCAAACAAAGCGGCAGGGCAGAAACCCGTGGAAGCTCTGAGACATTCTCTGTAAAGAGTAAGGATGCCGTTCCGGCTGCTGAAGGATGCAGGAGCAGGTATGGGCGAATCTTGTCGGAGGAAACTTCTTGACGATGCAGGCAAGGACGAATATAATACAAATTGAAGCGGATTCTTATGAAAAACATCCTGTATTTTTGCTGTTTTCAGGAATAAATTGGTGAATATGTACAAGACAGGAAAAAATTGCTTGACATATCATTGCTTATTAAATATAATTTTCTTATGCATTACGAAAATGTTACAAAAAAATAAAAACATATGAAATGCAAGGAATGTAAATGTTATGAGGAACGCAAAATTATCGGACAACCATAAAAAAAGTGAAAGAAAAGGAAATCCGTCTTTGCATGGATTTTTCTCGCTGAGCATATGTGCTGTTACGGTAATCACTCTGTCGCTGGGATTAAGGATTGCCGGAAATGAAAAAAAGAATCAGGTGTATGCAGCTTCTGATTCAGCGGCTGCATCCAGCAGCGTGAGCAGTGTGGATTACGATCTTCCAACAGGAATTGCCGGAGTAGCTTCCGGTGTAAGCGCCGCTCCGGAAGTGGGATCTGAGATTTACCGGATTGGAACTTCCTGCGAACATGTGGTGGTAGGCCAGCGGGTTCAGAAGGTACGCAGCAGTGTACAGGAGCTGAATGTAAGCGAGTCTATGGCTGCGGCGGTGGATGATTTTGATTCACAGGCGATTTCTCTTGCGTCTTCCGCCACAATGATGTCGGATACGGACTATGAAAATCTGCTGAAAATCGTTGAAGCCGAAGCCGGTACGGAAGATATCAAAGGCCGTGTCCTGATCGCGAACGTAATTATGAACCGTGTAAACCATCCGGAATTTCCAGATAATATCACAGAGGTCATATGGGAATACGATAACGGAGTTCCGCAGTTTTCCCCTGTGGCAGACGGACGAATTTATGAAGTGACTATTTCGGATGAGACGAAGGAAGCCGTCAGAATGGCTCTGGAAGGCGTGGATTATTCGGAGGGCGCTCTGTTTTTTATTCAGAAGTCCGCAGCGGAAAAACATAATATCGCGTGGTTCGAAAAAGATCTGACCAGGCTGTTTAAGCATGGCGTTCATGAATTTTATACTTATCCGGAGGAAGCTTCCGGAGAAAAGAAAGACGCTTCTGATTCCCAGAAGGAAAGCAGCGGGACAGTACAGATGGTAAAAGCCGAGAAGACGGCGGAATAATAGACAAGGCACAGAAAAGAGCAAAAAAGACCCTGCGGAAATACAGCCGCGGGGTTTTCTTATTTTTACTATGGCATTTTAGAAAAGAACATGGTACAATGTTGCAGAAGAAAATGAAGCACCGCACAGATGTGAGAAAGAAAAGAAAGGCAGGAACAGCATGCAGGTATTATATAAAAGCACCAGAGGAAACGGGGAGACAGTGACAGCTTCCCAGGCAATTTTAAAAGGTCTTTCCGAGGACGGCGGACTCTTTGTCCCCACCAGGATACCGGATCTGGATGTGCCGATGGAGCGGCTTGCGGAAATGACATACCAGGATACCGCCTATGAAGTGATGAGCCGTTTTTTGACAGATTATACAGAAGAGGAACTGAAAAACTGTATTGCCAGAGCTTATGATTCCAAATTTGACACAGAGGAGATTGCGCCTCTTCATAAAGCGGACGGGGCTTATTTCCTGGAACTGTTCCACGGAGCTACGATTGCTTTCAAGGATATGGCCCTTTCTATTCTGCCGCATCTTATGACTACTGCTGCAAAAAAGAACCGGACGGACAAAGAGATTGTCATTCTCACCGCCACGTCAGGAGATACCGGAAAGGCGGCAATGGCAGGTTTTGCGGATGTGCCGGGAACAAAGATTATTGTTTTTTACCCGAAACACGGAGTGAGTCCCATCCAGGAAAAACAGATGGTGACTCAGAAGGGAAACAATACTTATGTGGTAGGCATTACCGGGAACTTTGACGATGCACAGGGTGCGGTGAAGCGCATGTTCAACGACCGGGAGCTGGCAGAAGAGCTGGAAGCGGCAGGCTATCAGTTCTCCTCCGCAAATTCCATCAATATCGGACGTCTTGTGCCTCAGATTGTTTATTATGTATATGCTTACGGGAAACTGGTGAAGTCCGGGGAAATCCAGGCAGGACAGGAGATCAACGTGGTAGTTCCGACCGGTAATTTCGGAAACATCCTGGCCGCTTACTATGCGAAGCTGATGGGACTTCCCGTAAACAGGCTGATTTGCGCTTCCAATGAAAACAAAGTGCTTTTTGATTTTTTCCGCACAGGAACTTATGACAGAAACAGAGATTTTATTCTGACGTCCTCTCCATCGATGGATATTCTGATCTCCAGTAACCTGGAACGTCTGATTTACCGTCTGACAGGAGAGAATGCAAAGAAGTGCAGGGAGTTTATGGAAGCTCTGAGCCGAGGCGGAGAATATACGATTACTGAGGAGATGAGAGAAGGCCTCGGCGATTTTTACGGCAACTTCTGCAGTGAAGGAGAAACCAGGGAAGCGATTAGCGCTACCTATTACGGTTCCGGCTATGTGATTGATCCGCATACGGCTGTGGCGGCAGGAGTTTACCAAAAATATCTTCGTGACACTGGAGATGACAGAGCTACAGTCATAGCTTCCACGGCAAGCCCATATAAATTTACAAGGAGCGTTATGGACGCAATTTCTGACAGATACCAGGGACTTGATGATTTTGCGCTGGCGGACGCGCTTTCTGCCCTGACCGGAGTCAAAGTTCCAAAAGCTGTGGAGGAAATCCGTACAGCGCCTGTGCTCCATGATACCGTAGTGGATGCGGTGGAAATGCCCTCGGCTGTCAAAAAAATTCTGGGAATCGGATGAGAAAAACAGAGATTCCGGAAACAAACAGAAATATATTCGAATAAAATGTTGAAAAAGAGCATATAATAGAGTACAATAAAAGTAACAGAAATCCTGGGATGTGCGAGGCCCCTTCCATTTTTGAACCTACATTGACAAGAAGGGAATCCAACATCGCAAATGTGATGTCAGACCTCTCGTTGTGGTAGGCAGATCATTTTGTTGAGGACACCCACCTAGCGGCGGCTAGGCGTCAAAAAGAAGGGAACGGCATTCCGGGAGTTAAAAAAGATGAGCCATTTTGAGGGCTCTTTTTTTGAAGGCAGAAACCAGCAGTGGGAGGGAAAAATATGGTTACAGAAAGAATTTTCGACAGACTGCCGTCCGGAGAGGAGATTCGGTGTTTCCATCTGGAAAACCGTTCCGGAGCGTATGCGGAGGTGCTGCAGTACGGAGCGCTTCTGACAAAGCTCTGTGTACCGGACAGGAATGGGACGCTGACGGATGTGGTTCTGGGGTATGACACCATAGAAGGATATCTGACAAACGGATGTTTCTTTGGCGCAACCATTGGAAGAAGCGGCAACAGAATTGAAGGCGCCCGTTTTACACTGGACGGACAAGAGGTAATTCTTGAAAAAAATGAGGGTGAAAACAATCTCCACAGCGGACCGGACGGCTTTGAGAAGAAGATGTGGAAGACGGAATATATTTCCAATGATCAGAACAGCGTTACTTTTTCCAGAATCAGCCCCGATGGAGAAAACGGCTTTCCGGGAGAATTTGATGTCTCCGTTACATATGAATTTACAGAGGAGAATGCTCTGCGCATTGTCTATGAAGGCGTCAGTGACAAGACTACAGTGGCGAACATGACAAACCACTCTTATTTTAATCTTGACGGTGAGGGTAGCGGCAAAATCCTGGATCAGTATCTGAAGATTCATGCGCAGCTTTATACGCCGGTGAGAGAGGATTCCATTCCTCTTGGCCAGAACACGCCGGTAGAGGGGACTCCCATGGATTTCCGAAAGGAGAAAAGAATCGGACAGGATATAGAGGCAGATTTTCAGCAGCTGAAATATACGGGAGGCTTTGATCACAACTATGTAACAGACGGATACAACATGGCGGAAATCCGGGAAATCGCCTGCGCCAGATCAGAGAAAACAGGAATTGCATTGGAAGTGCTTACAGACTGCCCCTGCGTACAGTTTTATGCGGGAAATTTTGTGGATCATGAAAAAGGGAAAAACGGTCATATTTATGGTAAACGGGAGGGATTTTGCCTGGAGACACAGGTGGAGCCGAACGCGGTGAATGTTCCAGACTTTCATTCCCCTGTGCTGAATAAGGGAGAACGGTATTATTCTGAGACGGTATATCGCTTTTCTGTAAAAAATAAATAAAGTATTATTTTTCTGGTTTTCTTCATATACTTTTCATATGAGGAAAACCAGATTTTTTTATGGGTATCAGTTTTTGCTGGGGGTTCTGCTGAGCTGTACAGTACTGATGAACAGAGCGCTGGAAACACGGATGGAGCAGAAGGAAGAATATCTGAAAGCGGCGGAAAAGCAGGCATCGGAGGCACAGCAGGAGAAAGAAGAATGTATGGATTCCGCAGCTGCAGAAGCTTCGGGAGAGGAAATTTCCGGAACAAAGGAAGACGCGCAGGAAACCCCGGAGGACAAATGTCAGGAACCGTCCGGGACGCAGAAGGAGCCCAGGATCCGGGTGCTCCTGATGGACACCGGGTATACCTCGTACTATCATCCTTCTGTATCTCTGGTCTGCGACGGGCAGGAAAAGGTTTATGGCCCTGACAGCCTGGAAACAGGAGCGCCGCCTGTAACAATAACTCCCCGGGAAAGCGGCATACAGATTACGTCCATACAGCGCCAGAGCGGAAATCCGGTATATGCAGGCAGTCTTGAAATCAGCAGGCAGGAGGAGGGATATCTTCTTATCAACGAGCTTCCTCTGGAGACTTATCTGGAGGCGGTGGTGCCAAGTGAAATGCCTTCCGGGTATCAGACGGAGGCTCTGAAGGCTCAGGCCATCTGCGCGAGAACCTATGCCTGGAAGCAGATTCAGGAAAAAAAACTGGCGGATTATGGGGCGGACGTGGATGACAGCGTAAATGATCAGGTATATCAGAATATTGCGCCTCAGGAGACAACTACCCGGGCAGTGAGGGAGACTTCGGGAAAAATTCTCTGTCAGAACGGGGAACCGGTGGAAGCCTATTATTTCTCCACTTCCGCGGGAGCAACAAGCACAAATGTGATCTGGGGAGCAGAGGAAGCGGCCTCCTATCTGAAAAGCGTTCCCTGCAGCTTTGACTCCCAGTCGCCCTGGAGCTGGTGGCAGGTGGAGATACCATGGGAAAATCTGGAACAAAGGGCAGTCGGACAGCTTGAAAAAGAAGGCTCTCTTCTTGACGTGAAAGTTACAAGAAAAGAGGAAAGCGGTGCGGTGACAGGACTGGAAGTGACTACAGAAGCGGGTTCCTTTCTCCTGGACGAAGAATATGCGATCAGAGAATTTCTTTCTCCGGAGGGCTGTATGATTACGGAAAAGGATGGTACTGTCACGGAGGGCGGAACTTTGCTGCCCAGCTCTTATTTTCAGGCAGAAGAGACGCCGGGGACTTCAATACTGCTTACCGGAGGAGGATATGGGCACGGAGTGGGCATGAGCCAGAACGGAGCCAATGAAATGGCAGCTCAGGGATATACATGCGAGGAAATCCTGGACTATTTTTTTAAAGATGTGGAAATTCAGGAGATATCCCGGATAAAATGAAAAACGTGCTGCTCTGTTTAGTATGGCAGGAAAAATTCCCCCTAGAGAAGAGGAAGGCGGCCGTGGCCGCCAGGCTTGTCAGAGTATCCGATTCATGGTATGATAAAAAACAGATATATTTGCCGGAAATGAGCCAAAGCCGCCGGAAGCCGGCAAATTCCAGAAGTATCCGGCGGTGCAGAATGAACTGCCGGGGCGCAGTGAAACAGGAGAAAAAATATGGAAAAGATAAGAGAAAAAAGTTCTCTTCATTTAATCCTGGGATTTTTGGAAAGAATCAGGGCCGATCATGTAAGCGCATATGCTGCTCAGACCGCGTATTTCCTGATGATGTCTTTTATTCCCTTTATATTGTTTCTGACGGCCATTGTGCAGTATACGCCTCTGACTTACCGCGTGGTGCGCCAGGTCATAATCGGGATTGTTCCGGAAAACCTTCAGGGATTTGTGCTCAGTATTGTCGCGGAGGTGTTTTCCAAAAGCATTGCCGTGCTTCCTGTGTCCGCTGTGATGGCTCTGTGGTCATCCGGCAAGGGAATGCAGGCGTTGATCAATGGGCTGAATACCATTTACCATGTGCGTGAGACCCGTAACTGGCTGGTGAACAGGATTTATTCCATGCTGTATATGTTTCTGTTTGTGATTGCGCTGATCCTCAGCCTGCTGCTCCTGGTTATGGGAAACAGAATTTACGATGTGGCGATGGAGTACGTTCCTTTTCTGGGGCGGGTGATCGGCCGTATTCTGAGCGCGAAAACTTTTTTGGTATTTGTGATGCTGTTCCTGGTATTTCTGGTGCTGTACCGCTATCTTCCCAACAGGAAGGCCACGCTGAAAAGCCAGGTTCCGGGAGCTTTTCTGACGGCGGTTGCTTGGTCGCTGTTTTCTTACTTTTTTTCGCTGTATTTTACTTTTTTCCCGAATGTCAGCAGCATGTACGGAAGTCTTTCTACACTGATCATGGTAATGCTGTGGCTGTACTGCTGCATGAACCTCTTGCTGTACGGAGCAGAGATCAACGCATATTTTGAAAACCAGTTCCGGCAGGCGCAGATCAGTTTCTGGCAGCTGATTGCCCGGAAAAGAAAGCAGTTTTTCGCAGAGTTCAGAAAAGCGGTGCAGAAGAAGGAAGATGGAAATGAGAAAGAAGAACAGAAAAAATCTTGACAGATTTTTTTTCCTGTGGCATAGTAATGTAAGATGAAAAGCTGTGAAGGCGTTTCAGGGAGCTGTTTTCTTTCAGAGAGAAGAAGTCACCGGCTGCAAGCTTCTTTAAGTTCAGACGGTTCCTTAATTTCCCGCCGGAGCTGCATTTCTGAAGGAACCCGGACTGTACCGGGATCTGGTAGGAAGTGTCGTGACTGCGCGTTAAGCAGATACTGAGAGTCTGTATGTCAGATACAGAAACCAGGGTGGTACCGCGGAGATTTCCGTCCCTCTACTGAGGGACGGTTTTTTGTTTTTTGCGGAAATATGAAAAAAGGAGATATGAACCATGAATATGAAGGAAAAGCTTCAGGAACTGGCGGAGACAGCCAGAAAACGGATCCAGGAAGCAGACGGACCGGATAAGCTTAATGAAGTCAAAGTGGCTTACCTTGGAAAAAAGGGAGAGCTGACGGCAATTCTGAAAGGAATGAAGGATGTTGCGCCGGAAGAGCGCCCGAAAGTAGGACAGCTTGTAAACGAGACAAGGGCAAAGATTGAATCGCTTCTGGATGAGACAAGAAAAAATCTTGAAGATGCAATCCGTGAAGAAAAAATGAAGGCGGAGGTTATTGATGTAACTCTTCCTGCAAGAAAGGCCAGAATCGGCCACCGTCATCCAAATACCATCGCTCTTGAAGAGGTAGAGCGTATTTTTATCGGAATGGGTTACGAGGTGGTGGAAGGCCCGGAAGTGGAATACGCGGATTATAACTTTACCAAGCTGAATATTCCGGAAGACCACCCGGCCAGGGATGAGCAGGATACGTTTTTTATCAATAACTCCATACTGCTCCGTTCCCAGACTTCTCCCGTACAGGCGCGCGTGATGGAAAAAGGAAAGCTTCCGATTCGCATGATCGCTCCGGGAAGAGTTTTCCGCTCGGATGAAGTGGATGCCACCCATTCCCCTTCTTTTCATCAGATCGAAGGAATGGTAATCGACAAACATATCACTTTCGCGGATCTGAAAGGAACACTGGAAGAATTTGCAAAAGAGCTTTTCGGCCCGGAGACAAAGACAAAATTCCGCCCGCACCATTTCCCGTTTACAGAGCCCAGCGCAGAGGTGGACGTATCCTGCTTTAAATGCGGCGGAAAGGGATGCCGTTTCTGTAAGGGATCCGGCTGGATTGAGATTTTAGGCTGCGGTTCCATTCATCCCAACGTGCTGAAAATGTGCGGAATCGATCCGGATGAGTATACCGGCTTTGCTTTTGGAGTAGGTCTGGAGAGAATCGCTCTTCTGAAATATGAGATCGATGATATGAGACTTTTATATGAGAATGATATTCGTTTCCTGAAACAGTTCTAAACCTGTTCCCTGGAGACAGAGCGCCGAGACAGGTGCGGAATGAATAGAAAGGTGGATAAAAAACATGAATACATCAATGTCCTGGATTAAAATGTATGTACCGGATCTGGATGTGACGGCACAGGAATACACGGACGCCATGACACTGTCGGGAACGAAGGTGGAAGGCTATGAAGAGCTGGACGCAGACCTGGACAAAATTGTGATCGGACAGATTAAAAAGATTGAAAGACACCCTGATGCGGATAAACTGATCATCTGCCAGGTGGATATCGGAACCGAGACCGTGCAGATTGTAACCGGAGCCCCGAATGTGAAGGAAGGAGACAAGGTGCCGGTGGTTCTGGACGGAGGCCGTGTGGCGGGAGGCCACGACGGCAAAAAGACTCCGGGCGGGGTTGCGATCAAGAAAGGAAAACTTCGCGGCGTGGAATCCTGCGGTATGATGTGCTCCATTGAAGAACTGGGAAGCACCAGAGAAATGTATCCGGAAGCGCCGGAATACGGCATTTACATTTTTCCGGAGGACGCCGTGGTGGGAGAAAGCGCTGTCAAAGCTCTCGGGCTGGACGATGTGGTCTTCGAATATGAGATTACCTCCAACCGTGTGGACTGTTACAGCGTAATCGGGATTGCAAGAGAGGCGGCTGCAACCTTCGGCAAAAAATTCTGTCCGCCGGTTGTAAAGAAAACCGGAAATGACGAGAAAGCTTCTGATTATATCAAAGTAACCGTAAAGGATCCGGATCTCTGTCCCCGCTATACAGCGAGAGTTGTAAAAAATGTAAAAATCGGACCTTCTCCAAAATGGATGCAGAGATGTCTGGCCTCCAACGGAATTCGTCCGATCAACAACCTGGTGGATATTACCAATTATGTGATGGAAGAATACGGACAGCCCATGCATGCCTACGATCTGGATACGATCGAGGGGCGAGAGATTATTGTCCGCCGTGCGGAAGCCGGAGAAAAGTTTGTGACTCTGGACGGTCAGGAGAGAACGATGGATGAAAACGTCCTGATGATCTGCGATGGAAAGAAAGCTGTAGGAATCGGCGGAATCATGGGCGGTGAAAACTCTATGATCACGGACCATGTGCATACGGTGCTTTTTGAGGCTGCCTGCTTCAACGGAACCAATATCCGTCTGTCCTCCAAACGTATCGGGCTTCGTACAGATGCTTCTGGAAAATTTGAAAAGGGTCTGGACCCCAACAACGCAGAGGCTGCTATTAACCGCGCCTGCCAGCTGATGGAAGAGCTGGGAGCCGGCGAAGTGGTCGGCGGAATCGTGGACGTTTGCTGTGAGACAAGAGAGCCGGCCAGAGTTCCCTTTGAGCCGGAAAGAATCAATCACATTCTGGGAACGGAGCTTACGAAGGAAGAGATGCTGGAATATCTTGCCCGCGTAGAGCTTTCCTATGACGAAGAAACAAACGAGATCGTAGCGCCTACCTTCCGTCAGGATATTCACTGTACAGCAGATGTGGCTGAGGAAGTGGCAAGATTTTACGGATATGACAAGATTCCTACCACCCTTCCAAAGGGAGAATCTACCACTGGAAAAATGCCGTTTAAGCTCAGAATTGAGCAGGTGGCAAGGGATATTGCCGAGTACTGCGGCTTTTCCGAGGGAATGACCTATTCCTTTGAGAGCCCAAAAGTATTCGATAAACTGAGAATTCCGGAAGACAGCGATTTGAGAAAAGTGATTACAATCAGCAATCCTCTGGGAGAGGACTACAGTATCATGCGCACGACTACTCTGAACGGTATGCTCAGCTCTCTGGCAACCAACTATAACAGAAGAAACAAAAATGTCCGTCTTTATGAGATCGGCAAAGTTTATCTTCCAAAGGCCCTGCCGCTGACGGAGCTTCCGGTAGAGA
The DNA here is from genome assembly GCA_019118645.1 of Candidatus Blautia excrementipullorum. Classification (GTDB taxonomy): domain Bacteria; phylum Bacillota; class Clostridia; order Lachnospirales; family Lachnospiraceae; genus Blautia_A; species Blautia_A excrementipullorum. The sequence continues at coordinate 9,035 of DWYN01000078.1, read as the reverse complement.
GAGTGCACTTTACGCTCGGTATGTACGGGGACGGCGACTTCTTTGACATGAAGGGCGTCTGCGAAGAGTTCTTCGAGAAAGCGGGAATGAAAAAGAAGGTTCACTATACCCCGGACAGCGGAAAACCTTACCTTCATCCCGGAAGACAGGCAAATATTGTTTATGAAGGAAAGACCGTAGGTTATCTCGGCGAGGTACATCCGCTGGTGGCGGACAGCTATGGTATCGGAGAAAAAACATATATAGCAGTGATTGATATTCTCGATATTCTGGAATTTGCCGGTTTTGACCATAAATACACCGGAATTGCAAAATATCCGGCGGTGACAAGAGACCTGAGCATGGTTGTTCCCAAGTCTGTTCTTGCCGGAGATATCGAAAATATGCTGGAACAGAGAGGCGGAAAGATTCTGGAATCCTATCATCTTTTTGATGTATACGAAGGAGCTCAGATTAAAGCAGGGTATAAATCCATGGCGTACTCTGTTGTATTCCGTGATCATGACAGAACACTGGAGGAGGCAGACATTACCGCGGTGATGAAGAAAATCCTCAACGGACTGACCTCACTTGGAATCGAGCTGAGAAGCTGATGCGGCTTTATATTATCAGACACGGAGTGACGGAATGGAATGAGCTGAAAAAGGTGCAGGGGGCGGTGGATATCCCTCTTGCCCCGGAGGGGGTGCGCCTTGCGGAAAAGACGGGAGAAGCTTTGCGGGATGTACCCTTTGACATCTGCTTTACCAGTCCGCTCCACCGAGCCGTCGAAACCGCCCGCCTTGTGCTGGGAAAAAGAGCGGACAGGGTTCCGGTGATTCCGGACCGGAGGATACAGGAAATTGACTTCGGCGTGCTGGAGGGAACCAGGTTTAAAGATGAGAATGGAAATATTCTCAGTGAGGAAATGAAAATTTTTTTCACAGATCCCTGGAAATTTCAGCGTCCGGAAAAGGGGGAGAATATTTCAGATATTCTTGCCAGGACGAAAGACTTCTGGGACGAAAAGGTTCACGATGCCTCCCTGAAAGATAAAACGGTTCTGATTGCGTCCCATGGATGTGCGGTCAGGGCTCTGCTGCAGAATGTGTATCAGGATCCTGAAAATTTCTGGCATGGCAGTGTTCCGCCAAACTGCGGCGTGAATATTGTGGATGTCAGAAACGGCCGGGCGGTTCTTTTGGCGGAGGATAAAACATATTACTGACATTTGCACGATATTTCAGATGCTTTTCGGAAAAATTCATATGCCGGCGCCGGCCTGAGTAAACAGGCGGCGCCGGCATTTTTGCAGTACTATGCTTCACTTTCCGGAGATCCGGGAAAGTGGAAAAGACAGCTTGTGATGTCAGAAATGATATGCTATTATGGTAAAAAAGCGAGAATTATACATCTAAGGAGGATGATTATGGGAAAAAAGATAGCAAACACCTTACTGTTTCTGGCAGTTCTCGCTGCCGGCATAGGAATGACGCTGTATGTAGGCCAGGGTGCGGTCAGTGTGCTGGTTTACAATTTCGTTTTCCTTGCGGTAATGGTAGTGATTTATTTTATCTGCCTGTTCGGCGGAATGTTTCGCATGAACGATCTGGCGCGGGCTTTCCGGAATGGAGCGGACGGGATCCAGAATATCTGCCAGACGCCGGGAAAGGCGGAACCAGGCAGGATTCCGTCTCTTAATGGGATTTTTCAGCATAAGTACCTGGATAAGAGAATGAATGATTTTACGGATGAGATTGCGAAAAGCGAGGAAGGCCTTGCCGATATCGAGGAATACTTTAATGAAGAGGAGCTGGACAATCATATTCACAAGCGCCTTCTGGAGATGGCGCCGGATATTTTCACCAGTCTTGGAATCCTCGGAACCTTCGTAGGACTTGTATGGGGACTGAAAAACTTCGAGCCCTCCAATTATGAGGCGATGACAAACTCGGTTTCTGCGCTGGTGGACGGCATTAAGGTGGCTTTCCTGACTTCAATTTACGGAATTTCTCTGTCTATTGTGTACAGCTATGGGATGAAGAGCGAATATTCGTCCATGACAGAAGGCCTGCAGGCATTTCTTGGCAGATTTCATACATATGTAATGCCTACGGCGGAGAGCGAATCCATGAATCTTCTTGTGTCCAGCCAGAAAAACCAGACGGCGGCCATGAACCAGATGGCGGAGGAGTTTTCTGTGAAAATGGCTGACAGTTTTGAAAAGGTAATTACGCCTACCTTCCAGAAAATGAATGATTCTCTGGATGTTCTTGTTTCTTCCGTGACGCGCTGCCAGGAGGATGCGGTGAAGGAGATCCTGGACGCTTTTCTGAAAGAAATGAATACTTCTTTTCAGACGCAGTTTGAAGATTTCGGAAAGGCGCTGGAAAGGCTGAAAGACGCTCAGACAGACAATACCAATTATACGACAAATCTCTACCAGGCAATGAGCCGTCAGCTCAGCGACTCATATGTACAGCATGAGGCTGCCATGAAAAAAATTATGGAAGAGTCGGGAAAGAGCCAGAAACAGTACCTGGATACAGCCAACCGTCTGGTGCAGGATAATCAGATCATACAGAAACAGCAGCAGGCAGATTATCATCACCTGGCGGATTATCTTAAGGAGGCGGAAACTTCATCTGCAAAATTCTGGGTGGCCTGCAACCAGACCATGCAGAAGTATGTGGAAGCGGCCGCGCAGGGAATGGACCGTGTATCCGCCGCGGGAAAGGCCGGTACCGATCTGCTGGAATCCAACCGGCGCGTGGTGGAGGAATTTGACGCCAGACTGCAGGAATTTGCAGAGTATCAGAAGCGCTCTTACAGAACGATGGATCAGGTGCGCAGACTGCTGTCAGATATTACGGCAGCAAAAGACAGAGGAGAGATCCGGCTTTCCGCCGGCAGAAATCAGCAGAATGAAACCCTGGAGAAGCTTCAGGAAATCCTGACGGCCCAGAATGAACAGCAGCAGGAGATCCTGGAAGAGATGTCCAGGAATATCAGAGAGATGGCGAAGGCTTCCGGAAAAGGAAAATTCGGTTTGTTCAGATAAAAGGAGAGACAGATGCGCAGAAGAAAAAAATCAGAAGATCAGGGATTTAATGTCTGGCGTTCCTATTCCGATATGATGGCGGGCGTGCTGCTTCTGTTTGTACTGATCATGTGCGTGACTTTGTTCCAGGCTCAGAAAAGCTATAACGAAAGCGTCCAGGAGCAGAAAGAACGCCTGGCCATGCAGGAGGAATATACACTGGAAATCCTGGCCCAGCAGAATGAGCTTGACGAACAGCAGGGAAAGCTGCAGGATCAGGATCAGCAGCTCAAAACACAGGATGAAAAGCTGGAAGAGCAGGAGCAGCTTCTGGCACAGCTGGCTTCCCAGCTTCAGGAACAGGAGGATACGCTGAACGCCCAGAAAGCCGATCTGGATGAAAAGACTGCTCTGCTGGCGGACCAGCAGGCGCAGATTGACCAGATTATTGGCGTAAAGGCTGACGTAATTGAGGCTCTGCGGGCAGAATTCGCGAAAAATAATGTAAATGTGGATATTGATTCTCAGACTGGCGCATTGACACTGGATGCCAATGTAATGTTTGACTATGATAAGTCAGAGCTTACCGATGAGGGAAAAGCGGTACTGGAACAGATCCTTCCCATTTACTGCCAGGTGCTGCTTCAGGAAGAATATATGCCGTATCTGGCGGAAATTATTATTGACGGATATACGGATACGGACGGAGATTACAGTTATAACCTTTATCTCTCTCAGATGCGTTCTCTGGCGGTGGCACAGTACCTTCTGGATATACAGGGGAATTTCCTGACCGGGGATCAAAGCCAGGATCTGCAGAATTATCTTACAGTCAACGGCCATTCCATGTCCAACCCGGTGCTGGACGCAGAAGGAAATGTGGATAAGGACGCATCCAGAAGAGTAGAAGTAAAGTTCCGCCTGAAGGATGATGAGATGATAGAGGAGCTGAACGAGATTATGAGCAGCGATCAGGAAAGCCAGGAGGAGGCTGCGGCGGACGGCGGCACAGAAGAAGCTGCGGAGACGGAGGCTTCTGTATCTCCAACGGAAGCCGCAGCAGCTTCGGGAGAAACACAGCAGCAGTAAAAATTCTGCTGCTGCAGAACGCTTGGCGGCTGTCGGGCATATACTGAAAATAACATGGATGCTGTAAGGCGAATTGTGATATACTAGCAAAGTAAAAGATCGGGACGCCTGTGCAGCGGCGTCGGATTATATTCGACTGCAGGGAAAGGATTTGCTGATGAATTTATTTCTGGGAATTATGATTCCGTTTATCGGTACGACACTGGGAGCCGGCTGTGTGTTTTTTATGAGGAGAGAGCTGAGCCCGCTGGTACAGAAAATATTTCTCGGTTTTGCTTCCGGAGTGATGGTGGCGGCTTCAGTCTGGTCGCTTCTGATACCGGCCATGGATATGAGCGGGCATATGGGAAAGCTTGCCTTTCTGCCGGCGGCCGTGGGATTTTTAGGAGGAATTGCGTTTCTGCTGGCGATGGACAGAGCGGTTCCTCATCTTCACCTGGGCAGCGAGGAGTCGGAAGGCCCGAAGGTGGCTTTAAAAAAAACAACAATGCTTGTCCTTGCCGTTACCCTTCACAATATTCCGGAGGGGCTCTCCGCCGGCGCGGTTCTGGCAGGGGCTGCTGCTGGAAACAGCTCCGTGACAATGGCTGGCGCTCTTACCCTGTCCCTGGGGATCGCCATTCAGAATTTTCCGGAAGGAGCCATTATTTCCATGCCTTTGCGGGGAGCCGGGATTTCAAGAAGAAGATCCTTTGCCTACGGCGCGCTGTCGGGAGCGGTGGAGCCGGTGGCGGCAGCAGCCACTCTTCTTCTGGCTTCCTATATTTCTCCGATGCTTCCATATCTTCTGGCGTTTGCAGCAGGTGCGATGATCTATGTGGTGGTTGAGGAGCTGATTCCTGAGGCAAGCGAGGGTGCGCACAGCAATGCAGGAACCATTGCCTTTGCCTTCGGATTCGTGCTGATGATGATTCTTGACGTAGCCCTTGGATAGTGACTGTCCTGCGGGTATCCATAAAAACCGAAAAAACTTCTTGCAAAGAAGAATTTTCTATAGTATAATCATAGCTGTTGTAAAAAAGATGGTCCTCTGTTACAGATTTTATGTATTAAGAACATCCAGAAGAATAGGAGAGAAAGAAATGAACGACATTATCAAAAACATCGAGTCTGAGCAGTTAAAAGCAGAAGTGCCGGAGTTCCGCGTAGGAGACACTGTAAGAGTGCACGCGCTGATCAAAGAGGGAAACCGTGAAAGAGTTCAGGTTTTCGAGGGAACTGTTCTGAAGAGACAGGGCGGAAGCTCAAGAGAAACATTTACTGTAAGAAAGAATTCTAACGGCATCGGCGTTGAGAAGACATGGCCGCTTCATTCCCCGCATGTAGTAAAGGTGGAAGTTGTGCGCCGCGGTAAAGTTCGCCGTGCAAAGCTGAACTACCTGAGAGATCGTGTAGGAAAAGCTGCGAAGGTAAAAGAACGCGTAAGATAATGAAAATTTCAGAAGTTTCAGAAGCAGGGACAATAACGGAGAGCTATTGTCCCTCTTTGTTTATCAGTCGGAGAAAAAGCCTGTATTTCAGGCAATTGTGACAGATATGACTTTCGCATGGAGAGGAACAAGCTATGGATATCGGGAAGATAAAAAACTGGAAAGAGCATCCAAAATTTCTGGAACTGAAATCACATCTGGAAAATGAGAAGGTGAGAAAAGGGCTCCGCTGGGCATTTGAGATCGCGGTGACTCTGGTGTTCGCCGCTCTGGTAGCTGTGCTCATGTTCCAGACGGTGACTATGCAGGAGAGTTCCATGGAGCCGACGCTGTCTGTGGGGGATCGCTTTTTTATGAACCGGGTGATCTACAAGGTATCGTCTCCTCAGAGGGGAGATATTATTGTATTCCGCACAAACGCCAGCGATGATGCGGCCCTTCATATCCGCCGGGTGATCGGGCTGCCGGGAGAAACCGTTCAGATTCGGGACGGCCAGATTTATATTGACGGAGAGCTGTATGATGAGAGCGGAAACTTTCCGGAAATTGTAAATCCCGGACTTGCGGAAAACGGTGTCAGTCTGAAGTCCGGAGAGTATTTTGTGCTGGGAGACAACCGCAACAACAGTGAGGACAGCAGGTACTCGGATATCGGTATGGTGAAAAAACGTTATATTGTGGGTAAGATATGGTTTACCTGTTCTCCTTTTGAGAAGATGGGATTAATGAAAGGATAGGTATTGTATGAATGTACAGTGGTATCCTGGTCATATGACCAGGGCGAAGCGTCAGATGCAGGAAGATCTGAAACTGATTGACCTGATCATAGAACTTGTCGACGCAAGGGTTCCGCTTTCCAGCAGGAATCCGGATATAGACAGACTTGGGCAAAATAAAGCCAGGCTGATACTTCTGAACAAGGCGGATCTGGCCGATGAACGCCAGAATGAAGCCTGGAAAGAGTACTTCACAAAGAAAGGCTTTCATGTGGTAAAAGTGGATTCCCGGAACGGCGGAGGGATGAAGGCGGTACAGGCCATGATTCAGGAAGCCTGCAGAGAAAAAATAGAGCGGGACAGAAGGCGGGGAATTAAAAACCGGCCGGTCAGGGCCATGGTGGCAGGAATTCCGAATGTAGGAAAATCTACGTTTATTAACACCTTTGCCGGAAAAGCCTGCGCCAAAACCGGAAACAAGCCGGGCGTTACCAGAGGCAAGCAGTGGATACGCCTGAATAAAAATGTGGAGCTTCTGGATACACCCGGAATCCTCTGGCCGAAATTTGAGGATCAGAAAGTGGGAGAGCGTCTCGCCTGTATAGGATCTATTAAAGATGATCTCCTGAATATGGAGGAGCTGTCTCTTCTGCTGATTGAGTATCTGAAAAGCCGTTATCCGGGAGTCCTGGCAAAACGCTATGGCGTATCGGAGGAGAACAGCCCGCTGGCTGTTTTGGAAGAGACTGCAAAAGCCAGGGGATGTCTGAAACGCGGCGAGGAACTGGATTATGAGAAGGCTGCCGGAGTGATTTTTGATGACTTCCGCAGCGGAAAGATCGGCAGAATTACGCTGGAATGGGCGGAGAAGGAAAAATGAAGACAATAAAAGAAATCCGCCGGGAATTTGACGAAGCCCCTGTGGAGCAGCGGCAGGAACTTTATGAATTTTATAAGAAGGATGCCAGACAGGGGGTTCAGAAAATCCTGGAGCAGTGCAGAAAAAAACAGGAAAAGCTGGAGGCGGAGAAGCTGCGCATGGAACAGATGATGCAGTATGAAAAAAAGTACGGGCATCTGGGGTATCTCTGCGGAATCGACGAGGTGGGAAGAGGGCCTTTGGCAGGGCCGGTAGTGGCCTGTGCGGTGATTCTTCCGAAGGACAGCAGGATTCTTTATCTGAATGACTCAAAAAAGCTGACTGCGGCAAAGAGAGAAGAGCTGTATGAAGTGATTTTGAAAGAGGCTGTTTCTGTCGGAACCGGTATGGTGGGACCTGCCCGCATTGACGAAATTAATATTCTTCAGGCAACCTATGAGGCCATGCGTCAGGCAGTAAGCAGCTTGTCGGTGCGGCCGCAGCTTCTTCTGAACGATGCGGTGACGATTCCCGGGATGGATATCCCACAGGTGCCGATTATCAAGGGGGATGCAAAATGCGCATCAATTGCTGCGGCCAGCATTGTGGCAAAGGTGACAAGAGACCGGATGATGGAAAAATATGATGAGACTCTTCCGGAATACGGTTTTGCCTCCAATAAGGGATACGGGTCTGCGGAGCATATTGCGGCCCTGAAGAAATATGGCCCGTCGCTCATACATAGAAAAACGTTTATTACACATTTTGTCTGAAAATATGCCTGAAAGAACTGACGAGAAAAGACCTGCGGTTTTGATAGACGGAAGATGCCTACACAAAATTAAGAATTGGTGAAACAGGTGAATAAGCGCAGGATAGGCAGCTGTTATGAAGACCGGGCAGCTGCTTTTCTGGAACAGAGAGGCCTGTCTGTGATCCGGCGTAATTTCCGGTGCAGAACAGGAGAAATTGATTTGATTGCAAAAGACGGAGCTTATCTGGTGTTTGTGGAAGTAAAATACAGACATACGGAACAGAGCGGAAGAGCGGCAGCGGCTGTGAACAGAAAAAAACAGAGGATGATCAGCCGTACAGCACAGTTTTATCTGCTGCGGTACGGATATGGACAGGAGGCGGACTGCCGGTTTGACGTAGTCGCTTTTGACGGAAAAAAGATTCACTGGATTAAAAATGCTTTTGACTGCTGCTGAAAATACAATAGTGGAGAAGACAGGAAAATGAAGATAAAATGGCAGGAGAACGAAGGTTCTCATATGAATATAAATGAATCCGAAGGGGTGACTTATCTCACTTTTCCGGATCTGGAAAAGCTGCCCGGGATCCTTCATGGCTTCAGTACACGTCTGGGAGGTGTGAGCAGGGGGATCTATTCATCCATGAATCTCAGTTTTACAAGAGGAGATGAGGAGGCGGCTGTCAGGGAGAACTTCAGGAGAATTTCGAAGGCGATTGGCTTCCGGCCTGAAGATATTGCCGCTTCCAGCCAGACGCATACTGCCAACGTAAGAGTAATGACTGAAAAAGACAGAGGAAATGGAATCGTCAGACCGGGCAGCTATGAGGATGTAGACGGAATGATTACGGATGTGCCGGGAGTTGTTCTGGCCACATTTTACGCGGACTGTGTCCCGCTGTATTTTGTGGATCCGGTGCGCCGGGCCGTTGGGCTGTCTCATTCCGGATGGAGAGGAACAGCGGGGAAAATCGGAGCGGTGACAGTGCGGAAAATGCAGGAGGCTTATGGATCGAAAGCGGAGAACATATATGGAGCGATCGGGCCTTCCATCTGTCAGAAGTGTTATGAAGTCAGTGAGGATGTAATATTGGAGTTTCAGAAGACTTTTAAAAAAGAAACGTGGGAGAAACTCTTTTACAGAAAAGACAACGGAAAATATCAGTTG
>DWYN01000077.1 GCA_019118645.1 Candidatus Blautia excrementipullorum | reverse complement strand
AAACCTATCTGCGTATTTATGATTACTGCATCCGTACTCTGAACAGATAAATTGGTTCTGTACAGGACATGAGGAGAGGAAGCTGACGAATGAAACGTGTTATCACATACGGAACCTTTGATCTGCTCCATTACGGGCATATCAATCTTCTGCGCAGGGCAAAGCAGCATGGAGACTATCTGATTGTTGCTCTGTCAACAGACGAATTTAACTGGAAAGAGAAAGGAAAAAAGTGCTATTTTTCCTATGAAAAGCGCAAACAGCTTCTGGAAGCCATTCGCTATGTGGATCTGGTTATTCCTGAGGAAAGCTGGGAGCAGAAGAGAACAGACATAAAAGAATACCATGTAGACACTTTCGTAATGGGAGATGACTGGAAAGGAAAATTTGATTTTCTGAAGGAAGAAGGATGCGAGGTGATCTATCTTCCCCGCACTCCGGAGATTTCCAGCAGTCAGATTAAGGAAGACCTGCATACAGAAAAAAAAGAATAATGCTTTTGCTGTGGCCTTTTCAGGCACGGCGAAAGGACAACGGCAACTGGCCGGGGCTTATGCTCCGGTCAGTTCGTGCAATGAGGCGAATCGATAGCCCATTTCTTCCCACTTTGTCAGAAGTTCGTCAAGTATGGCGGCGTTGGTTGAGGAGGTGTTGTGAAGGAGCACAATGGCCCCGGGATGAATCCTTGTCAGAAGTTTGCTGAAAGCTTCTTCTTTTGAAGGCTGCTGATCCTGAATCCAGTCCACATAAGCAAGACTCCAGAAAAATGTGCGGTACCCAAGCTGCTTTGCCATGGAAAGATTTTCTGTGCTGTAGATTCCCTGGGGAGGACGGTAAATTTTTTCCATGGGTTCTCCTGTGATGCTTTCATAAAGTTCCTCCACACCTTTTAATTCATTTTCAAAAGATTTCAGTGAGGAAATTCCGGACATGTCCGGATGTGTCATTGTGTGATTTCCGATGATATGTCCCTCTTCTACAATCTGCCTGATCAGCTCCGGGTTGTCTTCAATGAAATTGCCTACTGCAAAAAAGACGGCGGGGGCCTGATGTTTTTTCAGTGCATCCAGAATTGCCGGTGTGTTTCCGTTCTCATATCCGGCGTCAAATGTGAGATAAATTACCTTTTCTTTTGTATCCTGAGCATAGAATGCGTCATACTTTGCCAGTTCCTCAATGGTGGCGTTTCCCACAGGACACCGGCCGTTCTCCTGGAAGCTGAGCCCCCAGTTTGCGGATTCCGCGGAAAGAGCAGATGCCGCTGATTCGGAAACTGTCCCGGAGGAACTGATCCGGGAAACCAGCTGTCCTGTGCAGGCGCCAAGTGCAAAGGCTCCGGCAAAGATATAAGGAATTCCGGAGCGAAGGAGCCTGGAAAAAACAGTCAGGACAGATTTTTTTAAACGCTGTTTCATGGACTTCTCCTGACAAAATTTCTTTTTATATATATGTCTGTCGAGAAAGACATATGCGGAACGGCCATAGACGAAATCGCATCCGGAATTTAAAATTATTTTTTGACATAAAAAAAGAGCCGTCAGATTCATTTTCTGCTGGCTCTTTTTAATGTTCACTGTCCAATGGATTAACCTCCTGATGTCAATTTATAAAACATTCGGGTTTTTCAATTTTACGTTCTCGGCGGTCCGTACCTTCCTTTCTTAAATTATAATGAAATTCAACTTACGTTTTTGGTGGTCTGTACCTCCTTTTCTCAGATTATGAAGAATCACTTACGTTTTCGGTGGTCTCACTCTCCTTTGTAATTTTTGTTCCCTTTTGTTTTATGAACTTACTATAACAGATTCGCCTGAAAATGTCAAGAGTAAAAACTGAAAAAATATAAAAAGTATTATTTAAATCTGTTAAATAAATTAAAATAAGAGAATAATCAAAAAATTATAAAAAATCCTGATAATGAATAGAAAATCTCTTTTCAGGAAACCATAACTACATCAAGTTATAGGAGGTAAAATCATGTTGCGATATTTGCCTGTGCGCAGAATTCACGCAAGACAAGTGCTCGATTCCCGGGGCAACCCAACAGTAGAAGTGGAAGCCACAGTGGGTGAAGGAATTGTGGGAATTGATGGATATACAGCAAGAGCTATGGTTCCCTCCGGAGCATCCACGGGGAAATTTGAGGCGGTGGAACTGCGGGACGGAGAAAAGGACAAATATCTGGGGCTTGGCGTAAAAAAAGCCGTTGCAAATGTAAATACAAAGCTTGCAGAAGCAGTTCTGGGAGAAAACGCTCTGAATCAGTCCTATATTGATCATTTGCTTATTCAGGCGGACGGCACGGATAACAAAAGCAGTGCAGGAGCCAACGCGACTTTGGGAGTCTCTATGGCGGTAGCCAGAGCTGCCGCCATGGCGCTGAGAATTCCTCTGTATCAGTATCTGGGAGGCTGTCATACGCGGAAGCTCCCGGTTCCCATGATGAATATTCTGAACGGGGGAAAGCATGCGGACAATACCGTGGATCTCCAGGAATTTATGATTATGCCCGCAGGCGCGGGATCTTTTGAGGACGGAATCCGCATCTGTACGGAGATTTACCATTTTCTTAAAATAATTCTGAAAGAAAAGAAGCTGTCTACAGCAGTAGGAGATGAGGGCGGTTTTGCCCCGGATCTGGCCGATTCAAAAGATGTGCTGGAGCTGATTGTCATGGCTGTTGAGCGGGCGGGATATGAGGCAGGAAAAGAGATTGTGATTGCCATTGACGCGGCTGCCAGTGAGCTTTATGATGAGGAAAGAGGAGTATATTATTTCCCTGGTGAAAGTCAGATGAAAGGGGAAGATGTTTTCCGGGACAGCCGGGAAATGATCGATTATTATGAGGAGCTGCTGGAAAAATACCCCATTGTCTCTATTGAGGACGGCCTTGAGGAAGATGACTGGGAAGGCTGGAAAATAATGACAGAACGCCTTGGCGGCAGAATCCAGCTGGTCGGAGACGATCTTTTTGTGACAAACAAAAAACGCCTTGGATGCGGTATCAGACTGAATGCGGCAAATGCCATTCTGGTGAAAGTGAATCAGATCGGCACTCTCAGTGAAGCGATGGAGGCAGTGGAGATGGCGCAGCATGCCGGCTACAGAGCGGTGATTTCTCACCGATCGGGGGAAACGGAGGACGCTTTTATCTCAGATCTGGCTGTCGCCGTGGGAGCCGGACAGATTAAGACAGGAGCTCCCTGCCGCTCGGACCGAAATGCAAAATATAATCAGCTTTTGAGGATCTGTGAAAATCTGGGCGATCTGGCGGTGTATGAGAATCCATTCGAAAATCCCCGGAAATAGAATCAGAGGAGACTTAAAAGCATTTGTCTTAAAAAACGGAAATCAGGTTCCTTTTCCGAAACGGCAAGGAATTTCTGGTTTCCGTTTTTTGCAAATATTTATTTTTTAGTGAAGTAGCGAAGAACTGCGCCTTTAAATTCAAAGGTTTGTGAAACTTCATAGTGTTCTGTAATCCACTGGTATTTGTCTTTGGAGCTGTATTTTTTCAGCCTTTCCATTGTACCTTCGCCGGCAAGGAACGACGGAAGGTCTTTTTCGCGGATATCATCCATGACATAATCCCCTGCGGAAGGGCGAAGGGAGAGGTCGGCAAAGTCCAGGGTATAACATTGAGTATCCCAGCGGAGGATTGCGTAAATTTCCGGAACTCCGATGCCGAAAGCATAAGTATTTTCCGGAATGTGGGCGGCCACATGGGCGGCGAAATCATTGATGTCCTGTTTGTTGTGGAGCTCTGACCGGAGACCGGTGTTAAGCCCGTACTGAATAAAGTTTCCTGTACAGACAGTCAAAAGAACAATCAGGGCTGTAACGGTAAAGGCACCGTGAAAAATCTGGCATCCGGAGAAACGCCGGTAATTTTTTATCCGGAATTTTCTGAAAGTATCCATTCCCCTTTCCGCAAAAAGGCAGAGAAGGAGGATCGCCGGAAGATGGCAGATTTCCAGATTGTGGTATGCGGCCCGGTTGATGAAATAAGTGATCTGCCCCAGCGACAGCACTGCTGCGAAGAAAGAAAAGCAGGGAAGAAGGATATCTTCCGGTTCCTGATGCTTTCTGAGCCAGCGCATATGGGAAATTCCCCAGGCCGCGGCAAGAAACAGCAGAACCAGGATCACCATATAGGCGGCCGGAAACTCCGGAAGGTCCACTCGCAGCAGACCATCCATGTAGGAGGACTGAAGAAGCGGAAACAGGAACTCTCTGACGCTGATCAGACCGCCGCCGCAGGAAAGATTGTATAATTCCACGACGCCGTATGCCGCCAGGAATGAGAGGACGATTCCCATAAGGTGAAACAGGATTCCGGAGACGACCGCCGCCGATTTCTTTTCTTTGTCACAGAACAGTCTGAGTATCCAGAAGCCGGCCCATGCCGCTGCACAGAACAGTCCGCTTTCCGTATTCCAGAGAATACCGACAGCCGACAGAAGGTAGCCCAGAACGCAGGTAAGAATGTTTAATTTCCGGAAGCGCACACAAAATGCCGCGTAACAGAACATCAGGCTCATAAAAAGAATCCGGTGCGGCCACAGCTGCCAGTATATGCCGCTGCGCATGGCAAGAACCGGAAAGGTCATGGCAATAGAGCCGAGGATACGCAGCAGGTTATTTTTTACAATAAAATGCAAAGCCAGAAACATTGCCAGAAAGCACAGTCCTCCGATCAGGGAGTTCAGAAGAATAAAATCGATCAGATCTCCGCCGAGCAGTTTCAGAGGAAATTTGTACAGGACCGCATAATGCCCGTAGATACTTGTGGTATTTTCTGTGTAAGGACTTCCGTGAAGGACATTATATATGGAGTTGAAATAGGCGTCCATATGGAGCCGGTCCGGCTCATCCCTGAGATACACTGCCGGCGTATAAAAGTTGTAGGCCGTCAAAATGGTCAGGAGACCATACAGAGGAAACAGGGCCGGTCCTTTTACGGAAACCGTTGTTTTCTGCACGCAGAGAAGGAAGAAAACAGAACCTGCGGCAAGACAGAGCATTACCAGCCACAGAGGCATGGTATGCCAGATGTATCTGGCGGAAACAGAGCCGTAGACGTTGACTTCCAGAATATACATAACGATGAGAAAGATCAGGTTTCCGGCAAGAAGGATGAGGGAAACTGTCAAAGCCGCGCCGGGTCTGTCAAAAATATTATTTTTTACTGTGCGGTTCAGCAAAAGAGAAAACAAGAGATAGGTGACACAGAATAATATTACAGTCACTGCGTAAGTGAGAAGATTCAGGTTTCCTGCAGAGCTTATCCGCGCAGATATGAATGGGATTTTCAGACAGCAGGCGGCAAATCCGAAGGAAATCAGAAGAGATACAAGAAAAGCCATAATCTTGTTGGTTGATGTTTTCATGGTAGTCATTCCTTTGATAAATTTAATAAATAGAAAAAGAAAGCGAAAAAGCTTTCCTATCTATCATCTATGAAAATACTGTTTTTGTCAAGAATATATTGCGCACAGACGGGAGAGAGGAAGAAGAAAATGAGAAATTTCATCCCAGGTTCCGTTCTGCAGGAAAAGAAAACGGTTGAAATCCGAAGATGCTTATGATACAATATGCATTAGTGATTAGGAGGTGTAACCGTAGTGCAGGTTTTAAGAATTATTCTTACGATAATTTTTGCCATAGATTGTATTGCCCTTACTACAGTCGTACTGATGCAGGAAGGAAAGCAGCAGGGACTCGGAAGTATTGCAGGCGTTGCAGATACTTACTGGGGAAGAAATAAGGGACGTTCTATGGAAGGCGGCCTGGTGAAGGCAACCACCATTATGGCAGTGTTGTTCTTTGTTCTGGCCCTTGCGTTAAATATGTTGTATTAAGAATTATTTGGAGCAAAAAGGAAACACTCTTGTATATTCGCAAGAGTGCTTTTTTTTCTCATGCGAATTCATTCGCTTCAGTAAAGGAGTTTCAGTGAGCAGAAAAAAAATCTGGGAAAAAAAGAAAAAATTCTCCAAAGAGAAACATGGATTAAAAAAGAAAAACATAAAAAGTTTAAAAAAACAGGGGCTTCTGAAAGAGGGGATTTTCGTTGGAAATCCCAGGGGCTTCGGATTTGTGGAAACCGGGGATGAAGAGGAGGATATTTTTATTCCCGGGAAAGGCTGCGGTACCGCACTCCACGGCGATCATGTGCAGGTTCTTCTGGAGAGAGAAGAAAAGCCGGGAAAACGCCGGGAAGGCGCCGTGGTAAAAATTCTGGAGAGGGGAGCAAAGGAAATTGTAGGAACTTTCCAAAGAGAAGGAGATTACGGCTTTGTCATCAGTGATAATCAGAAGTTTTTCAGGGATGTCTATATTTCACCGAAAAATTCTCATGGAATCCGGGATGGCGAGAAGGTTGTGGCAGAGATTCTGGACTATGGATCCGAAAAACGCAAGCCGGAAGGGAGGATTAAAGAAAAACTTGGAAATCTTCATGCGCCGGGGACAGACATTTTGGCTGTGGTAAAAAGCTGTCAAATTCCGGTGGAGTTTCCTGACAGAGTGCTGAACCAGGCAATGCGGGTGCCGGATCATGTACTGGAAGCAGACTGGAACGGCCGCCTGGATTTCACCGGACTTCAGACGGTTACGATCGATGGGGAGGATGCCCGTGATCTTGACGATGCGGTTTCCCTGACAAAGGAAAACGGTATTTACCATCTGGGAGTCCACATTGCGGACGTAAGCAACTATGTGCAGGGCGGCAGCGCCCTGGACCGGGAAGCTCTGAAAAGGGGAACCAGCGTATATCTGGCGGATCGGGTGATTCCCATGCTGCCGGAACGGCTTTCCAATGGCATCTGCTCTCTTAATCAGGGAGTGGAGCGCCTGACGCTAAGCTGTCTTATGGATATTGACGAAAAAGGAAATGTGGTGGATCATAGAATTGCGGAATCCGTAATCCGTGTGGACCGAAGAATGAGTTATAATCAGGTGAGAGATATCCTTGAGAAGAGAGACCCTGCCGTAACCAGGGAATACGAGGAATTCGTGCCGATGTTCTTTCTTATGAAGGAACTGTCGGGAATACTGCGGAGCCGGAGGCATAACCGCGGATCCATTGATTTCGATTTTCCGGAGAGCAAAATTGTTTTGAACGGGGCGGGGCGGGCCATTGACGTAAAACCTTATGAATCCAATGCGGCTACGGAGATCATTGAGGATTTCATGCTCCTTGCAAACGAGACGGTCGCCATGGAATACTGCCGGGGAGACTACCCGTTTGTCTATCGGACTCATGAAAATCCGGATCCTGAAAAAGTGGAAAGTCTTTTCAGCCTGCTGAGACATCAGGGAATCCGGATACAGAAGGTCGGAGAAAATGTCACATCAAAGGAGATCCAGGAGATTCTTGAAAAAATTCAGGGACTCCCCAATGAGGCTATGCTCAGCCGGCTGACTTTGCGGACAATGAAACAGGCAAAGTATACCACAGAATGCAGCGGCCATTTTGGGCTTGCGGCAAGGTATTACTGCCACTTTACTTCGCCTATCCGCAGATATCCGGATCTTCAGATACACCGGATTATCCGCGACAATCTGAGAGGCAGACTTCAGCGCGAGGGAAAAACCGAGCACTACAGAGAAATTCTGGAAGAGGTTGCCAGACAATCCAGCGTCTGCGAAAGGCGCGCCCAGGACGCGGAGCGGGAATGTGAGAAAATGAAGAAGGCGGAATATATGTCCTATCACCTCGGAGAAGAATTTGAAGGCATTATCTCCGGCGTAACCGGTTACGGGCTTTATGTGGAACTGGATAATACCGTAGAGGGCCTGATTCATATCTCCAGCCTGAAGGATGACTATTACACCTTTGATCCGGACGCATTTGAACTGCGGGGAGAGCTGACGAAAAAGGTTTATCATCTCGGACAGAGGGTGAGAGTACGAACGGCTGACGCGGATGCTCAGAGAAGAGAAGTGGAATTTATTCTGCTGGAAGACGGAAGGGGGGATATAGATGCCTAAGAAAACAGGAATCCGGCTGATTGCCAATAATAAAAAAGCGTTTCATGATTATTTTATAGAAGATACCTATGAGGCCGGCATTGCCTTGGCGGGAACGGAAGTAAAATCTCTGCGGACAGGAAAATGCAGCATTAAGGAATCTTTTATCAGAGTAGAGAACGGCGAAGTGTTTGTTTACGGAATGCATATCAGTCCGTATGAAAAGGGAAATATTTTTAACAAAGACCCTCTTCGTGTCCGGAAACTCCTTCTGCACAGGCATGAGATCAATAAAATAGAAGGAAAGCTGAAAGAAAAGGGGTTGACTCTGGTGCCGCTGAAAGTGTATTTTAAGGACAGCCTGGCAAAAGTGGAGATCGGCGTTGCCCGGGGCAAAAAACTCTATGACAAACGCCAGGATATTGCCAGGAAAGATCAGCGCCGGGAAGCGGAGCGGGATTTCAAAGTCAGGAATCTTTAAAGAGACTGAGAAGTTTTAAAATTGTATGAATTTCAGCGCCACTTAGTTGACAAGAGGGCGATACCTAGTATAATTAGAGTAATGAAACTATCATATCGGGTATTCCATTATATGAACGGGAGGTAATTATAATGAAAAAACGATATCTGGCTTTTGCCGGGCTGCTGATGCTCGCGTTTGCTTCAGCAGGCTGTGGAGATAAAGAGGAAGAACAGACGCAGAACGTACAGGTTACTCCCACACCTGCGCCTACGGTTACAGCGGCTGCGGATCTGGTAGATATGGAAGTAACACAGGAACAGAATGTGATGGGTGAGCAGACGGCGACTGCATCGAAGGCGACGATTATAAACAGGACAGGGTCTGAGATAGGTGCGATTTATGTCCGTGAGCATCCGGAGGATGAGGACGATGAGGAATGGGGAGATGATCTGATTGACGGTATGTTTACTCTGGAAAACGGAGAGCAGGCTGTGTATTATTTTGAACCGGCTTCTGATTCCAGTGTTACCTATGATATCCGGATTACCTATACGGAAGAAGACCGCAACGAGTGCTTTTTCCGTGATCTTCCGCTGAGCACGATCAGCCAGATTACTCTTCGGATGAGAGGCTCAGGAGAAAATGCGGTTCCTTACGCCACCTATATGACGGGGACAGGCTCCAGTGAAGTGTCGACTCTTGAGGATGTCATGGAGAGACTTGGGCTGACAGAAGACGATTTGGACAGTGAGGACAGCTCGGACACCGAGGATACAGATGAAGACACAGATGTGACGCCTACTTCCGCACCGGAGCCAACGGAGGCGCCGGATACCAGCTATGAGCCTGAGCCTACCAGCGCGCCGGAAGATCCTTCCGAGCCAGTGGAAGATCCGACGCCTACGGACGATACGATCACTCAGGCGGAGGGATATATAGGGCAGAGCTTTGAGGATCTGGTAAGCGGACTCGGAGAACCGCAGTCCAATGAATATGAGGACGAGCCGGAAACAGGAAGAACAGGCTATCATTACTATCCAAACTTTACAGTATCTACCACAGTAGACGAATACGGCAATGAGACAGTTGCCGGAATATGGTAAAATTACTGATTCTTCAGAGAAGAAGACAGGGGAAAGGATAAAAATATGAAACGTATATTACTGAAGCTGAGCGGTGAAGCTCTGGCGGGACCGAAAAAAACAGGATTTGACGAGGGAACAGTTCTTGCTGTGGCGAAGCAGATCCGTACGATTGCGGAAGAAGGAACCCAGGTGGGAATTGTGATCGGCGGCGGAAATTTCTGGAGAGGCCGCACCAGCGAGACGATCAATCGGAACAAGGCAGACCAGATCGGAATGCTGGCGACTGTGATGAACTGTATTTATGTCTCGGATATCTGCAGATACACAGGTCTGTCCACAGAGATTTTTACACCTTTTGTCTGTGGGGCGTTTACAAAGTTGTATTCAAAAGATGCGGTCGAGGAGGCTTTTTCCCAGGGAAAGATTCTGTTTTTTGCAGGCGGAACAGGCCATCCGTATTTTTCCACGGACACAGCTACTGTTCTGAGAGCTGTGGAGATTGAAGCGGAAGCGATTCTTCTTGCAAAGGCGGTGGACGGCATTTATGACAGTGATCCCAAAACTAATCCGGCCGCGGTAAAATATGAGGAAATTTCCATAGAAGAAGTCGTGGATAAGAAGCTGGCAGCTATGGATCTTACGGCATCCATTATGTGCCTTGAACAGAAAATGCCTATGCTGGTATTTGCGCTTGAGGAAGAGAACAGCATTGTCAATGCGGTTCATGGAAAATTTTCCGGTACGAAAGTAACGGTTTAATGAAAGAAAAAAGGAAAAGGGAGAATTGACAAATGGATGAAAGAGTTCAGAAGTATGACAGCAAAATGACAAAAACTTTAAAGGGGTTCGAGGCAGAGCTGACTACGATCCGGGCGGGCCGTGCAAATCCGCATATTCTGGATAAGATTACCGTAGATTATTATGGAAGCCCCACACCCCTTCAGCAGGTTGCCAACATTACAGTTCCGGAAGCCCGCATGATTCAGATTCAGCCCTGGGAGTCGAGTATGATCAAGGCGATTGAAAAGGCGATTCTTACCTCCGATCTCGGACTGAATCCCAGCAATGACGGAAAGATCATCCGTCTTGTTCTTCCGGAGCTTACCGAGGAGCGCCGTAAAGAGCTTGTCAAAGATGTGAAGAAAAAGGGAGAGGCTGCCAAGGTTGCTGTCCGCAACATCCGCCGTGACGCAAATGATGCGTTCAAGAAGCTTGTAAAACAGGATGTGTCGGAAGATGAGGTAAAAGATCTCAGCGATGAGGTTCAGAAGCTGACAGATAAATATATGAAAGACATTGAAGCAGCCGTAGAGAAAAAATCAAAGGAAATCCTGACTGTATAGGAAGGAATGGACAAGAAGGAGAGCCATGGAACGAAGGGCTCTCCTTCTATTGCAGAGTATGAGGAAAGCCGAGGCTTTCCAGGGGAAAGAGAGGAACTCGTATGAAGGTACCGAATCACATTGCCATTATTCTGGACGGCAACGGCCGATGGGCAAAAGCAAAGGGAATGCCGAGAGGCTACGGTCATGTAAAAGGATGTGCCAATCTGGAATCCATCTGCGATGATATTAAAGATCTCGGTGTGAAATATCTGACAGTATACGCCTTTTCTACAGAGAACTGGAAACGCTCCAGAGAAGAAGTAGAGGGACTGATGAAGCTGTTCCGCAGTTACCTGAAAAAATGTATCCGGAGTGCGGAAAAAAACAAAATGCGGGTAAAAGTGATTGGAGATATTACGGCTTTTGACAGCGATATTCAGGAGAAGATACGGTATTTGGAGGATTTTTCCAAAGACTATAAGGAACTGTTTTTTCAGATTGCGCTGAATTACGGAAGCAGGGATGAAATCGTCCGCGGCGTACGCCGGCTTGCCCAGGATGCGGTGGACGGCAGGCTGAAGCCGGAGGATATTGATGAAAAAGTTTTTGAAAGCTATCTGGACACTGCGGGAATTCCGGATCCGGATCTTCTGATCCGTACCAGCGGAGAGCAGAGACTTTCCAATTATCTTTTGTGGCAGCTTGCCTATACTGAATTTTATTTTACAGATGTGGCCTGGCCGGATTTCCATAAGCCGGATCTGATTAAGGCTATCGAGAAATATAATGAAAGAGACCGTAGATACGGGGGAGTGAAGGAGGAGTAAGGATGTTTAAGACGAGACTCTTAAGCGGGATCCTTTTGGTGGCAATCGCCCTTCTGACCATTATAACTGGAGGAGCGGTCCTGTGGGTTGTACTGCTATGCGTTTCTATAATCGGATCGGGGGAACTGTACCGGGCCATGGGAGTGCATAAAGACGGCTGGGGACTTCTGGAAATAGCAGGTTTTCTGGGGATTCTGCTATACTATGGCGCAGCTGCCCTGGACTTTGAAAGATACGGCATGATGGCAGTCATTCTGTCGCTGATTCTTTTGCTGTTTGTTTATGTGTTTACTTATCCGAAATATGAGGCCGGCCAGGTAATGGCGGCTGTTTTCGGCGTTCTCTATACAGGAGTAATGCTGTCTTTTATCTTTCTTACACGGAATCTTCCGGCCGGACAATATATTGTATGGCTTATTTTTATCTGTTCCTGGGGCTGCGACACCTGTGCCTACTGCGTGGGAGTTCTGATCGGCCGGCATAAGATGGCGCCGGTGCTGAGTCCGAAAAAGTCGGTGGAAGGTGCAGTGGGAGGCGTTGCGGGAGCTGCGGTTCTCGGAGCGGTTTATGCGGCGGTGTTTAAGGAGCCGGCGGCGGAATATGCCATTATCTGCGCAGTGGGTGCGCTGATTTCCATGGTAGGAGATCTTGCGGCGTCAGCAATCAAAAGGAACCAGGGAATTAAAGACTATGGAAAACTGATTCCGGGCCATGGAGGAATTCTTGACCGTTTTGACAGCGTGATTATCACAGCTCCTATTATTTACTATATGTCACTGTTTTTGCTGGGAGGATCTTTATGAAAAAAATAGCGGTTTTGGGCTCTACAGGTTCGATCGGGACACAGACGCTGGATGTCGTCCGGTCCAACGGGGATATAGAAGTCCTGGGACTCAGCGCAGGAAAAAATATCGATAAACTTGAAGAGCAGATTCGGGAGTTTTCACCGAAACTGGCGGCTGTCTGGGATGAAAAGAAGGCGGAAGAGCTGGCGGTAAAGACGGCGGATACAGACACCCGTATTGTATCGGGAATGGACGGACTTCTGGAACTGGCATCCATGGAGGGGACAGAGATACTGGTTACAGCCATTGTGGGAATGCTGGGGATACGCCCCACAATCGAGGCTATAAAAGCGGGAAAAGACATTGCTCTGGCCAATAAAGAAACCCTGGTGACCGCAGGTCATCTGATCATGCCAATGGCCCGGGAGTACGGGGTGAGGATTCTTCCTGTGGACAGCGAACACAGCGCCATTTTTCAGGCGCTGAACGGGGAATCCAGAAAAGAAATACATAAGCTGCTGATTACTGCGTCGGGCGGACCCTTCCGGGGAAAGACGCGCAGGGATCTGGAGACGGTAACTCTGCAGGACACACTGAAGCATCCGAACTGGGTGATGGGCCAAAAGATTACGGTGGATTCCGCTACTCTTGTCAACAAAGGCCTGGAGGTTATGGAGGCCAGATGGCTTTTTGACGTAACTCTGGATCAGATTCAGGTGGTTGTGCAGCCCCAGAGTGTGATTCATTCCATGGTGGAATTTGAGGACGGCGGAATTATGGCACAGCTTGGAACGCCTGATATGAGGCTTCCGATTCAGTATGCGCTCTATTATCCTCACAGGAGATACCTTGAGGGAGAAAGGCTGGATTTTGCCAAGCTGGGGCAGATTACATTTGAGGAGCCGGATATGGAGACTTTTCTGGGGCTTCCTATGGCGATACAGGCGGCGAAAGCCGGAGGATCTGTGCCCACTGTGTTCAATGCGGCAAATGAGCTGGCAGTAAAGAAATTTCTGCAGCAGCAGATCAGCTTTCTGGATATTTATGAGATTATCGGGCAGTCTATGGAAAGACATAAAAAAATAGAGCATCCTGATCTTGACGAGATCCTGGCGGTGGAGAACGAGACTTATCAGTGGATTGAAAGCAGGTGGTAAATTGAAAATTATAATTGCTGTGATTATATTCAGCGCAATTATTCTGATACATGAACTGGGCCATTTCCTTCTTGCAAAGAAAAACGGAATCGTGGTGACAGAATTCTCTCTTGGCATGGGGCCGCGCCTGGTCAGTACAGTAAAAGGCGGAACACGATATTCTATAAAACTTTTTCCCATCGGAGGATCCTGCGCCATGCTGGGCGAGGATACCGGCGAAGAGGAGCTGCCGGGAACTTTTAACGCGGCGCCTGTGTGGGGCAGAATATCTGTTGTTGCGGCGGGACCGATTTTTAATTTTATTCTGGCTTTTATCCTTTCGGTAATCATTACCGGCTTTGTGGGATATGATCCGGCAGAGATTATGGAGGTGACGGAAGGCTCTTCCGCAGAAGAGGCGGGGCTTCAGGAAGGAGATATCATTACTGAATATAACGGGTATCATATTGATGTTGCCCGTGATCTCTACGTATACACATATCTGAATCAGCTTGAAGAGGAGCCGGTTACAATAACCGTTGACAGGAACGGGGAAGATCAGACGGTAACTTTTATGCCGGATGTGGATGTCAGATATCTTCTCGGCTTCAACCGTTCTGATGTAAATTCCATGGAGGTGGAGTCTCTGATCGCCGGAATGCCTCTTCAGGAGGCGGGGATTCAGGAGGGAGATGTGATTACTTCCATCAATGGAACGCCTACTCCGGACGGAGCCGCCTATGAGGCTTATATTGAGGAACATCCGCTGACTGATGAGCAGGTGGAAATTACCTATGAGAGAAACGGAAAAGAATATACGGCGGAGATAACACCAAGGGAATACCGGACGCCGAACCTTGGATTTTCCTACAATATGGGATATACAAAGGCGGAAGGCCTGCAGGTGCTGAAGTACGGTGCTCTCGATGTGAAATATATGATCCGGACTACGATCCTGAGCCTGAAGGAGCTTGTGACAGGCGGGCTGGGTGTAAAGGATCTCAGCGGCCCGGTGGGCGTTGTAGATGCAATCGGAACTGCTTATGAAGAGAGCAAGGACGAGGGGGCTCTGATGGTTTGGATGAACCTTCTGAATATGGCGGTTCTTCTGTCCGCGAACCTTGGGGTGATGAACCTGCTTCCGCTTCCGGCTCTCGACGGAGGAAGACTTGTGTTTTTCCTGGTGGAGGCGGTCCGCCGGAAACCGGTAAACAGGGAAGTGGAAGGTATGATCCATTTTGCGGGATTAATGCTTTTGATGGTGCTGATGGTGGTTGTCATGTACAACGATATTCTCAGGGTATTCTGAGAAGAAAAATGCTCAGACGGGAGCAGAGAAAAATACCGGTGTTATAAAAAGAGGATACCGCAGAAGTGCGGAAGAAATAATTTCAGTTATATTTGCGGGTGATCATGCATAGAATTCTGCAAGAGATTTTTCAGGAGAATGCCATGTATCAGAATGATTTCCGCAGAGGAGCGGTACGTGCGCAGCAAGAAGAGACAGACCGGGGAAGGCTTCAGGTGACAGTGGTGACAGAGGACGGCGCAAAGCCGGTGGAAAACGCCCGTGTAAGAATCTCATATACCGGCGTGCCGGACAGTACACAGGAGGAGGTGCGCACAGACTCTTCGGGACAGACCCCGGTGCTGGAATTGAAGACACCGCCTTTGGAGTACAGCCTGGAACCGTCAGAAGAGCAGCCTTATGCGGAATATACGATTCAGATTGAAGCGGAAGGCTATGAGCCGGAGGAAATTGCGGGTACAGAGGTTCTGCCGGATTCTTTGGCGCTGCAGCCGGCCAGGCTGAGAAACCGGGACGCAGGCGCTTTTGAAAGGATTGTAATCGGGCCCCACACTTTGTTTGAAAAATACCCGCCGAAAATACCGGAGGCAGAGGTAAAACCGGTGGACGAAACAGGAGAAATTGTACTCAGCCGCGTAGTAATCCCGGAATATATTATTGTGCACGATGGGCCGGTTGGGGATTCGCAGGCGGAAAATTACTATGTAAAATATAGAGACTATATTAAAAATGTGGCGAGCAGCGAAATATATGCCACCTGGCCGGATGATACAATCCGGGCGAATGTCCTGGCCATCATGTCTTTTACTCTGAACAGAGTGTATACGGAGTGGTACCGGAATAAAGGCTATGATTTTACAATCACCTCTTCCACGGCCTATGATCACAAGTGGATATATGGAAGAAATGTTTTTGAAAGCATTTCCAGAATCGTGGACGAACTTTTTGAAAATTATCTTTCCAGGCCGGACGTGCGCCAGCCTATTTTGACACAGTATTGTGACGGACGCATGGTTCAGTGTCTGGACCGGGGATGGATGACGCAGTGGGGAAGCAAGTCCCTGGGAGACCAGGGGTATTCCGCCATTGAGATTCTGCGGTATTTTTATGGAAATGATATGTACATTAATGTGGCAGAAGCGATCTCCGGGATTCCTGCTTCCTGGCCGGGGTATGATCTGGATATCGGAGCCACCGGACAGAAGGTGCGTCAGCTCCAGGAACAGCTGAATACTATTGCCGGTTCCTACCCGGCTTTGCCTACGATAGGGGTGGATGGGATTTACGGCGAAAGAACAAAAGATGCGGTGAGAAAATTCCAGAGTGTGTTCGGCCTTCCTCAGACAGGAATTGTAGATTATTCCACCTGGTATAAAATCCAGGAGATATATGTGGCGGTCAGCCGAATCGCGGAGCTGAATTAGACTTTTTTGGCAGCGGGAAATGCGGCGGGAAGGCCGAAAAACAGCAGGTTTCGCGTTTAATGAAGAAAAAAATGAAAAAGTTTAAAAAAATTTGAAAAAAAGTATTGACTTTGTCTGCAGCCTTTGCTATACTATCACATGTCGCGAGGGGAAAGAAAAAAGAATCCCAAAGGAAATGCGATATGCGGAAGTGTCGGAACTGGCAGACGAGCAAGACTAAGGATCTTGTAAGCATTGCGCTTGTGTGGGTTCAAGTCCCATCTTCCGCATTATAAAATCCCTTGATTTCATTCAAGGGATTTTTTTTGTGTGCTGCTGATAAAGGAAGCATTTTTTTTAATTATTTTTTTGAAAAAAAGAGGAATTTGCTAATTTGTGTAGAATATAATTTATAAGAGGTATTTTGTCATTCTGTGGAGGAACTGCCTATGAATATCAGAGAAAAAATGGAACAGAGAGAGCTGGAGCTGCTGAGCCCCTATGCATCCCACAGCGGCCATTCCAAAGGCAGAGAGCGCAGTGAAGAAGAGTGTGACGTAAGAACCGTATATCAGCGTGACCGCGACAGAATTCTGCACTGCAAGGCTTTCCGGAGGCTGAAAGATAAAACTCAGGTGTTTCTGGCCCCTCAGGGGGATCACTACCGAAACCGCCTGACCCATACGCTGGAAGTCTCCCAGATTGCCCGCACGATTGCAAAAGCACTGCGGCTGAATGAAGACCTTGTGGAGGCGATTGCCCTTGGGCATGATCTGGGACACACTCCCTTCGGACATGCGGGAGAACACGCTCTGAATGAGATTCATCCGGGAGGCTTTGCGCATTATAAGCAGAGTATCCGGGTTGTTCAGGTGCTGGAGAAGGATGGGGAGGGGCTGAACCTTACATGGGAAGTCCGGGACGGAATTCTGAATCATCGTACCAGCGGAAGTCCCGCCACACTGGAGGGACAGGTTGTGCGCTTTTCAGACAAAATCGCGTATCTCCATCATGATATGGACGATGCCCAGAGAGCGGGAATTATTACAGAGGATCACATACCCATTACTCTGCGCATGCTTCTGGGATATACTACCAGAGAACGGCTGAATACCTTTGTGCATGATATCATTGAAAACAGTCTTGACAGGGACAGTATACAGATGTCGCCGGAGATCCAGGAAGGTCTGACCGAGCTGAGAGCCTTAATGTTCAGAAGCGTTTATACAAATTATGAGGCGAAGCGGGAAGAAAAGAAAGCCATTCATATGCTGAAGCAGCTTTACCAGTATTATACGGAACATCCGGAGACAATGTCCAGAGAGTACAGAGAAATGCTTCTTCGGGGAGAATCCAGGGAGCAGACAGTCTGTGACTATATCTCAGGCATGACAGATCAGTATTCGATGGCGAAATTCAGAGAAATATACATACCCCAGTCGTGGGAGGTATATTGAGATGAAGAGGAGGAAGGATAATGCGGTATTCGGACGATATCATTGAAGAAGTGAGAAGCAAAAATGATATTGTAGACGTAGTATCCCAATATGTAAAACTGACCAGGAAGGGGAGTTCCTATTTCGGGCTCTGCCCTTTTCACAATGAAAAAACACCGTCTTTTTCCGTAAGTCCGGGAAAGCAGATGTATTACTGCTTTGGCTGCGGGGCGGGCGGTAATGTTTTTAACTTTATTATGGAGTATGAGAACTTTACTTTTGGAGAAGCCCTGAAGCACCTGGCGGACAGAGCCGGCGTAGAGCTGCCGAAAATCGAATACTCCAGGGAAGTCAGAGAGAAAGCCCAGGAAAAAGCGGAGCTTCTTGAGATCAACAAACATGCAGCTCAATATTACTATTACCAGCTTCGGACGGAAAAAGGAGAGGCAGGATACCGGTACCTCACCGGAAGAGGACTGACGGAAGAGACTATGCGCAGTTTTGGCCTTGGGTACTCGGATAAGTTCAGCGACGGACTGTACCGTTATCTTAAATCAAAAGGCTATAAAGATGAACGGCTGAGGGAATCCGGCCTTTTCAATGTGGACGAGCGTCATGGGATGTATGACAAATTCTGGAACCGGGTGATTTTTCCGATTATGGACGTCAATAACCGGGTGATTGGCTTCGGCGGAAGGGTGATGGGCGACGGAAAGCCCAAGTACCTGAACTCTCCGGAAACGAAGATTTTTGATAAAAGCCGGAATTTATACGGACTGAACGCGGCGAGAAAATCAAGAAAAAATTATCTGATCCTGTGTGAGGGATACATGGATGTGATTTCCATGCATCAGGCGGGTTTTACCAACGCGGTAGCATCTCTGGGAACAGCCCTCACTTCAGGACACGCCAGCCTTCTGAAACGGTACACACAGGAAGTGCTGCTTCTGTATGACAGCGACGAGGCGGGGATCCGGGCGGCACTCAGAGGAATTCCCATACTGCGGGAAGCCGGGGTGAACTCCAGAGTAGTGGATCTTAAGCCCTGTAAGGACCCGGATGAATTTATTAAAAATATGGGAGCGAAGGCTTTTGAGGAACGGCTGAACCAGGCTTCGGACAGCTTTCTGTTCCGGATCCGCGTGGCAGAGCGGGAGTTTCCCATGGAGGAACCCCAGGGGCAGAACCGGTTCTTTGAACGGTGCGCGGAGATGCTTCTTGGGCTGAAAGACGAACTGGAACGAAACCTTTACATTGATGCAATTGTGAAGACTTATCGGGGAAGATATGGGATCAGCAGCGAGGATCTGAGAAAAAGGGTTAATACGCTTGCTTTGAAAGGGACGCCGGCAGAGCGCCGGATTCAGCCCAAGACCGGTTCCCCGGAGAAGAAAAAGAAGGATTCAGCCTCCGCGCAGGCGCAGAAACTGATGCTGACCTGGCTTGTAAGCTATCCGAAAATTTTCGACAGGGTAATGGAGCTTCTGTCCCCGGAGGATTTTACGGTACCGCTGTACCGGGAAGTGGCGGAAATGCTTTTTGAACAGAAAAAAGAGGGAAATGTAAATCCTGCGCGGCTTTTGAACAGTTTTCCGGACAGTGAAGAGCAGAGGGAAGTGGCATCGCTTTTTAACGCCACACTTCATCTGGAAACAATCCAGGAACAGGAACAGGCTTTTGCCGACACTCTGCTGAGAATCAAAAAGGAAAGTCTCGCGGAAAAAAACAGAAAATGGGATCCTTCAGACCTTCAGGGACTGCAGGAACTTGTAAAAGCAAAAAAAGAATTGGAGGAACTCGGCAGGAAACGCCGGGAACTGCATATTTCTTTTGAATAAGGATAAAATATAAACACTATATGGAGGGATTAAGCACCTATGGAAATGAATATGGGTAAATTCAGTGAAAAACTGGTAGAACTTCTGGAGCTGGCAAAAAAGAAAAAAAATGTGCTGGAATACCAGGAGATAAATGACTTTTTTAAAGATCAGCCGCTGGAAGTGGACCAGATGGAGAAGGTGTTTGACTTTCTGGAGGCCAGCGGAGTGGACGTTCTCCGCATTACTGGCAATGATGAAGAAATGATGCTGGACGATGATCTGGATATGGACAAGCTGGACGACGAGGAAGAGGTGGAGCTGGACAAGATTGACCTTTCCGTTCCGGAGGGCGTCAGCATTGAAGACCCTGTCCGTATGTATCTGAAAGAGATCGGCAAGGTAAGCCTTCTCACGGCAGATGAGGAAATCGAGCTGGCAAAACGTATGGAACAGGGAGACGAAGCGGCTAAGAAACGCCTTGCGGAGGCAAATCTTCGTCTCGTAGTGAGCATTGCCAAGCGATATGTGGGCCGCGGAATGCTTTTCCTGGATCTTATCCAGGAGGGGAATCTGGGTCTGATTAAGGCGGTGGAAAAATTTGATTACCGTAAAGGATACAAATTCAGTACCTATGCAACCTGGTGGATCCGCCAGGCTATTACCAGGGCGATTGCTGATCAGGCAAGAACGATCCGTATCCCTGTGCATATGGTGGAAACTATCAACAAACTGATTCGTGTGTCCCGTCAGCTGCTTCAGGAACTGGGACGGGAACCTACCCCGGAGGAGATTGCGGAGGAGATGGATATGTCTGTGGACCGTGTCCGTGAAATCCTTAAAATTTCCCAGGAACCGGTTTCCCTGGAGACGCCGATCGGCGAGGAGGAGGACAGCCATCTCGGGGATTTCATTCAGGACGACAATGTTCCGGTGCCTGCCGACGCAGCGGCCTTCACACTTTTGAAGGAGCAGCTTATTGAAGTGCTGGGTACTCTTACCGAGAGGGAACAGAAGGTTCTGCGCCTCCGTTTCGGACTCGATGACGGACGTGCCCGTACCCTGGAGGAAGTAGGAAAAGAATTTAACGTCACCAGAGAAAGAATCCGTCAGATTGAGGCAAAAGCACTGCGCAAACTGCGTCATCCAAGCAGGAGCCGGAAGCTGAAAGACTATCTTGACTGAGGAGCGGCGGGATGCAGTTATCTTTAAGGCTGTCCGCTGTTGCGGAAATGGTGACAAAAGGAAACCGGCTGGTTGATGTGGGCTGTGATCATGGATATCTGCCGGTGTACCTGATATTGAATAAAAAAATTCCGAAAGCCATAGCTGCAGATGTGGGAAAAGGACCGCTGTCCAGAGCCCGTGAACATATCAGCCAGTATGGCCTTGGAGCATACATAGAAACAAGACTCTGCGACGGGCTTCAGGGAATCAGGCCGGAGGAAGGAGACACGCTGGTTCTTGCAGGCATGGGAGGCCCCCTTATGGAAAAAATCATGACAGAAGGAAGGGAGACGCTTTCCGGATTCAGGGAACTGATCCTCCAGCCGCAGTCGGATGTGCCTCATGTCCGCAGATTTCTCCTGAACAATGGATTTGCGATTGTTCAGGAAACCATTGTGAAAGAGGACGGAAAATTTTATCCGGTAATGAAAGCGGTGCCGGAAGAGGCTGTTTCAGACAGAGACGGGGAGCCGGCTGTCTGGACGGAGGAGGAACTTTTGTTTGGAAGATTCCTCCTGAGGGAAAAACATCCTGTGCTGAAAGATTTTCTGGAGCGGGAATTGAGAATCCGCTCAGAGATCCTGGGGCATCTGGCGGCCGGAAAAGAAATCGGGAAAGAAGCCCGGATGCGAAAAAATGAAGTAGAGGAGGAAAAACGGCAGATTCTTGCCGCTTTGAAAAAATATGAAAGTGAAGAAACTGACAGGATGGCTTGAAGAAAAATATCCCGGAAGAATGGCGGAAGACTGGGACAACGTAGGACTTCTTGTGGGAGATGATGAGGCGGAGGTTCATCATGTGTTTCTTGCCCTGGATCTGACGGAGGAGACTCTTGGTCAGGCACTGCAGGCAGGGGCGGATATGGTGATTACCCACCATCCCATGATTTTTCACGGAATGAAAAGAATTAATAATCATGATTTTACCGGGAGGAAAATACTGACTTTGATCCGCAGCGGAATTCAGTACTATGCCATGCACACCAACTACGATATTCTCGGGATGGCGGAGCTGAGCGCGGATTATCTGGAGCTGAGCGAACGCCAGGTGCTTGCAGTGACAGAAGAAGCGGAGAAAGGCCAAGAGGGTCTCGGAAGAGTGGGGAATCTTCCCCGCCGGATGACGCTCAAGGAATGCGGGGCGTTTGTCAAAGAAGCGTTTTCTCTTCCGGACGTGAGAATTTACGGCGATCCTCAGAGTATGGTGGAGAAGGCCGCCGTCTGCACAGGAAGCGGGAAAAGCCTTCTTTCGGATGTTCTGAAAAAAGGGGCCCAGGTTTATATCACCGGAGATATTGACTATCATACGGGAATAGACGCAGTCGCTCAGGGTTTGTCCGTCATAGACGCGGGGCATTACGGCACGGAATATATTTTTATGGATGCCATGAAAAAAACGCTGGAAGGACAGTTTCCGGAGCTGAAGATATCATGTGCACAGGTGAAATCCCCATATACTGTATTATGCTTAGAATAGGAACAGGAGGTTTCAGGAAAATATGGAGCAGGAATCGGCAAAAGTGACCATCAGAGGAGTGACAGAAGAGTACCCGCTGGGAACCAGCTATGCAGATATTGTCAGAAAGTACCAGACAGATGAAAAAGCCCCCATTATTCTGGTGACCGTAAACGGAAAGCTCAGAGAGCTTCATAAAAAACTGAAAAAAGACTGTACCATAGAATTTGTGACTACAAGAGATCCTATTGGCCATGAAACATATAAGCGAAGCGCCTGCCTGATCCTTCTGAAGGCCATTTATGATGTGGCAGGATATCAGCACATTGATAAGGTGGTAATCCACTATTCCGTAGGATCCGGGTATTATTTTACAATAGAGGGCGATGTTTCTCTCGATCAGCAGTTTCTGGATCGGGTGAAAGCGCAGATGCATGATATTGTAAAGGCGGAGATACCGATTGTCAAGAGATCCGTAGGTACGGATGAGGCGATATCACGTTTTCATAAGCATCGGATGTACGATAAGGAAAAATTATTCCGCTACCGGCGGGTATCCAGAGTAAATCTGTATAACATCGGAGAATATGAAGATTATTTCTACGGCTTTATGGCAAATCATTCCGGTTATATCAAATATTTTGATCTGAAACTCTATGACGACGGATTTGTACTGGAGCTTCCGGAGTGCAGCGCTCCGGATGTGATTCCGCCTTTTGCTCCGGAAGAAAAGATTTTCCGTGTGCAGAAAGAGTCCAAGGAATGGGGAGAGAAAATGGATATTTCCTGTGTGGGGGATTTGAATGACCGGATTACCCGGGAGGGAATACGCAGTATTCTGCTTGTCCAGGAGGCTCTTCAGGAAGCAAAGATCTCCGGTATTGCGGAGCAGATTAAGAATGCCGGGAATATAAAATTCGTAATGATTGCCGGACCATCCTCCTCGGGAAAGACCACGTTTTCCCACAGGCTTTCCATTCAGCTCACCGCTCACGGAATGAGACCTCATCCGATTGCGGTGGACAATTATTTTGTCAACCGCGACAAGACTCCCCTTGATGAGTTCGGAGAAAAAAATTATGAGTGTCTGGAAGCGATTGATGTAGAGCAGTTCAATGAAGATATGCTTGCTCTTCTCCGAGGAGAGAAGGTGGAGCTTCCTCTGTTTAATTTCAAAACAGGGCTGAGAGAATACAGAGGCGACTTTCTGAAGCTTGGAAAGGATGATGTTCTTGTGATTGAAGGAATTCACGGCCTGAATGATAAGCTCAGCTACGCTCTTCCGGCGGAGAATAAATTTAAAATATATATCAGTGCCCTCACTCAGCTTTCTATTGATGAGCATAATCGGATTCCCACAACGGACGGCAGGCTGATCAGGAGAATTGTCAGAGACGCCCGTACAAGGGGAATTTCTGCAAAGGACACGATTGCCCGCTGGCCTTCTGTGAGAAGAGGGGAGGAAGAGAATATCTTTCCTTTTCAGGAGCAGGCGGATGTGATGTTTAATTCCGCGCTTGTATATGAGCTTGCCTGCCTGAAGCTCTATGCGGAACCCCTTCTCTTTGGAATCGGCAAGAATGAGCCGGAATATGTGGAGGCGAAAAGACTGCTGAAATTTTTTGAC
Organism: Candidatus Blautia excrementipullorum; assembly: GCA_019118645.1. Lineage (GTDB taxonomy): Bacteria > Bacillota > Clostridia > Lachnospirales > Lachnospiraceae > Blautia_A > Blautia_A excrementipullorum. The sequence goes on along the minus strand of DWYN01000077.1, from coordinate 261 downwards.
TACTTTGTGGCTGTTCCCAGTGAGGAAGTGCCGCAAAACTCTATTTTAAGAGAGTTTGTAGGAGGAAGCTGCTTCGATGTGTGACGGACTCCCGGCGCTAGTCCGTGAAAAGATTTTTTCGCAAAAGGGAATTAGTTCTTTACTTAAAAATAAATCCATGCTAGAATAGCATTTGCGCAACCAGGACAGGTGATCGCGGCTGCACAGACGAAAGGGTGCAGACGAGGAAAGTCCGGGCTTCACAGGGCAGGATGCCGGATA
>DWYN01000076.1 GCA_019118645.1 Candidatus Blautia excrementipullorum | reverse complement strand
GACGCAATCATGGGATCCGGCGGCCTTGTGGTTATGGATGAGAATACCTGTATGGTAGAAGTGGCAAGATTTTTCATGAGCTTCACCCAGAGAGAAAGCTGCGGAAAATGTGTGCCCTGCCGTGAGGGAACAAAACGTATGCTGGAAATCCTGGAGAGGATTGTAGACGGAAAAGGTGAGATGTCTGATCTGGATGAGCTTGAGGAACTGGCGTCCATGGTACAGAGTATGGCTCTGTGCGGTCTTGGAAAGAGCGCGCCGCTTCCTGTTATCAGTACCCTGAAACGCTTCCGCAGTGAATATGAGGAGCATATCCGGGACAAGAAATGCCGTGCAAAAGTCTGCACAGCACTCCGTCAGTTCCACATCAACGCAGAATTCTGTATCGGATGCGGCAAATGTGCGAAGAATTGTCCGGCAGGAGCCATTACCGGAAAAATCAAGCATCCGTATCATATTGACAATGATCTGTGCATTAAGTGCGGTGCATGTAAAGACAACTGTAACTTTGATGCAGTTTATGTGGAAGCATAGAAGGGAGGACGTACTATGGGAGTAATGACTATTGACGGCAGAAAAGTAGAATTTACTGATGAAAAAAATGTCCTGACTGTAATCCGCAAGGCAGGAATTAATATACCGACACTGTGCTATCATTCGGAAGTATCCACCTTCGGCGCGTGCCGTCTCTGTACAGTGGAGGATGACCGGGGAAGGACCTTTGCCTCCTGCTCCGAGGAGCCAAGGGACGGAATGGTGATTTATACCAATTCAGGAAGAATCAAGAAATACAGAAAACTGATTGTGGAGCTGCTTCTTGCTGCACACTGCAGAGACTGCACCACTTGTATAAAAAGTGGGGAATGTGTTCTTCAGGAGCTTGCGCATCGATTCGGAGTAAGAGATATCCGCTTCAAAAACACAAGGGAAATCCGTGAAATTGACGACAGTTCACCTGCTATTGTGCGTGATCCCAATAAATGCATCCTCTGCGGCGACTGCGTGCGCGCCTGCGAGGAGCTTCAGGGAATCGGCGCTCTCGGATTCGCATACCGTGGCACCGAGGCTATGGTAATGCCTGCGTTTAATAAAAAAATCGCAGAAACCCAGTGCGTCAACTGCGGACAGTGCAGAGTATATTGTCCCACAGGCGCCATATCCATTAAGACGCATATGGATGAGGTATGGGAAGCTCTTTCAGATCCAAATGTACGTGTAGTCGCCCAGATTGCCCCGGCTGTCCGTGTGGCAGTAGGAGACCATTACGGTCAGCCCAAGGGAAGAAGCGTAATGGGAAAAATCGTTAATGCACTTCACAGAATGGGCTTTGACGAAGTGTATGACACCAGCTTCAGCGCAGACCTGACAATAATGGAAGAATCCGCGGAATTTCTGAAGAGACTGGAAAAAGGAGAAAATCTTCCGCTCTTGACTTCCTGTTGTCCGGCATGGGTAAAATTTGTAACAGACCAGTACAAAGAATTTGTGCCGAATGTTTCCACCTGCCGCTCTCCTATGGGAATGATGTCGGCGGTGATTAAGGAGTATTTCCGGGATCCGGAGCATGCGGAGGGCAAAAAAACAGTAATGGTGGCGATAATGCCCTGCACTGCAAAGAAGGCAGAGGCCATCCGTCCAAACAGCTTTACACAGGATGAGCAGGATACGGATATTGTAATCACCACCACAGAGCTGACAAGAATGATCGACAACTTCGGCCTCGATTTTGCTTCTCTGGATCCGGAAGCATGCGATATGCCCTTTGGCTTTGGATCAGGCGGAGGAGTGATCTTCGGCGTTACCGGCGGTGTAACAGAAGCTGTGCTCCGCAGACTCAGTCCGGAACATACAAAAGAGGCTATGAGAGAGATTTCGGAATGCGGTGTCCGCGGGGAAGAGGGAATTAAGGAATTCAGTGTGCCTTATAACGGTACAGAGCTGAATATCTGCGTAGTCAGCGGCCTTGCCAACGCCAGAACTGTTATGGAGCGCGTAAAGAACGGGGAAGCCAATTATCACCTGATTGAAGTAATGGCATGCCGGAGAGGCTGCATTATGGGAGGCGGCCAGCCGACCAGAGCCGGTTCCAGAACAAAGGCAGCCAGAGCAAGGGGACTTTATAACGCGGATAATACAATGATCATTAAGAAATCGGATGAGAATCCTCTTGTAATCGAGCTGTATGAAGGACTCTTAAAAGGCAAGGAGCATGAGCTTCTTCATAATGATTTTTACTGATTTCGGGTGTATATCATTCCTGAAAACAGCCGCATTGATCTGCGGATAGAAATGGACCGGAGAGCGTGGGCTCTCCGGTTCTGCATGAGTTTGTATATGTGCAGTATAGGAAACAAGAAAAAGGAGTTATATTTATATGCGTGAGATAAAAGCGTCTGATATTACAGATGTGATTGAACGTCTCTGTATTGAGGCAAATCAGGTATTGCCGGAGGACGTAAAGAAAGCAATCGGAAAATGCAGATCCTGCGAGGATGGAGAGATTGCCTGCCAGATTCTGGACAATATCATAGAAAATTATAAGATCGCGGAAGACGAACAGGTGCCGATTTGTCAGGACACAGGAATGGCCTGCGTATTTCTGGAAATAGGACAGGACGTGCATATTTCGGGAGGAGATCTGACGGAAGCGGTAAATGAGGGTGTACGCCGGGGATATGAAAAGGGATATCTGCGCAAGTCTGTAGTGAAGGATCCGGTGCGAAGAGGCAATACAGGAGACAATACGCCGGCAATGATTTACACAGAGATTGTGCCCGGAAAAGAGATACGGATTACGGTGGGCCCGAAGGGATTCGGAAGTGAAAATATGAGTGCGATCCGTATGTTTAAGCCTTCGGCAGGACTGCAGGGGATAAAAGACTTCATCCTGGAGACGGTGGAGGCAGCAGGCCCGAATCCCTGTCCGCCTATGGTTGTGGGAGTGGGAATTGGCGGCACTTTCGACAAGGCTGCCCTTCTGGCAAAAAAAGCATTGATGCGGCCGGTTGATTCCGAAAACCCAGATCCTTTTTATGCGGATCTGGAAAAAGAAATGCTTGAGAAAATCAATGAACTGGGCATAGGTCCTCAGGGATTTGGCGGGAGAACAACAGCGATCGGCCTGAATATTGAGACTATGCCCACTCATATTGCAGGAATGCCCTGCGCGATCAATATCAGCTGCCATGTGACACGCCACAAAACGGAGGTGATCTGAGATGGAAAGACATATTACGCTGCCTCTGACCGAGGAAATGGCCCGAAGCCTTCATGCGGGCGATACGGTATATCTCACAGGGGAAATATATACCTCCAGAGATGCCGGACACAAAAGAATGTGCGAATCACTGGCAAGAGGGGAAAAGCTTCCTTTTGATCCGATGAACGCCACTATTTACTATGTGGGCCCAACTCCTGCCAAGCCCGGACAGGTAATCGGATCTGCAGGTCCTACCACCAGCGGAAGAATGGACGCTTATGCGCCTGCGTTAATGGCAGTGGGGGCCAGAGGAATGATTGGCAAGGGAGCCCGTCTGCCGGAAGTAGTGGAAGCCATGAAAAAGTACGGAGGCGTCTATTTCGGAGCAATCGGAGGCGCAGGAGCGCTTCTGGCGAAGTGTATTAAACACTGTGAGCTGATCGCTTATGAAGATCTTCAGTCCGAGGCTCTGCGCAGGCTGTATGTGGAGGATATGCCTCTGACCGTGATTATAGACAGCGAAGGACGGAACCTTTATGAAGAGGGCCGGGCGGAGTATCTGAAAAATCGTAAAAAGTAATGTACAGAAAGAAAACAACCTAGGCGATGACAAAATATCAGAAAATTTGGTTGACATGAATGAGTTGAAAGTAATATACTTGAACTGTAAAACAGCGGATCAAAGACAGTCATTTATAAGGAATGATTTGATGTGCCGGACGTAAAAAGGAGGAAGAAAAATGGCAGTAATGGATGGATGCGAAAGCCAGTACAGAACTTCAGTGCTTGAGGAAAGAGTTTGTCCGAAGTGCGGGAAGGAAGTAGAGGTATTTACTTCCAGAGGCAAGATAATCGAGCCTACAGAATGTTCCTGCGGCTATGTGTTTGAGGCTGAGGATATTGTACCGCTGAAAACGGAACATAAGGAGGAATAGTTCTGCAGATGCCGGTATGGCGGCGCTGAGTGAAAGATGACATGAATCAAATACCCCCTGCATATATTTATAACAATACATGGGATTGTGTGAGTATATGCAAGGGGGCATTTTTATGGAAAATTTTCAGGTTTACCGTGATATTCAGGCACGTACCGGAGGAGATATATACATAGGCGTAGTCGGACCGGTCCGCACTGGAAAGTCTACATTTATCAGACGGTTTATGGAGCTGATTGCGCTTCCTGGAATGGAGCCTGAGAAACAGGCAGAGGTCAGAGACCAGCTTCCGCTGAGCGGTTCCGGAAAACTGATTACAACTGTGGAGCCCAAATTTATTCCCAGGGAAGCAGTAACGGTAAAACTGGGAGAGGAGCAGAGTGTCCGGGTAAAGCTTATTGACTGTGTGGGATTCCTGGTAAAAGATGCCTCCGGCCATATTGAGGAGGGACGGGAGAGAATGGTGAAAACCCCGTGGTTCGAAAAAGCCATTCCCTTTCATGAGGCAGCCAGAATAGGCACTGGAAAAGTGATTCAGGAGCATTCCACGATCGGCCTTGTAGTCACTGCAGACGGAAGCTTCGGAGAGATTCCGAGAGAGAACTTCCTGGAAGCAGAAGAAAAAACAATTGAAGAGCTGAAGAAACAGAGAAAACCTTTCCTGGTTCTTTTGAACTCGCAGATGCCATACAGAGAGGAGACCCTTGGACTGGCGCAGGAACTTCAGAACAAATACGGGATTGCCGTTTTGCCCGTAAACTGTGAACAGCTCAGAAAAGAGGACATTACAAGAATTCTGGAAAATGTGCTGTATGAATTTCCGGTCAGTGAAATTCAGTTCTTTATTCCGAAATGGGTGGAAATGCTCCCCACGGAACATGAATTGAAAAACCAGATTGTTTCCCAGATCAGAGAGCTGATGAAAAAGCTGGTGCATATCCGTGATGTGACAAAAGAAACCGTAAGGCTGGAAGGACCGTATATTCAGGAAACGCTTCTGGATGAGGTGAGCCTTGCCGACGGCATTATTCGGGTGCGCCTTCAGATAAAAGATGAATTTTATTATCAGATTCTCAGTGAACTCAGCGGAATTCATATGGAAAGTGAATATGATCTGATCCATACCATGAAAGAGCTGGCTGAAATGAAGGAGCAGTATGTGAAGGTTCAGTCGGCCCTGGAAGCTGTTAGGGGAACCGGATACGGCGTGGTAGTGCCGGAGCTTTCGGAAATCCAGATTGAGGAACCTTCTGTAATCAGACAGGGCAATAAGTTCGGTGTAAAAATAAAATCCAAGAGTCCTTCAATCCATATGATTAAGGCAAATATAGAGACAGAGATCGCGCCTATAGTGGGAACGGAGCAGCAGGCAAAGGATCTGATCCAGTATATTGGGGAAAGCGGAGAAAGAGGAGAGAGTATCTGGGAAACCAATATTTTTGGAAAATCCATTGAGCAGCTTGTAGAGGACGGAATCAAAAATAAGATCGCGGCTATCGGAGAAGAGAGTCAGATCAAGCTTCAGGATACGATGCAGAAGATTGTCAATGACAGCAAGGGAGGGCTTGTGTGTATTATTATTTGAACCGGAAGTAAAGATAGTATTTTCTGAAAAAAATTTTTTTTACAAAAAAATGTGATTTTTGTCGGTTCTTCTCGTATTACTTATGAAATAGAATAACAAAAGAGGGAAAGATTTGAAAACGTGTTTCCAAATCTGCCCCAGGGCGCAGCAAGTGCGCTGTTAGGAGGAAAAGATGAAAGAACAGAAAATACTCTCCAACCGTATCCAGGAATTGTGCAGGGCCAGGCGGATGTCATATTACCTTCTGGCCTATAAGTCCGGTGTCCCTATAACAACAGTGATGAATATTATTCACTGCACTACCAAAAATCCAGGAATTTTCACAGTGATTAAACTGTGCGGTGCCTTTGGAATTACTATCTGCGACTTTTTTGACACGGAGGAATTCCGACAGATGGAAAAGGAAAAGAGATAAACGTGCAGAAAATTTATAAAAAAAGTCAAAATTAGGTTGTTTTTGTTCGCAAACAACAGGCTCTTTGAATTGACTTACCACATAAATCATTTTATAATGTAAGAAAATGTAAATTGGAGTAAAATGATATATGTACCAAAAATCACCTCAGGGATGGCTGAAGCACTGGGACTTTATTCTGCTGGATATTGTCAGTCTTCAGGCTGCCTTTATCATTGCGTATCTTATCCGCAGCGGCATAGAAAATCCATATGGAGATTTTGTATATCGAAGCGAGGCCCTGGTTTTTATAATGTGTCAGATTGCTGTATTTTTCTTTTGCCAACCCTACCAGGGAATAGTAAAAAGAGGCTACTACCAGGAGTTTACGAAAACAGTAAAGCATGTAATTACGGTAATGCTTCTTTCTTTAATGTACCTGTTTTTTGCACAGCAGTCGGCCCTGTATTCCAGAATTACTTTTTTCATTACTGCGGGATTATACTTTGTCATCGATTATGCCTGCAGAATATGCCGGAAGTGGTATATTATCAATAAAAATGATGCTTCAGGCAAGCGCTCAATGGTCGTAGTGGCCGCTTCTTATGAGGCAGAGGAAACTCTGGAGAAACTTCTGAGCTCTCCTGTTCAGGAGTATTCCGTTACGGGAATTGCCCTGCTGGATACAGACTGCACTGGAGATATGATCGAGAATGTTCCGATTGTCGGAGATGTAAATAATGTAAAAGAGTATCTGTGCCATGAATGGGTGGATGAGGTTTTTATAAAGATCAGCGGCAAGGAGCCTTATCCCAAAAAGCTGATTGACGACCTTGTGATCATGGGACTGACGGTGCATCTCAGTCTGGATGCTGTGGAACAGCCGGTGGGCGGAAAGAAATATGTAGAGAAAATGGGCGAGTATACGGTTGTCACTTCAAGCATTAACATGGCATCGCCCAAGCAGATGATGTATAAACGGCTGATGGACATTATGGGCGGCATTGTGGGATGTATGATTACTCTGCTTCTGATTCTTATCATTGGGCCAATGATTTATCTGAAATCTCCGGGACCTATTTTTTTCTCTCAGATCCGTATTGGACAGAATGGAAAAAAATTTAAGATTTACAAATTCCGAAGCATGTACATGGATGCGGAAGAAAGAAAAGCGGAGCTGATGAAAAATAATAAAATGAACGGCCTGATGTTCAAAATGGATTACGATCCCCGCATTATCGGCAGTGAAAAACGCGGGAAGGATGGGAAACCAAAAGGAATCGGTAATTTTATCAGAAAAACATCTCTGGATGAATTTCCTCAGTTCTGGAATGTTCTGAAAGGAGATATGAGCCTTGTGGGAACAAGACCTCCCACTGTAGACGAATGGGATAAATATGAACTTCACCACAGAATCCGTATGGCTACAAAACCTGGTATTACCGGAATGTGGCAGGTGAGCGGGCGCAGCGACATTACAGACTTTGAGGAAGTGGTGCGCCTTGATACGGAGTACATAGAAAACTGGTCTATAGGACTTGACATTAAGATTTTGCTGAAGACCGTTCTGGCCGTTGTCAAAAATGACGGAGCGGTATAATTGAAAATATTTGGGATATAATGCAGGCGGACCCGGAAGATACACTTGGTATCTTCCGGGCCTTTTCTATTTATCAAATACATTCTGCTTTCCTGTGAAACAGAATTTCTGACATTTCTGCGAGAGAAAACCTCTGCTGACGGAAGCGTCAAAAATGAAGAAAAATTTTATAATACAGGTTGCAGCATAAAGTATTTGGGAAAAGGAGAACGCTTATGGAAGTATCAAAAGTTACTATCGAACAGGTTAGCCGGGAGTGGCTTAGTATGAAAAGGCTGATCGTAAAACAGTCTACTTATGCAAAGTATGACTCCATTGTCAGAAGACATATTCTGACTGAATTGGGGAAGGTTCCCCTGTACAGAGTCAATTCCTCAATGATTAATGATTATGCCGGCAGGAAACTTGGAACACCGGGAGAAATCTTAAAAGGGGAGCGAATGAGCCCGAAAACAGTGAGAGATATATGCACGATTCTCAAATCTATAATCAGATATGGGGAAAAAGAGTACCAGATGAATGGTCTTGTAGGAAATATTGTTCTGCCAAAAGTAATTATAAAAAATAAAGATGTATTGGAATTGAACGAATTGAAAAAAATCGAAAAATACCTTTGGGAAAATCAGAGTACTCCCCGCTGCGCCGGAATTCTTCTGTGTCTGTATACAGGAATACGATTGGGAGAAGTCTGCGCTTTAAAGTGGGAGGACATTGATCTGAACCGGCATATTCTGGCTATAAGTCATACCACTCAGAGGATTACGATTCCAGAAGACGGAAAAGAGCATATTCGAAAAACAATGGTGATTACAGACCATCCGAAATCCAATTCGTCCGAAAGAATTATTCCTATTCCAGATGCAATTTATCCCCTAATTAGAGAATTGTACAGCAGTGCTGGAAACGGCAGCTATTTTCTTACAAACACCAGCCGTGGAATAGAACCCCGCAATTATCAGTATTTTTTTAAAAAAGTTCTGCGCATTGTGGGAATCCGGAAGGTAAATTTTCATATACTGCGCCATACATTTGCATCACGATGTGTTGAAATCGGAATGGATATTAAGACTTTAAGCGAAATTTTGGGACACGCAAATACCAATATTACCTTAAATTATTATGTTCATTCGTCACTGGAGATGAAGAGAAGGCAGATCAACCGTCTGAAATATGAAAGACTGCCGGACTGAAAGAAAAAACGGTCGGCGTCCGGCAGTCTTTTTCTCCTTTATTTCAGTGTCCGTGTCAAAGGGAGTTATGACCGATGCTGCTTCATCCATTTCTTTATATATTCAATCTGTTCCTCATCGGAAATCGCCTGTGACGCAGGATCGTTTCCGGCTGCCAGACAGCAGAACAGCACAAAGGACTGCAGGCAGAAAAAAAGCAAAAGAAACAGGATCATAAAAAGGCCTCCTTTTCTGTTGATATCTTTCAGTATTGGCAAATCTATGAAAATTTATGCAAAAAACAAAGTTCGCAAATGTATCTCTTTTGGAATACATTAAAATAAAACTTCTTTTTTGGAGTATATTCATGGAACAGTTGTCTTATACCGGAAAGGGTGTAGGAGTTGCCATTTTGGATACAGGAATTTATCCGCACAGAGACTTTCAAAATCGGATAAAAGGATTTTATGATTTTGTTTCGCACAGGCCGGTGCCTTACGATGATAATGGACATGGAACCCATGTGGCCGGAATACTGGCAGGAGACGGAGCCGCTTCTCAGGGTAGATATAAAGGGATGGCGCCGGGATGCGGGATTACTGCCTTAAAAGTGCTGGACCGCTATGGAAACGGCAGCAAGGAAAATGTGCTGCAGGCGTTTCGATGGATTTTTGAAAATAAAGAAAAGTACAGAATACGTATTGTAAACATTTCGGTGGGAACAACTTACAGAACGAAAAATGAGCAGGATATTCTGATATGCGGAGTTGAGTCGCTGTGGGATGAAGGCCTTGTAGTAGTGGCGGCGGCGGGCAATCAGGGACCGGAGCCCGGAAGCGTGACTGCTCCGGGATGCAGCAAAAAAGTCATTACCGTAGGCTCCAGCGATATGCTGACCGGAAAATCCGCTGTGTCGGGCAGGGGGCCGACCTTTGAGTGTGTCTGCAAACCGGATCTGGTGGCGCCGGGAAATAAGGTGATTTCCTGCTCTGCCGGAGGAAGCGGTCCTTATGGGATAAAAAGCGGAACCTCCATGTCGACACCGGTTGTATCCGGAGCTGTGGCTTTAATGCTGGAAAAAAATCCCATGCTTACGAATGTGGAAATTAAAATGATGCTGAGGGAAAGCGCTGATGATATGGGCCTGCCGAGAAATCAGCAGGGATGGGGGAAATTTAATTTTGAAAAATTCATGAGGCTGTAAGCCGGAAATTTGAAGGAATCAAATTCCGGAGTACGTCAGGAGACTTCCAGACCATTGACGGTTCAGAGATTTTCGATTACAATAGTAACGATAATTTATCAGAGCGCAGTGCCACAGAAAGGAGCATATATATGGATAAAATTCAGATGACAACGCCGCTGGTGGAAATGGACGGAGACGAGATGACCCGTATCCTCTGGAAAATGATCAAGGAGGAGCTTCTTCTGCCGTTTATTGATCTCAATACAGAGTATTATGACCTGGGATTAAAATACCGGAATGAGACGGAAGACCAGGTGACTATTGAGGCGGCGGAGGCCACAAAGAAATACGGCGTCGCGGTAAAATGTGCGACAATCACTCCCAACCATGCCCGTATGGAGGAATACAATCTGAAAAAAATGTACAAAAGTCCCAATGGTACAATCCGTGCGATTCTGGACGGAACAGTATTTCGCGCGCCGATTGTGGTAAAGGGAATTGAGCCCTGTGTCCGGAACTGGAAAAAACCAATCACCATTGCCCGTCATGCATATGGCGATATTTATAAAAACACAGAATTCTACGTGGATAAACCCGGTAAAGCAGAACTTATATATACTTCCGAGGACGGAGAGGAGAAGCGGGCTTTGATTCATGAGTTTACTTCTCCGGGAGTGGTTATGGGCATGCACAATATGGAGGCGTCCATAGCAAGCTTTGCCAGAAGCTGCTTTAATTATGCGCTGGATACGAAGCAGGATGTATGGTTCGGAGCCAAGGACACGATTTCAAAGACATATGACGGCAAATTTAAGGCGGTATTCCAGAAAATTTTTGAGGAAGAGTTCCGGGAGAAATTTGATGCTGCAGGACTTACCTACTTTTTCAGCCTGATTGATGATATTGTGGCCAGGGTGATGAAAGCTGAGGGAGGCTTTATCTGGGCATGCAAAAACTATGACGGAGACGTTATGAGCGATATGGTTTCTTCCGCCTTCGGTTCTCTTGCCATGATGACCTCGGTTCTGGTATCCCCCCAGGGATATTATGAGTACGAAGCCGCCCACGGTACAGTGCAGAGACATTACTACCGCTATATGGAAGGAAAGGAAACGTCCACAAACTCTGTGGCGACAATATTTGCATGGACCGGAGCGCTGCGCAAGAGAGGGGAACTGGATGGAAATGCAGCCCTTATGGATTTTGCGGACAAACTGGAAAAAGCTACGCTTTCTACGATTGAATCTGGAAAAATGACGAAAGACCTTGCCTCCATCACAAGCCTGAAGCATCCGAAAGTACTTTCCAGCCGTGATTTTATTCTGGCTGTCCGTTCTACACTGGAAGGGATGATGAGCTGAAAAAATAAAAAATGGGAAGTCTCTCAAGCGAGAGCTTCCCATTTCAGACTGTAGACAAAGTTGGTGCTGGAGCTAAGCTCCAGCAC
>DWYN01000075.1 GCA_019118645.1 Candidatus Blautia excrementipullorum | reverse complement strand
ACGGAGATGCACCGCTTAATTTTCGAGTTGATAAAGGGAATTTTTTAAAGGAAAAAGAGGGAAGATAATCGGAATGTTGATAACTACAGAAGAAAAGTCCCGGCGTAAACCGGGACTTTGTCTACAGTCTGTACAGGCGTATGTTGCGTGTGCAACATACGCCTGTTGTGATCTATATTAAGATATGTATTGATAAAGTTTGATCTATAAATACAACAGGAGGAATATGTATGGGATTTCGTGTTAACAGCACTGTGTTAAACACATTGTTTAACACATGGCAGACAGAATATAACATTTATGCCCCCAAAAAGTTCTCTGGCGGCGGGCGATTCTCTGATACGGACTGTGTCCGCTATGGAAAAATTGAGACAGTGGATGAAATTGTTTTCGATAAAAAATCTGAATACTCATTTAAGGAGATTCTCACTCCTATTTCACAAACCTTATTCTTTTTTACCGAAGGTGAAACAAAAGAGGCGGACGCCCCCTCAAAAAAGGCTGTGATCTTTCTTCGAAGCTGTGATCTTCATGCTCTTAAGCGTCTGGATAATATGTATCTCCATAATGGGCCTGCAGATTACTATTACAGCCGGTTAAGAGAAAATATCAAAATTGTTCTAATGGGTTGTGACCACTCTTTTGAAAATTGTTTTTGCGTCAGCATGGGTACAAACCGGAGTACAAACTATGACATGAGTATTGACCTGCAGGCCGACGGAACGTATCTGATTGACTGTAAAGATACGGATTGGATGCAGCATTTTCTTATGGCCGACTGCGAACAGCATGAAGTTGCTCCGTCTTATGTTTCTGAGAATGCCGTCACTGTTTCTGTCCCCGAAAACTTGACCGCAGAAGTTGCATCCAGCAAAATGTGGAACGAATATGATTCCCGCTGCATCAACTGCGGACGGTGCAATTTTGTCTGCCCTACCTGTACCTGCTTTACCATGCAGGATCTGTTTTACAGCGAAAATGGAAAGGCCGGCGAGCGGCGGCGTGTCTGGGCCTCCTGTATGGTTGACGGTTTTACTGATGTGGCCGGCGGCGGCAGTTACCGGCAGAAAAACGGCCAGAGAATGCGGTTCAAAGTTCTGCATAAAGTCTTGGACTACACGCAGCGTTATGGCTGTCCTATGTGCGTGGGCTGCGGCCGGTGTGATGATATTTGCCCGGAATACATTTCTTTTTCCAATTGTGTTAATCGGCTTCAGGATGCCGTCAGGGAGGTGAGTCAAAATGATTAATAATGATTATATTCCTTTTTCATCTAAAATCACAGATGTCATTCAGCATACGGATATTGAATATACCTTCCGTATGGAATATCAGGGTGATGTAAAGCCCGGACAATTTTTTGAGGTTTCTATTCCAAAATATGGAGAGGCTCCTATTTCTGTCAGCGGAATTGGCGAAAACTATATTGATCTGACCATCCGGCGGGTAGGAAAAGTGACAAATGAGGTTTTTGCGCACTATAAGGGTGATTCTCTGCTGCTGCGCGGTCCATACGGCAACGGTTTTGATTTGTCTGACTATAAAGGAAAAGATCTGATCGTCATTGCCGGTGGTACAGGCCTATCTCCAGTAAAGGGGGTCGTGGATTATTTCTTCCTCCATCCGGAACAGCGGGGGAATATGACTTTGATTGCTGGTTTCAAAACACCTGACGATATTCTTTTTAAAGATGATTTCGGAAAATGGGAAACAAATATGAATGTAATTATTACTGTCGATCGCGCTGAGGCGAATACTTCCTGTCATGTAGGTCTGGTCACACAGTACATTCCTCAGATTCAGCTTGGCAATGCGGCAGACACAGCTGCCATCGTAGTGGGGCCCCCTGCTATGATGCGTTTTTCCGTTCAGGGGCTTCTCGACATTGGACTGCCGGAAGAAAATATCTGGATTTCCCAGGAAAGAAAGATGTGCTGTGGTCTTGGAAAATGCGGGCACTGCAGAGTAGGCAGCGCCTATATCTGTCTGGACGGTCCGGTATTTAATTACGCTAAAGGAAAAGCCCTGGTAGACTAAGGAGGAACGAACATGGATATCAATACAAAATCATTAAAGAAAAACGCATTTCGCGTTACCAAAGAGCGTGGTCTGACAGCCTCCAGGGTCCGTGTGCCCGGCGGTCATCTGGATGCAAAATATCTTGGCGAGATTCAAAGGATTGCCGAAACCTTCGGCAATGGCACAGTACATATCACAAGCCGCCAGGGCTTTGAAATCCCCGGAATCCCATTTGAAAAAATTCCGGAAGTCAACAAGGCTCTGCAGGGAATTATTGATGGACTGGAAATTAACCAGGAAGAAATAAATGCCGGTTATCCTGCTTCGGGCACCAGAAATATCACCGCCTGCATCGGCAGCCGCGTATGTCCTTATGCCTGCTATGATACTACCGCTTTTGCCAAAAGGATTGAAAAAGCAGTGTTCCCGAATGATCTGCATTTCAAAGTTGCGCTGACTGGCTGTCCCAATGACTGTGCAAAAGTACGCATGCATGATTTCGGTATTATGGGCATGACACTCCCCCATCTGGATCCGGACCGCTGTGTCAGCTGCGGCGCCTGTGTAAAAGCATGCAGGACAAAATCTACAGAGGCGTTAAAGCCCGTCAATTATCGTCCTCAAAGAGACGGGCAGAAATGTATTGGATGCGGAGAGTGTGTTCTGAGCTGCCCGAACGCAGCATGGACCCGCAGCAAAACAAAATATTACCGCCTGACTCTATTTGGAAGAACCGGCAAAAAGAATCCCCGTCTGGGCGAAGACTTTATTAAATGGGCCGATGAAGACAGCATTATCAAAATCATTCTTAACACCTACGACTATGTAAAAGAGTACATTGACCCAAATGCTCCCGGCGGCAAGGAACATATCGGTTATATCGTAGACCGCACAGGTTTCCAGGAATTCAAGCGGTGGGCACTGCGGGATGTGACACTGCCTGAAATTGCAGAAGTCATGACTCCTATGTACTGGAAAGGCGTAAAATACTGATAATTACTTTGTCAGTCTAGGCAGATTCCAGTGATAGTGCGCCGCCAGATACCTGATCACAATCACCGCCGCAGATGCGCCCACCATGGCCGCCACAGCGCCGAATCCCCGGTAAATATAGACGCAGGCTATGGCTCCCACAATCGAGGCGCAGGCATATACATGGCGGACAAAAATGTACGGAGGCACTCCTGCCATCATATCCCGCAGAAGTCCTCCTCCCACTCCGGTGATTGTTCCCAGAAAAACAAGAAGGAAGGTATGATCCATATAGCCTCTGTTGATTCCTGTATTGACCCCTACCACAGTAAAAATGCCGAGTCCTATGGAGTCCATCACCAGCATAACCCGGTCATAAGTTTCCCGGAAATGTCCCTCCAGAAGTTCTCTTTTTGCACTCAGCACAAAAAATACGATGCAGGAAGTTACGGTTGCCACAATAGTATAAACGGGATGCTGAAACATATTCGGCGGAATAATGCCCAGAACAAGATCCCGGATCATCCCTCCTCCTACAGAAGTAACTACTCCCAGCACGCAGACGCCGAAGATATCCATTCCCCGGCCTGCTCCCACCATCGCTCCGGAAGCGGCAAAAGCCACTGTTCCGATCATCTCCATCAGAAAGGTAACTGTTTCCTGTAAGTTCATCCTTCATACCTCAAATATCTTTTCTGTTGCGGAGAAACGCTTCTCTTATTTCTGAAAAAACGATAGCTGTTTCTCTTTTTTCAACTGTAAGTATAACGCTTTCTCTCCGTTCTGGAAAGATCTTTCTGTATAATATCCAGCTTTTCTTTTAAACGTGAAAATCCCGGCGGTTTTCTTCCGCCGGGACAAATAAAAACTTTTTTGTCATATTTCTGATGTATAAAGTTCTATCTTTCCATCCATTTTACAGGTGATTCTTTTCTTCAGCCCGTATACCGCGCTGCTTACCACATACTCGCCGTCATTTGCGAAAACCTCTACCAGATTTTTGTCCACCAGAACCTCCAGCTGAAATCCTTCTTTTAATTCCGGTGTCACGGATTTCACATGGGCGCCCTCAGAATCGGGAAATACCGCAGAACGATCCGTTGCTATCCTGCTGCCCTCTCTTTTGATTACATAGCCTCCGATATCCACGCTCTCTCCATCTTCCAGGCTGAATCTGGCCATGTATCCGTCTTCAGAAGCCTGGCTGACGTCAGAAATTTTCCGGGAATACGCCCTTCGGATATTCGGATGCAGCCTGAAATAGATATGGCCGTTCCGGATTTCCGCCACACGGGGCGAACAGAACATTCCGATCCATCCCTCATCTGTAATCTTCGGCATTCTTACCCAGGCAATCACCGTCCTTCGCCCTTCTTTGTCAAGGGCCGTCTGGGGAGCGTACAGATCCATTCCGTAATCCAGGAACTGATAATCGTCTGAGAGCTTCATCTCTCCGCTTTCCTCGTCAAAGCTAGCCGTGAAACAAATGGAATGATTTTTCTCATTTTCCCCATTCTCTGTAAGTCCCATGGCCGAAACGAGAAGGACTCCTCCCCCTTCTGTCTCAAAATAGTCGGGGCATTCCCACATCCATCCACAGCCGGGGCCTTTGGAAACTTTATTCAGATACTGCCATTTGTGGAGGTCTGTGCTGTGATAAAACAGTGCCTCGCCATACTTTCCGCGGACCGTGCTTCCCACAATCAGCAGCCATCCTTTTTTTCCCTTCCATATTTTCGGATCCCTTGTGTGGGTTCTGTCGCCGATTTCCGGATCCTGAAGCGCGGGAATAATCACTTCTTTCCCGTTTTCATTGTCAAAGGTAAATCCGTCCTCCGAGGAAATCATAAGCTGGGAGGATTCAAACTGATCGTCCAGGCACAAATGGGGATCTTCCGGATTTACCACCTCGTATCTGACTCCCGTATATACCAGATACATCTTTCCGTCAGCCTCGATGGCGCTTCCGGAAAAGCACCCGTTCCGATCCTCTTCCAGAGTGGGATACAGCGCCAGTCCTTTATGCTCCCAGGTTACCAGATCTCTGCTCACCGCATGTCCCCAGTGCATGGTTCCCCAGCGGGGTTCATAGGGAAAATACTGATAAAATAAATGATAATATCCTTTGTAGTAAATGAATCCGTTCGGGTCATTTACCCAGTTGTCCGGTGCTTTTAAATGTAATTTCTGCCTCTTCATTCTGCCTCCAATATTACTGTTCCATATAATTTACACCTGTGTCCTTGTCAAAGAAGTGAACTTTCGCAGGCACAAACTCAAAGTAAATACGGTCTCCGATCTGGCTGAGCTCATACTTGGACACACGCGCCACAGACTGACTGCCGCCGAACTCGAAATACAGATTGTTTTCGTTTCCCATAACCTCTGTATCCGTAATTACTGCGGACTGGACATTTTCTTTGCCCGCCTCTGTGCTGTCAACCAATTTGATGTCCTCGCCGCGGATGCCAAAAGTCATCTCGCCGCTGTGTCCTCCCTCCAGCTTTTTCGCGACGTCGTCAGGTAAGGTAAGAATACTGCCGTCCGCAAATTTAACAGAGGTTCCGTCCACTGTCACATCATAGAAGTTCATCTGGGGAGAGCCGATAAAGCCTGCCACAAACTGATTTACCGGATGATCATAAAGCTCCATTGGTTTTCCCACCTGCTGGATAACGCCGTCTTTCATAATCACGATTCTGTCCGCCATTGTCATGGCCTCCACCTGGTCGTGAGTGACATAAATGGTTGTAGCTCCAAGTTCACGGTGCAGTTTGCTGATTTCCGTTCTCATACTTACACGAAGTTTCGCGTCCAGATTGGAAAGGGGCTCGTCCATCAGGAAGAGTTTCTGATTCTTTACGATGGCGCGTCCCAGTGCAACTCTCTGGCGCTGGCCGCCGGAAAGATTCTTTGGTTTCCGGTAGCGGTACTCTTCCAGGCCAAGAATATGAATCGCCCAGTCTACCTTCTTCTTGATCTCTGCGGCGGGCATTTTCATATTTTTCAGGCCATAGCCGATGTTTTTCTCTACTGTCATATGGGGATACAGCGCATAGTTCTGAAAAACCATAGCGATTCCGCGGTCTCTCGGCGCGACATCGTTGACCTTTTTTCCGTCTATGTAGAGTTCTCCTCCCGTAATCTCTTCAAAACCGGCAATCATGCGCAGAGTGGTGGATTTTCCGCAGCCGGAAGGTCCCACAAAGGCAATAAACTCTTTTTCGTCAATATTCAGATTAAAATTGTCTACCGTGTTCACTTTGGAACCGGGATACATTTTACATACATTTTTAAATTCTATAAAGCTCATCTTTTTATCCTTCCTTTGAACCTGTTGATGTTACACCTTCCACAATCTGTTTGGAGAACAGAGAGTAAATGATAATAACCGGTATGGTAACCAGAGTAATTACCGCAAGAGTCTGACCCATCGTTGTATTTTCGTTGGATGTAATGGAGTTCAGACCGATCTGTGCTGTCAGAAGATCGCTGGATGTAAATACAAGCGACGGCCAGAGATAGTCGTTCCACACATTCAGGAATGTAAACACGCTGACAGTGGCAACCACTGTCTTTGACATAGGCAGAACCATGGTGAAGAAATACTTTACCGGTCCGCAGTAATCCAGCTGAGCCGCCTCGTATACGTCGTCAGGCAGACTTACGAACACCTGACGGAACAGATAAATATTAAACGGATTAACGATCAGCGGCAGGATATAGCCTACAATCGTGTTAAGGAGACCTGCTTTTGCGATAATCAAAAAGTGAATCGTGATTACAGTCTCAGTCGGCACAATCAGAAGCATGATGATCAGCATCAGCCACTGATCCCGGAAAGGGAACTGAATCTTTGCCAGGGCATATCCGGCAAGTCCGTTAACAATAATGCTCAGTACGATCAGAATGGCCGCGTACAGAAGCGTGTTCCCCATATACCGCAGGAAGCTCGTATTGGTAATGATCGACACGTAGTTGTCAAAGAAGCTTCCGCTGGGGGCCGGCGGAATAAAGGCCGCAATGGAATTCATGTCGGCTGTGATGGCCGCATCCGGCTTAAAAGAGTTTGCCAGCATCCAAATTACCGGAAACAGAAAGAAAATGGAGAGAACCAGCAGCACAGCCACGAGAATCCAGTTAATTCGTCTTTGCTTTTTTGTGAACATTTTTTCTTCCCTCCCTGTCTTTCGTCAGTGTGTTCTGAATGATCGTCAGAATTACAACAAAAATGGTAAATACGATCGCCATTGTAGACGCCAGTCCCATCTCCCAGTTGACCGTACCGGTTTCGTAAATGTCGTATACGATCGTGTAGGTGGAGTGATCCGGGCCTCCTCCGGTCATAACCATCGGCTGTACCAGCATGCGGAAAGCCCCGATAGTAACAGTAATAAATACGAAAATACATAAAGGCTTCAGTTCCGGAAGCGTAATATCCTTAAATTTCTGCCATGCACTGGCATGATCCATTTCCGCCGCCTCATAAAGAGCAGGATTGATATTCTGCAGGCCTCCCAGGAAAATGATCATCTGATATCCCACGCCCTGCCATACGCTCATGATGGCAATGGAGGGCAGAGCCTGTTTGGCGCTGTGGATAAAAGGCTGCGTGTCAATTCCGATGTGAGCCAGCAGAGTATTCAGAATTCCTTCCGGACTGTAAATCTGCATCCAGAGGGTAGATACAACTGCCAGAGACATTACTACCGGTACAAAGAATGCCACTTTGAAGTATTTTTTGCAGTGCGCCGCTTTGTTGATGGCAAGTGCCAGAAGCAGAGCCCCGCCGCACTGAAGGGGCACAATGATAATTACAAATTTTACTGTATTCAGAAATGACTGTACAAACAGATCGTCTTTAAAAATATTTAGGTAGTTTTCCAGTCCCACAAAATGCGTCAGTTCAGGATTCAGAGCAAAATAATCAGTAAAACTGAACCCCAGAGTCAGAAGCATCGGAAGGAACATAAACAAGGTAAGCAGTACCAGTGCAGGGCCGAAAAACGCCATTCCCATAATTGAATTTTTTCTTTTCATTCTCTATTCCCTCGTATACCGTTCCAGTTTTGCATTAATTCGTTCCACAGCTTTGTCAAGCTCCGTCTTCGTGTCTTTTCCTCCCAGGGCCACGCTTTCCAGAACCTCCTGGAAAGAGGTGCTTACCTGAGGATAGACGGGAGTCTTCGGTCTCGGATGTCCGTAGTTGCTGAGCTGATTGTACAAAGCTTTGTAATTTTCATCCGTCTGGAAAACATCAATGTTTTCAAAGGCCCCGTAAGTGGACGGGAAGCTCTTTGACATCTCCCAGATACGAATTCCGCTCTCTTCTCCGCTCATCCATTTAACCAGCTCTGTGGCTCCCTCAATGTTGTCTGTCTCCGAAGAAGCGGCAAAGGCCCAGGATCCTGTCGGGGTGTAAGTTTCTCCGTCCCAGTCGTCGCTTACCACATAAGGCGCCACTCCCAGATTAATATCCGGATAGCTGGTGTAAACTGTATTGACCTCCCAGGCGCCGTCAAATTTAAATGCGGCTCTTCCGCTCTCAAACAGATGATCAATGGGTGCCTCGGACATATATTTGTTTTCTACCATGGATCGGAAGAAATCCATAGCTGAGGCAGTCTGTTCGGAATTAAAGTATCCATCCACTGTCAGTCCATCGTCGCTTACCAGCTCTCCGCCTCCCGACCAGACAAAGGGAGCGAAATAATAGATGCTGGTTTCTCCTACCGGGAACGTCATATCAAGAGGATATCCGTCCTTTTCGTCCATAAGAGGCTTCAGCTTTTCAAGAATATCTGTAAATTCCGTCCAGGTCCACGGATGATCCGCATCCGGCACCTCAATTCCCGCCTCTTCCAGGATGTCCCGGTTATAGTAAAGTCCTACGCTGGACTCCATAACT
The DNA here is from genome assembly GCA_019118645.1 of Candidatus Blautia excrementipullorum. Taxonomy (GTDB): domain Bacteria; phylum Bacillota; class Clostridia; order Lachnospirales; family Lachnospiraceae; genus Blautia_A; species Blautia_A excrementipullorum. The sequence goes on along the minus strand of DWYN01000075.1, from coordinate 9,163 downwards.
CCCAGGGCATACAGCTTGTCGTTCACGGTTCCCTGTTCAATGATGGACGGAAGATACGCGCTTTTCTCCTCCTCTGTCAGATCCGCAAGAGGCTGAATAATGCCGTTTGCCGCATAGGCGGAAATATTCGGCCCGTCAACCGTCAGCACATCCGGCAGTCCTCCCGCCATTACGGAAGCGTTGACTTTGTCGGAATAGCCTCCTCCGCTGTCATTGCGGGGCACAAATTCAATGTCCGCAAAGTACTTTCCGTCAAATGCTTCATTAAAGCTGTCTACCGATTCGCGGTATGCCTGCCCTTCTTCTGTGTCCTCAATTGAGTGAACCCAGATGGACAGATATTCTTCCCCTTCATCGTAGCCTGCAATCTCGCCGGGTTCCGGATCTTTCTGCTGACAGCCCGAAAGACAGACAGAAGCCAGGATTACCCCCGTCAGGCACAGCAGTCGTTTTCTCATTCCCTCTCCTCCTTTTTAAGTTTGTGTAACCGGTAAAGTAACCGGTTCCTTTACCAAAAGAATATTATAAAGAACACATAATGTCAATGGGTTTTTTTGATTTCGTCAATTCTTACATTTTCTCTGGTCTCATTCTGTGCATATGTGATAAAACCGGTTTTGTAACCGGTTACTCATTGATTTTTCCTCTTTTCTTCTGGTATACTAGAAGCAGCGTCCCGGCAGTGCAGCGAAAAAAGGCATATAAGAGCATTGTGCGGGATTATGGAAAAAGGAGCCATGAATTATGAAAAAACAGAAGGTAACCTTTGCGGATATCGCGGCATATACCCATTTTTCCAAAACCACAATATCCCGGTATTTTAATAATCCCGATTCTCTCACCCTGGAAAACCAGCAGAAAATCGCAGATGCTCTTGTGGCTCTTGATTACAGGGAAAATAAAGTAGGACGGATTCTCGCCAGCGGACGTACAGAGTTCGTGGGTGTCATCATACCAAATCTTTACATGCATTATTATTCAGAAATGCTGAATCAGATTCTTGCCACTTATGAGACTTACGGTTATAAATTCCTTGTCTTTGCCGGAAACGACATGGCAGATGTGGAGCGGCAGTATATCCGGGAACTTTTAGCCTACAATATTGAGGGAATGATTATCCTGAGTCCTACTCTGAGTTCTGAAGAGCTGGCTTCCTGCAATATTCCCGTGGTAGGCATCGAGCGGGAAGATCAGTATATCTGCAGCGTCAATACAGACAATTATATGGGCGGAATGCAGGCCGCCAGCCTTCTTCGGAAAAGCCGCTGCGATATTCTGATCCATGTCAATGCAAAAATGCCGGAAACCACCCCTGCTTTCGGGCGTATCCGGGGATTTACCGACATCTGCAGAGAAAATCATCTTCCTTACGATCTGACGCTTACGGACCTTGGCAATACTTTTAAAGAAAACCGCGAAAATATTTCAAAACTGGTAGACTGCTGGGAACAAAAATATCCCGGCAAAAAGAAAGGCATTTTCATGCCCAACGATACCCACGCAAATGTTCTGCTTAATGTTCTGATCCAAAGATACGGAAAACTTCCGGATACATATCAGATTATCGGCTTCGATAATTCTCCCATATCAGAGGAGGCGGTTGTTCCCATCAGTACGGTGGGACAGCAGATTCCCGTTATTGCCGGGGAAGCCATGAGCCTTCTCTCTTCTCTTATGGAAGAGCGCAAAAAAAGAAAACCGGTTCCTTTAAAGGAACCGATCCACAAAATCATTACCCCTATTCTGATCCGCAGGGACACCACAGAATAAATCTCCGTAAAGTGAACTGCCGGCAGGGATATTTTCCCGCCGGAGGGTTCACTTTTCTTTTCTCTTCAGAACTCTGCCGGTTCCTGTATTTTTCCAGCAGTCGTTTCTTACCACAGGCTCTCCTCCTGTAAGGACATAGTCGAATCCCCGGCAAAACTGTGCCGGATGATCAAAGTCCGCCTTTACCTGCAGGTTTTCCAGATGAAAGACGTTTATGTCCGCCGGTCTTCCCGCCTCCAGAATTCCCTGTTCCAGGTGCAGAACCTGAGCCGGTTTCCCGGTCATTTTATATACCGCCTCCTGGATGGAAAAAACCTTCCTGTCTCTCACATAGTCCGCAAGGACTTTCGGAAATGCGGCATATACTCTCGGATGGTATCTGCCTCCTGTAGGATATGTCGCGTCTGAAATTACATTTGCATAAGGGTCTTTCAGGAAATGAATCATATCCTCCTCGGAAGCGATGGTATCCAGCATTGTCGCCTGGCATTTCTCCGCAATCAGAATATCATACAGAACCTCAAAAGGGTCTTCCTTCCGGATCTCTGCTATCTCTGCAATAGATTTTCCTGTCATCTCTTTATATTCTTCCGAGTGAAGCGTGCTGGCATAGATCTGGTCAAACCCGGCAAGCTCCACAATGTTCTCAAAATGTCTGGACGGCTTCCGGAGAACCTGAGTCAGATGCCAGCGGTACACCGAATCCTGCAGTCTCTCCAGCATCGCCTCCGTGCCTCCCTCCTGGCTTTCCGGCGGAAGCAGATGCACCAGCTGCGTGGAGCCGGTCAGATATGGGTAAAGGTCAAAGTCCAGAGCTACGCCTTCCTCCCTGGCCTGATGGAACAATTCCAGAATTTCCCGGCAGCGTACGCCCCAGTTTTTCTTTCCTATGCACTTTACATGGCTGACATGAAGAGGAATATGCAGGGCCTTTGCCACCTGTATCACTTCTTTTACAGATTCCACAAACCCGTCCCCTTCGCTCCGCACATGGGTGGTAATCGGAATGTCTGTTCCCGCAAGCGGCCGGAGAGCTTCTGTAAATCCCTGTACGTCGTATTCAAATTCCGGCGCGTAGGCCACTCCGAGGCTGACCCCAAGGGCTCCCGCCGAGAGCGACTCCTCAAGGCTTTTCCATACGCGGCGCAGCTCCTCTTTTGTCAGTCTTCCGGAAGCGTATCCGGCTGCCGCGGCGCGGATAGTTCCGTTTCCCACCAGCATTCCTGTATTGACGCTTCTCTCTGTTTCCCCAAGTGTTTTCATATAAGCGGAAAAAGACTCCGCCACAGGGCAGTATATGTTTCCATTTTCATCTTTTTCCAGATACTTTTCCGGCAGATCTCCGGTAACGCTGCTGAGAAAGGAGAGAATCTCCCCTGCATGTTTTTTCCCCACAGGCGCCACGGAAAGGCCGCAGTTTCCGTTCACCACCGATGTGATTCCCTGACGGTTCAAAAGCTCATCGTCTCCCCCGCAGAGGGCTTTCCAGTCGCCATGCCTGTGAATATCGATAAATCCCGGCGTCACATAGCCGCCTTTCGCGTCCAGGATTCTCTCTTTCGGAAAGTTTTCCGGAATTACGTCAGCTTTCGTGATCTCCCGGATCCTTCCGTTTTCAACCATCAGATTCCCCGGAAAGGGAGGCTCGTTTTTTCCGTTTACGATAGTTCCGTTTGTAATAATATAATCTGCCATTTTCCCACCTTCTTCTGTATCTTCAGCGCACTCCTGCCGCAGCAGTCAGTTTCCTGGTGACCGGAAGCCAGAACTGTACCAGCGGACCGGTCAGACACACTGCCACAATAGTCCCGATGCCCACGGTTCCTCCCAGAAAGAAGCCGAGAACTACGAAGAACAAGTCGCAGCCAACCCGTACCCACCGGAACTCTACGTTTTCGATTTTGTCAGACAGGATCACCGCTACCAGATCATTCGGTCCTGTCCCGGCGTTGCTGTTGATCACGATGGACATCCCGGCGGAAAGGATCACGCATCCTGCCACCATACTGACGGCCCTGATCACCATAGAAGAATCTCCGTTTATGTAATTTCCAAAAAGCCAGGTGAAAAAGTCAATGATCGGTCCTCCGCAAAACGCGCAGACCACTGTTCCCGGCTTCACATAACCTTTGGTTGTCAGCAGCATTACCACCATGAGGATGCACAGCACGATGACGTGAACGGTCCCTACCGTCAACCCGAACACCACAGACAATCCCTGAATAAATACGGTAAACGTATCGGTTCCCAGTTCGGACAGAAGGAACAGGGTTACTCCCAGATGAGCAACCGTCAGGCCGATCAGCAATACAATCAGGGCGATCGCCCAGTCCTTCAGACTTCTGTCCGATGTGTCCGACGCGAATTTTGTTTTCTGATTTTCCATTAAATTCCCCCCTCTGTATGCTCATTCCGGAACAGTTTTTTATTTTTTCGGCGCTGACATTGTTCCGGACATTGCCGCCGTTCTTTCTTCTGTCTATTCTGAAATTTCTTTTTTATTATACTACATCCGCCTCTGCCGGGAAACATCTATTATTCAAAATTTTTATCTCTCCTGCAAATAGTCAGGCAGAGAGCAACTTATAAACTCTCTGCCTTTTCTGCGCTTAAATGGCTTTCAAGCATTTGAATGAATGTCTGCACAGATTCAGATGAATTTTTAGCATACACGATTCCGTAGGGCATTTTATAATCCCATTGCATAGGAATCGTCACAATTGATGGGTGAACATCTTTCCAAATTTCCAGTGTTTCCATCACACAGCCCATTTGTTCGCACTCATTGAAAACGCCGGTATCATAAAAATGCGGCGTATCAAACAGTGTAATTTGCGGGTGCTGCGTTTCAATTTCATCCCGCATTTTGTTCAGCACAGGAGAATCCCCCCGTTTCACCAGCATAAAAGTTTCCCCGTCAAGGTCATTCCATAATAGCAGTTTCTTTTTGGATAACTTATGCTTTTGGGCCTGTCACGGGTTTTCGGATACGCTCCGTTCCATTGACGCTTCTTTGAAAAGGATCAATATGGACTATATCGACCTTCTGCTGATTCTGCATTTTAGCCGTAGTATTCGTCTTTGCAGCCCCATTGTCACAGCGTTTGGGTTAGGTTCCGAGGCGGCCGGTTACTGTATCTCTCATATCCGGTGCGTAGCAATCTGTTTAATTCCTTTTGCGTCCTATTTCCCGCTTTTAGGGCTGTTTCAAAGAGCAAACAACGCCTTGTACTCTACTTTTGTTGCTACAAGTGCATTGGCAATTCGAGCAATTTCAACTTATGCGCTGCAAGGGATTCCAGCTATTGGTTATAGCATGATTTGGTGGAATACAATTTTCGGCTGAGGCCTCGGCTGTATTCTTGCATGGGTGCATTTTTTCAAAGGGAAGTGGAAAATGGCAGTCGGCAAATAGCAAAAATAACCGAGAAAATCAATGCTCAAGATAAACGGCGCGCATATGGAAAGAATGAAGGCGCTTACTATACCACTACCACTCTTGACTAAATATTTTAGCCCTGTTTTGTATTTAGATATTGAATATAATCGTTCCCCCATACTTCAAGAACAGACAGTACGTCCTTGAATTTCTCTCCAATTTCACTCAGGTAATATTCTACTTTCGGAGGAATCTGCTGATACTCTTTTCTGACAATCAACCCTTCATCTTCAAGTGTCTTTAATTGCCGGGACAGTATAGTATGTGTCATTTCTTCCGGCATCCGCCGCTGTAATTCATTGAATCGTACTGGCCCTTCGGACAGCAAATACATGATGTACATCGACCACTTGCCTGTTAAAACTTTCTGGGCTGTTACATAGGGGCATTTTCCGAATAAGTTCTTTTTCTCCATAGATACGCTCCTTTTTGATACTGGTATCAATAAATATCGTACTTGTTATTTTAATCTTACAATATATAATTATACCTGCAAACTTTGAAATATGACCCGTCAGACATTATTGTTACTTTAGGCGGACTGATTTGGGGACCGATGACTTCTTGCATTGTATCGGTTATTGTAGCGGCTATTGAAATGATAACAGTTAGTGACACAGGGATTTTAGGTTGTATCATGAATATTATTCAAACGGTTTCCTTTGCATGTACTGCTGCTGCGATTTACAAGAAAAAGAGGACCTTGTCCGGCGCAGTAATTGGTCTGTTCACCGGATGCGTAACCATGGTTGCGGTTATGATGTTGTGGAATTACCTGATTACACCGCTTTATATGGGATACCCAAGAGAAGCGGTTGCAAAATTACTGCTCCCGGCATTTCTTCCGTTCAATTTGTTAAAAAGTGTGTTAAATGCTGCGATAACATTTTTGCTATATAAGCCTGTAATTACAGCTTTAAGAAAAAGCGGTTATGTTGCAATGTCGGAGAAAGAAAACAATAAGCAAAAACGAAACGGATTAATTTTGCTTGCTGCTATGATTATCATTACCTGTGTTCTAATCATCTTATTAATGAATGGAATTATATGAGGATAGCTATGAAAGAAAAGAATACTATGGAACCTATTTATACCATAACGGGAACCGTTGTACATGGCCGGGGAATTGGAAAACACGTTGGGACGCCTACCGCAAATATAGAATCAGACAAATATGCGGCTTTACCAGAAACAGGTGTATATGTTGCAAAAATTCTATTAAATAACCAGATATATTATGGTGTCACCCATGTTGGAATGCGGCCTACGCTTGATAATGATAAAACCATTTCAATCGAAACTCATATTTTTCATTTTAATAGCGATATATATGGTTGTATTATAACTATTCACCTATATAAAAAATTGAGAGAAGTGAGAAAATTTAAGGAATTATCCTTACTGATTGAACAAGTAGCAAATGATAGATTATCAGCCCAAAAGTTCTGGGGTTTGAAGCAAACAGATGGTACCTTATACATTGATGTAAAAAGGCATTGTGTAATGATAGGCAAGCAGGAAGTGTATTTATCCGCAAATGAATTCGAGGTCTTTTACATGCTATACTTATCCCCGCAAACCACTTTCACAAAGGAACAAATCTATGAAAAGATATGGCATGAACCTGCCAATGACCATTTACACGCAGTAGAAAACACAATTTTTCAAATACGCAAAAAATAAAAAACCACATTGCAAAGGACACGAATATATAAAAACGGTAATTGGCTATGGTTATAAATTTAATTCTGATTATTTCTATGATCGAAGATAAAGCCTGCAAAGTACATATCCATTACATATTTAGACGATAAATGCATAAACTTTTTTGCCATTGACGGCAATGGTAATACCAAAGGACTGTCCGATATAAACAGCCAGCGCCGGAGCATTTTTCTTTCCTGCTCCGGCGCTGGTTTCCGTTTTGTATTCAGTTCTGCTGTTTTATAAGAAAATCATATCTTCTCTATCTATTATATGCTTATTTCTAGTCTTCCACCGGCACTTTCTGGTTAAAATAATCCAGAATAAGAGCAACCACAACTCCCAGTACCAGATAAAACAGATTCACGGCAAACTGACCTGCCGAGGAAGCGAAACTTCCAAAAGGAATGATCATTACCGTAGCCGCAATTACAATTCCCACAATCGCATGAAAAGCAAGGTTATAATGATGTTCAAACAGAGAATTCACAGCTTTTGCCAGGCAGACCACTGTCACCACTGCTCCGATTCCTGCCGGAACCAAAATGGAGAAATCCAGATGCCCAATGCCGTCCACAAAAGGCGTGTAAAGTCCCAGGGGCATCAGAAGAGTTGAAAAGCTCATCCCCGGTGCAATTACACTCAATGCAAGGCAGAATCCGCAGAAAAAATACCATACAAAATTCGGGGTAATCACCACAGACGCTACGTTCAGCCATCCCAGAAGAGCAAAAATGATCACCATTGCAATTCCCATGGAAACAAACGATCCTTTTGTTCTGCCCTGTTCACCCGCTTCACGAAACAGAGACGGCAGCATTCCGCCGATCAGTCCCACAAAGAGACATACTGAGGTGTCCGGATATTTCTCCAGGAAATACGCCAAAAGGTTGGCAATTCCGAGAAATCCCACGGCCGCTCCGATAATCACTGGAATCAGTTTCGGTACATGTGTCTTGAAATTTTGAAATGGATGGGACAAAAGCTCCATAACCGGCTTGTAAATGCCGAATACTACACAGAGTACTCCTCCGGATATTCCGGGAAGCACTGCTCCCAATCCGATCAATGCCCCCTGAAAAATCTGCAGGATCAAACGCGTAATTGACGGTTTATTATTTTTTTTCATATTCCTGTTAACTCCTATCTGTTCTTTCCGCCTGAGCGGGTATTTCAGGCAGATTATACTGCCTTTTTAATATTTTATGCTTGAAAAACTACGGCAATTATAAAACAATACACATTAGATTTCAAGTAAAAAAAGCCCTTTGCTGAACGTATTACCCCGTATCCTTTTCCCTGATGAATTTTCAAACAGATAGATGCCATTCAGATTTCTGTTTACAAGCCGTGATAATGTTTCTTTCCCGCCATCCGATAAAATAATATCTCTGACGCCGGATTCTGTAAATCATAAACCCATTATTCAATTTTCTTCCTTGTCTTTACACATAATCCATGCTGTTGTCACATTGATTATGACAAGTCCCGCAATCAAAAGGAGAATCCATGATACGGGCCATGTAAATTTGAAATAGGATAATTTCCGTTCCATATAGTATCGGATTATCAACAGGGCAGCCATCCCCACGGCCATCAAAAGTCCTGCAGTGAAGAGGCAATAATATCCTCCTTCTGCCTGTATCATTGTCCGCTTTTGCTTTTCCGTCATGCCCACTCTTTCCATGATCTTCATTTCTTTTTTTCTTGAAAGAATACCCGTGACCATCACATTGAAATAGTTTGTAAAGCCTGCCAGCAGAAGGACAGCGCTGATACTGCCAAGGATCAGCCTGTTTCCCCAGATATAGGACTCCGCCTCATTCATCAGATCCGATTTGCTGATACAGAAAATCCCTGCTTCCCCATTTCCTTCATCAAATGCGGTTTCTGTCATCCGGCTCCGGCGCTGATTTTCTTCGGAAATAATCCTCTGTACTGAAGTTTTCACAGAGGGTTCTTTTGCCTGAGCCACATCCAGCTCCATATACAGGGTTTTCTTTTCTGTGGCAATCCTCTGGAAGCCCCTTGCGCTGATCAGGAAATACAGACTCCCTTCGGAACCGTGCCATGTCTGCCGGATCTTCGGGAAGTCTTCCCTTCGGTTATCAAGATACCCGCATAAAGTAAAGTCCTCCGACCGTTTCATTTGAAAATCCCCTGATTCTTCCTGTTTTGTCCGCTCCCGGGCTGTCATATTATTCCATCGGATCCTGTCTTCTCGTGACATCATCGTCTTAAAATAAACCG
>DWYN01000009.1 GCA_019118645.1 Candidatus Blautia excrementipullorum | reverse complement strand
ACTTGTGAGACAGGTTGTAGAAAGTGAGGCGAGAAATGATGAAGACGCTGAATGATTATATGAAGATGTCTTATCGAATGGAAATCGTAGAAGATAAAGATGAAGGCGGATATGTGGTTTCTTATCCTGATCTGCCGGGCTGTATTACATGTGGAGAAACGATTGAAGCTGCGGTTGCAAATGCGGTAGACGCAAAGAAGGCATGGATTGAAGCTGCACTGGAAGAAGGAATTGAGATTCATGAACCGGATAATTTAGAAGATTATTCCGGACAATTTAAACTAAGAATTCCCCGGAGCCTGCATCGGTCTCTGGCAGAGCATTCTAAAAGAGAAGGGATCAGTATGAATCAGTACTGTGTTTACCTCCTTTCTAAGAACGATGCAGTTTATTCAAAATAGCGAAGAATGCTGTTTTGGAACATATAAGATGAAATGGAAACTTTTGGAAACAAAAAACAGTAAACCAAAATAACTGATGTAATTGAAGTAAATATCGGCAAGAATCTGCACGAAACTTAAACAAATATAGTTAATGATATCGAGGAACACGCCGAGTTTGAGTAACAGACAGAACGCCGGAAATGCTGATAAAATGGGCATTTCCGGGGATGTTTTATGTCCTTTGGCCCTAAAATGGCTCTATTTATTTGAAGAATACTGGATTTGGGGCGGGTATCATGATACCTGTCTTATTTGTTTTACATAGTAAGTCCACATTCAAAGGCAAGTACCATATATTTTTCTGCGTTGTTCAGACCATATAAATTCAAATCTCTAATTTCCCATGTATCAGAACTAAGATTATCTGCGCCATACAAGAACTGGATAAAAGGGATATGCCTATATTTGGAAACGGCCAGCATGGAAGCACATTCCATTTCTACCACAAGGCAGCCCTCTTGTCTGCGTTCTTGAATAAGGGGCAGCGTTTCTCTGTAAATAGCGTCCGAAGTCCATGTTTTCCCTTTTACATACGGATAACCGCAACTTGATAAAACACTTTCTAATATTTGAACTGAATGTGGGTCTGCTTCAATTTCTGACGAGGGCGCTATATAATGATAACTTGTGCCCTCATCACGGACAGCAGAAACAGGGATAATGATATTGTCTTTTACTTTATCATCGTCCAATACTCCGCAGGAGCCGAACAAAACAAACTTTTTGCCTCCCATAGCAATAACTTCTTCAAATCCAGCGACACAAGCAGGTGCCCCTACTCTGGACAGATAGAAAGCAATATCTGTATCTTTATAACGGATTTTGTAAACGGGTATCATACCATTTGCGGTATACAGTTCTGCTATCTTTTCGGTATTGTCCAGTGAAGAAAATTTTTGAATAATATTTTCTGAAAACGTGGAAACGCATATCTCAGGGAAATTATTAATTTTTTTCGTTGTATCAGACGGGCTGAATAAAGCCGGTTCTGAAATTTCGGATTTTTGAAATATAGTAAGAAACTTTTGATTGTGCTCCATTTTAGTCTCCTTTAGATAGATTGATTGAACGTTAACGGGATTTGCCTGGTTTTTTCTGTTTGTGCAGCTTTAAAATGATATTTTCTTTCTTAGCAGCTTCTTGAAGTAAACTGGCTGCATAGGCGGATTTTTCTTTTAATGTGAGATTTGAAGTGTTCTCGTCCAATTCGGATATGGTGTTTTCTAAATCGTCTAATTCTAACAAATTGACCGCAACGAAAAACAATGTTTTTTTTCGTCCGTCATTATAAGTATTTAAGGGATGAAAATGATCCCATTCAGTATATGAATTTCCGCAGTATGCGCAAACAATGTGGTCTTTATCCATTCCTAAAGTTTCTAAGGCAGCTTCAATTACCTAACATATTCTGTGAAATTTTCCGGATATTTTGGAACGCCATTGATAGCCATTATTTTCTTTGTCATACCCTTTCTCATCAACATCGCTGCTGGCAGCGGTCCATGCATCGTTGTCATTATAGCGGACAGCCTTATCTTATCATCAGAAGCATTGCATTTGCTTGGATTACGGACAAGCTGGAGTAGATGAAAAGCATTGCGTTCCTCGTATCCCAGTTCCAAGCCTAATTCCCGTTGTGTCAATCCCCGAAATATGCGGATTCTCTTCATTCGCGGCCCCTATATCATAATCTTGTGTCTTTCCTGGAAAATTATATGGATAGCAATAAACATACAGCGTGACAGGCCGCCATAATAAACGGACCGACTGTGCGTGTTTTATTTTTTATGGCGACACCGATAATACAGTCAACTATTTGTACGATCAGCATTATCCCTGTGACGACAAATAAAATGTCAGGGACATTTCTACATACAGGAATGGCAGCGACACACGCCAGAGAAAGACTTCTGGCGAACATATACAGGGCGTTTGTCCGGCTGGTATCTTTTGCTGCCATGATTGCTCCTACTGAGAAACAAACGCCAAGGACGGCACTGATTAGTGTTGTGTATGCGTTTATATAGTATATCAATGTCGGCCCTCCCGCCATAGCATAATCCATTCGTCTTTGGTTTCCTTTATAATTTCAAATCCTATTTTTCGATACATTTTAGCCGCATAATTAGCTTTTTGAACGGAAAGAGAAACACATTTATAACCATGTGTTTTCAATAAAGACAGCATTTCTTTCATCATATTGGTTCCTATCCCTTGTCCTCGGTATTCTTTGTATAGGGAGATTGCAAGGGAAGGAGTTTCATTATCAATGTGTCCATAATCGTTCATAATACGCACCCATACGGCACCAATGATTTTTTTCTCAACTTCTGCAACGAATGCAAAATCATCTTCTAATAATCCAAAGTGATCAACATAAACCTGCAATTCAGGAGAAGTAATAATATTTTTCGGTGGCGGTGCGATACCGTCTGGAATAAAAATCGCTTCGTATAGAAAATCATTTAACAGTGGATATTCCTCCACTGTCATTTCCCGTATCGTGTATTCCATGAATCTCTCCTATGAAAATGGCCATTGCGTTTCTTACATTGTATCACACCTCATATAATATGGTAATGAAAATTTAACAAAAATGCTAGCCAGATCAATTTGTTCGCTAAGGAGTTAGAATAGGAATGATATAAGGTGAAAAGCAAGTCTGAAAACGGCGTGCTTTTTGATTTACAATGTGGGTGATTAATGTATAATTATGATTAGAGAGACAAATTAAGAATGATAGGAGCAATATGATTTTTTAATATAGTAAAAAATCAATTTATGGAGGAATGCAATGCTTGAAAATATACCGTCTCAATCAATTATGACAGAATTGCTTGGACAATCTTTATTTGAAGTCTGGCAGGCGTTATGTTCGGCTATTGATGAAAAATATGAAATGGAACGATTATGGAATACTGGCGGTAAGAATTGGACTTACGAGTATAAATATCGTAGAGGTGGGAAAACACTTTGCTGCTTATACGCAAAAAGGAATTGCGTTGGTCTCATGATTATCTTCGGAAAAGATGAAAGAACAAAATTTGAAAATATAAGGGGCACTCTTTCTAATGCTGTTTGCAGGAGATATGATGGAGCAAAAATCTATCATGATGGAAAGTGGGTAATGTTTGAACCGATGGACACTGCTGAATTTGATGATTATATGAAATTATTGGCTGTTAAAAGAAAGCCGAATCGGAAATAGTAAGCTGGACGGAATGGGATTATTCGATTATGGACGCGTCGGGAAATGTCATAGCGGGAAAAATGTTCCAGACAATAAAGGAGAATCTGCAATGATAGAGGTTGAAGTAAAACTTCCTGTTTCAGAGCCGGATATGGTTAAGGCTGAAATTTTGAAAATGGGATTTAAAGAAGCTGCTTTTATTCAGGAGCGCGATACATATTTTGATAATGCCGGCGGCGGCATCAGAGCCAACGATGAGGCACTCCGGGTTCGTGAAACGAAAGATTATCTTACCGGAAAGATCCGGGCACAGATGAATTTTAAGGGCAGGAAACTGGATGATCAGACCATGACGCGGCAGGAGTTGGAAACCGGTGTGGAGAACGGCGAAGTCTGCAGAAAGATTCTGCAGGCGGCAGGTTTCATTCCGGCATCTCCCGAAGTAGTGAAGGAGAGAGTGATGCTTCAAAAGGATAATGTAACGGCCTGCCTGGATTCTGTGCATGGACTTGGAGAATTTCTGGAACTTGAGATACTGGTTCCTGGCGAGGCGGAGAAAGATGCGGCCCTTGGCCAGATCGAAGCGATTCTGAACAGACTTGGATATCAGATTTCCGATACGGTCAGGACATCGTATCTGTCCATGCTTCAGGGAAAAAGGAGAAAATCTTGCGGAAGATATGCTGGATCTGTTAAAGGTATTTACAGAGGAGGATGTGAGTGAGTTTCATTATGTGCGGGAAAACGGGGAATGGGCCTATGTGCTGAAATAACAGCAGATCTGTACGGATATCATAATTCAGCCCCGTTTATGCCTGCAAATTTGCGGCAGCGCCTGTGTTTCCTTATTTTTTATAGAAAGATCGCCGTCAGTATGTTAAAATCAAAGGGCAGAGATAAAAACACAACGTAAGGGATAACATCTCTTATAGAGCGGGTAGGTAGTCCCGCCGCACCATTCTGGATCGGCGTGTTTGAACGTATTTCTGAAGGGAAATTATCCGTATGTAAGGTTACGTTTGGAGCGGAACCGAAAGACTATGAGATATATGCGTTTGTTCTGAAAAATTACGATGGTCTGCGGTTTAGTCCGGCTGTGGCAGCTGTTGTAAAAGAAGCTGGGCGCAATCCGAAACGGGTGCAGCGGGAAGTGCGGAAACAGGTACAGAATACCGGGATAGGAACCAAGTCCCAGCAGGCTTTAAAATTACAGCAGGAGCAGTTAAAATAAAATCGGGGACATAAAAATGTATTGTATATTGGTTACCGGAATTCCGGCTGCGGGAAAGAGTACAACGGCAGAATTTTTGGCGGAGCATTTTGAAATTCCTGTCATTTCTAAGGACAAAATTAAAGAGCTGATGTTTGATGATATCGGATTCCATTCCAGAGAAGAAAAAGTTAAGCTGGGCACTGCCAGTATGAATATTATGTATTATATGGCAGAACAGTTAATGAAAAAGAATCAGCCCTTTATTTTGGAAAATAATTTTGAAAATGTGTCAAAAGGGCCTTTGCTGGAAGTTCTCGAAAAATACTCTTATACAGCGATTACGGTGACACTTACGGGAAATTATCCGGATATATACCGGCGTTTCGCAGAGAGAAATAACAGTCCGGACAGGCATCGCGGCCATGTTGTAAATGACTGCTATCCTGAGAAAAATCCCAATGGGGCTGTTAAGACGATTTCATATGAAAATTTCGTCAATGGAATTATCAAAAGAGGGATGGACAGCTTCGTGGCCAACGGCCCCCATATTGTTGTGGACACAACGGATTTTAATAAAATGCATATGGAAACGCTGATAAAAAAGATTGATGCTTACAGAGAGGAAATACTGGCTGGGAAGATTTGACTCTATGCAGATTCCTGTGCTATAATGCTGGCATGGAGACATAGCTCAGCTGGGAGAGCATTTGCTTGACGTGCAGGAGGTCGCAGGTTCGAGTCCTGTTGTCTCCATGATATGAAAACCTCGTAAATATGGGAAAAGTCCTGTGTTTGCGGGGTTTTTTAATCATACGGCTGTCCAGGGGAGAAAAATGGAAGATCGATCAATGAAGTGTGAAAAAATAAAAATTACAAAAGTAAAAGAAGAGGATCAGGATTTTTGGATGGGAATTGACCGGCACTCTGGAGAAAAGGGATTCCTGGATAAAATCCGGGGAGGCAGCGGATTTGTGGTCTGGTATAAGGGCGTGCGGGCCGGTCTTTTCCACTATTGTGTTCTCTGGGACAGCTGCCCGTTTTTAAACTGCCTGTTTATTTCGGAAGAGTACCGGAACAAAGGACTGGGCCGGGCTGCGCTTCGGTATTGGGAGAGGGAAATGAAGAAACTGGGCTATTCCATGGTGCTTCTTTCCACCCAGGCAGATGAGGATGCCCAGCATTTTTACCGAAAGCTGGGATATGTGGACTGTGGGGGAATTGTATTTTCCGGCACGCCTTTGGAGCAGGCGATGGAGATCATCTTGAGAAAAGTGCTGTAGATTTCCTTGTGTCCGGGGAGCAGTGCCGGCGGCTGGCATTGCTGAAGGGGAAGCAGGAGTTTTGCGGCAAAAAGTTTTAAAACAGTGAAAACTATGCAGATTGGAGAAAAACTATGTATAAATTAATCCGGCAATGCCGTGACAATGAAAGTCTTCGTCAAAGCTTTAACCGTCTGGCAGAGAGGACTTTCGGGCTGAGTTTTGAGACATGGTATCAGATGGGATACTGGAGCGACTGTTACATTCCGTATTCGTTTGTGTATGATGGGGAGATTATTGCTAATGTTTCCGTAAATCGGATGATGCACTGGTGGGACGGCAGGATGCGGCCTCTTATTCAGCTGGGGACGGTGATGACTGACGAATCTTTTCGCCGCCAGGGGCTGATCCGCAGCCTGATGGAGGAAATTGAAAGGGATTTTCAGGGAAAGGCGGAAGGCGTATATCTTTTTGCCAATGACAGTGTTCTGGATTTTTACCCGAAATTTGGATTTCGGAGAGCCGAAGAGTATTGCTATGAACGGCTGATAACGAAAGATTCTGAAGGAAGAAAACGGGAAGAGGAAAATGGCGGCAAGGCAGGAGATTTCGATGCCTCTGACGTTTGCCGGGTGGATCTGGACAATGAAACAGAACGGAAGGCTTTGGAGAAGGCCATTGAGGAAAATACATTTTTGTGTTCCCTTTCTTTTGGCGGCAATCTGGGATTGTATATGTTCTATCTTTCGGATTTTATGAAAGAAAATGTATACTATATACCCAAATTGGATGCTTATGCAGTGGCGGAGATACAGGGAGCAACTCTTTTCCTTCAGGGGGTACTGTCCCGCCGGTCGGTGTCTCTTGAAGAGGCAGAGGCTGCTTTTGCAAATGGAATTGATAAAATTGTACTGGGCTTTGTACCGGATGACCGGAGCAGATACGTCTGCAGGGAGCATAAGGAGGAGGATACAACACTTTTTGTAAAGGGAAGTATTTTCGATGGATTTGAGGAGAAACGGCTCCGTTTTCCTGTGCTGGGGCATGCATGAAAATTTGTGTTTGGCTGCGGCATGAAGTGTTGAGGGCCGGAAGAGAAGATGCAGCTTTGGGAAGGCGCATCAGGAAGGGTGCTGCCGGTACACTGGCGAAAACATAAGGGAGGTAAGCGTGATTTATGGATTATCTGAATCAGAATATTGCTATTAATTTAAAAAGGATTCGCCAGGCCAGGGGGATGAGCCTGGATCTGGTGGCGGAGCAGACCGGGGTCAGCAAGAGTATGCTGGGCCAGATTGAGCGCGGAGAAGCAAATCCGACTATCGGTATCCTGGGAAGAATCGTAAGCGGTCTGCGCATCGGCCTGGACAGTCTGGTAAAAGTGCCGGAAGATTCTGTATATCCTGTTGACAAGAGCCGTCTGGCGCCGTCAAAAGAGGAGCCGGGAAGATACCGGGTGCTGACGTACTTTCCCTATGAAAAAGCAAGGAATTTCGAACTTTATGTAATTGAAGTTCAGCCGGGAGAGGCTTATGTAAGCGGGGGACATGGGGAGAACACCAAGGAGTATGTGCTGGTTAACAGAGGCCGTCTTATCCTGGAAATCGAAGGGGAGAGTTACCTGGTGAACAAGGGAGATGCGCTGCGGTTTGATTCGGATAATACTCATATTTATCGAAATGGGGGGGACGAGCCGCTGGAACTGGTCAGCGTATTTTCATACAGGACATGATGTGCAATATAATGTACAAAAAGACTTGGGAATTCACGTTTTAATGCAAAATGGAGTTTTTCTTGTTAGAAATACTTGAAAAAAAGGCGGTTTTTACAAAAATCAAAAAAACAAGAAAATGGAATTGACAATATATTGCACATGCGGTATACTTGCAA
>DWYN01000074.1 GCA_019118645.1 Candidatus Blautia excrementipullorum | reverse complement strand
TTATTTTTTTCGTAAATCACAAGCAGCCCCTTCAGAAGAAGGTCTTCGTCCTGAATAATCTTTCTCCTGCAGTGGGGAATGATTTTTCCGGACATTCCTCCTGTAGCTATGGCCGTAACTTTCTGTCCCAGCTCCTCCTCGATGCGGTCTATAATACCGTCCACTGCGGCGGCATTTCCGTACAGGATCCCGCTCTTCATACAGTCCACAGTATTCTTTCCTATGAGTTTTTTCGGCTCCTCAATGCTAATTCCGCTCAGCTGAGATGCCCTGGAGGTCAGCGCGTCCAAAGATACTCTCACGCCAGGAAGGATCATCCCTCCCAGATACCTTTTCTTCTCGTCCACTACGGATACTGTCGTTGCCGTGCCCATATCCACGATTACAAGAGGAACAGGATAATAAGTCAGCGCCGCCACTGCGTCCGCAACCCGGTCTGCTCCCATTTCCCCCGGATTATCCAGCATAATGTTCAGCCCGGTCTTAACTCCAGGTCCCAGAACCAGAGCTTCCTTTTTCAGAATTTTCTCCACAGCCAGCTTCGCCACATTGGTGATCTGAGGCACTACTGAAGAGATAATGCAGCCTTCAATATCTGTCCGCCGGATGTGATAAATATCCAAAACCGTTTTCAGGTCTATAGCATATTCCAGTTCTGTTTTCGTGCGGACCGTAGACAGCCGCTCTATAAAATATATTTTTTCTTTGTCAATACATCCAACTACGATGTTGGTGTTTCCGATGTCGATCGCTAAAATCATATTTCAAATCCCTGATATTTCTTAAATTTTTTTGTGGAGAAAGTGATTTTTATATCTTTGCCAGCTTTTTCCCCTGCATCTGCGCTGCCGGGATCAGGCGCGCCCTTGATAAGGCTGTTCCGATGGCTCCTGTAAGCACTGTGGAAGAGAGCATCTCGCAGACAGCGTTTATGCCTACAAAGGTGCAGATAAATACAATCACATTTCTTCCGCCGATCATCTCCTGAACATATTCCGTGTTTCCAAAAAGGAGCACCAGCGCCGCCATAAAGAAGACTGTATTCAGAAACGCGGAAAAAAATCCGGTTACCGCACAGGAAACATAAATATTTGTCTTTTTCCGCATGCCCTTAAAGATATAGCCGAGAAGAAGGCCGTCCAGAAGCCGCGGCACAAATCTCTGGATAAACGCAAACACCGGATTAATGCTGAAAAGCATGGCTCCCATAGCGCTTGTCCCCCCTACGCCGACACACTGAAGAAAGCTTGTAAGTCCGAAAATGGATCCTGCAGCAGCCCCACCTGCCGGTCCCAGCACAATGGCGCTGATGGCAACCGGAATTACGTTAAAAGTAATCGCCAGAGGCCCGATGTTCAGATACCCCAGCGGCGTGTAGGCCATCAGCAAAAGAACGGCGGCCATAAGTCCGAGTACTGTGATCTGTGACGTTGTCAGTTTTGTTTTCATGTTTTTCCTCCTTGTTATCGTTCCCTTTTCCAGGATACAATACGGTGATGGAACTGCGGGCTCAAACCCGCATCCTATCGTTTACGGGTTACCCTTCTCTCTCCTGTATCATGGAGAGAATTTTATCAAGGATTTTATCGGCTGCATCCTCTTTGCTCATAAGCTCGAGTGATACGTCCTCATCCTCTGTAATCAGGGTCAGAACATTGGTATCGCCCTGGAATCCGGCGCCTTCCACCTTCAGGTTATTGGCCGCCACCATGTCCAGATGCTTTTTTTCAAGCTTGGCCCTGGAATTACCGATCATATTTTGTGTTTCCATGGAAAATCCGCATAAAAACTGGCCCGGACGGCGGTGTTCTCCCAGATACAGAAGAATGTCGTCCGTCTTTTCCAGCTCTATGGACATTTCTCCGTCCCGTTTCTTCAGCTTTTCTTCCGCTGTTCTGGCCGGCCGGTAATCCGCCACAGCTGCCGCTTTGATAATAATGTCGTGGTCCGCGCTTACGGAAGTCACAGCTTCAAACATTTCTCTTGCAGTTACCACCGGGATAACTGTTACAAAAGGCGGCGGAACTATGGAGCAGGGGCCGCTGACAAGAGTCACCTGCGCTCCTCTGAGCATTGCCTGTCTGGCCAGGGCATATCCCATTTTTCCGGAAGAATGATTCGTAATATACCGAACCGGGTCAATCGCCTCCTGGGTAGGTCCGGCTGTCACAAGAACCTTTTTTCCTTTCAGGTCCTTTTCCCTGGCAGTTTCCCTGAGAATATATTCCAGAAGCACCTCCGGCTCCGGCATTTTTCCTGCGCCTGTATCGCCGCAGGCCAGATATCCGCTGGCCGGCTGGATCACCTCATAGCCATAGTGTTCCAGAATCGCCAGGTTGTCCTGCACAATGGGGTTTTCATACATATTCGTGTTCATAGCCGGAGAGATGATCTTTTTGCACCGGCATGCCATAATCGTAGTCGTGAGCATGTCGTCCGCAATCCCATGGGCAAGTTTTCCGATCACATTGGCGCTGGCCGGGGCGATCATCGCCGCATCCGCCTGTTTCGCGATGGACACGTGCTCTACCTGAAACTGGAAATTCCGGTCAAAGGTGTCTACCAGACACTTGTTTCCGGTAAGCGTCTCAAAGGTAATGGGATTAATGAAATTTGTAGCGTTTTCCGTCATCAGGACATGTACCTGTGCGTGAAGTTTTTTCAGGGCGCTTGCCAGATACGCAATCTTATATGCTGCAATGCTTCCGGTAACCGCCAGCAAAATCGTCTTTCCTTCCAGCATTTCTCCAATCCCCTTTCTGCTGTGTCCTCTTTCCTGTTTCCGGCTGTTTCAGAACTTTTCCCGAAGAATTTTTTCCTCCGGCGAAACGGCCGCGTTTTTTATAATTCTCTCTGTACTGGATTTGTCTGTTATATTATAATCAGCATAGAAAACAAATGCAATGCATTTTTCGCCTGTTTGCGTTTTTATACACCTTTTTGGTTGCTGTAACAATTCCAGCCGTTCTTCCGGCATATTTTCCGGCGAAAACTGTTTTAAATTGATCGAAATAATTTGTTGAAAAAGAAAGGAATAAGCGGAACTATGAAAAATTATCAGATCACGCAGTGGTGCTCCCGTTTTATCCGCGAACAGATAAAACCGGGAGATCTCTGCATTGACGCGACAATGGGAAACGGAAACGATACTCTTCTTTTAAGCGTCCTGGCAGGCGAAAACGGCAAAGTCCTTGCCTTTGATATTCAGGAGCAGGCTCTTCTTCATACAAGGAAACGGCTTACAGAAGCAGAGGCTCCCCGGAATTACACCCTTCTTCTGGAATCTCATGAAAAAATGGCTGATTATGCCGCCCCGGAATCTGTAAGCTGCATTGTTTTTAATCTGGGATACCTTCCCGGGGGCGATCACTCCATGGCCACCAGAAGCGCTTCCACCCTCCGGGCCCTTGAGCAGAGTCTTTCCCTTCTCCAAAAGGGCGGCCTGATCTCCCTCTGTATTTACAGCGGAGGGGATTCCGGCTTTGAGGAAAGGGACGCCGTACTCTCCTGGCTGGCAGAACTGGATCCCCACAGATATCTGGTGATCCGCAGCGATTACTGGAACCGTCCCAACCATCCGCCAATCCCAGTGCTGATCATCCGGCTTTGATTAGCCGGAGTCTTCTCTTGTTCAAATAAAAGCGGAACCGGCCCTCCATAATTTTCGGAAAGCGGTTCCGTTTTTTTAATCCAGTATCGTAATGCTTTCGATTACCGGCTGCTCTTCTTTTGCAATGCTTCCGTTGTCGTCCGTGGGCTGCGCATCTTCGCAGATCTTGTCCACAACATCCATTCCCTCCGTCACATGGCCAAAGGCCGCGTAATCGCCATCCAGGAAGGTGCTGTCCGCCTGGACAATAAAAAACTGAGAGCTGGCGCTGTCCGGATCGGATGCCCTTGCCATGGAAACAGTTCCTCTGGTGTGGGAAATGTCATTTTCTACACCATTATTGGAAAACTCGCCCTTGATGTTCTCATCCGCGCCTCCGGTTCCGTCTCCGTTGGGATCTCCGCCCTGTATCATAAATCCATCCATGATGCGCCAGAAAGTCAGTCCGTCATAAAAACCGTCCTGGGCCAGTTTCACAAAATTTGTCACCGTAATCGGCGCTGTATCCGCATCCAGTTCAATTTCAATGTCTCCATAATCCTCGACGCTGATCTCCGCATGATGAATACCGGTAAGCTCCTGGCTGGTGTCAAGAACCGTCTGCCCGGATACCGTCCCGTCCTCATCGGTTCCGTCGCTGAAGCCGGCTGCCTCCGCCTCTTCCTCGCTTGCAACTTCTCCGGAACCGGATGAGCTGCCTTCCTTTGTGCCGCCGCTGTTTCCGCAGCCTGCAAGCACGCCGGCAGTTAAGATCAGCGCACAGGCTGCCGCAAATATCCTGTATTTCATTTTTGTTCCTCCTTACATTCCATTACCGGATCTTTTCCGGGAATCCAACTTTTTTCTGAACTTTCCGGAGAGTTTTGGATGCATAATAATTTGCCTTCTCCGCGTTTTCCTTGATAATAGAATCAATATAGGCCTTGTCGCCTGACAGTCTGGCCACTTCCTCCTGAAGAGGCTTCAGGACAGAGATTACCGCCTCGCCTACCGCAGGCTTCAGTTCTCCATAGCCTTTGCCGTCAAATTCTTTTTCCGCTTCCTGAGGCGTCTTTCCGGTGCAGGCGCAGTAAATATCGAGAAGATTTTTGATTCCCGGCTGAGCGTCGCTGTAGCGGATACATCCCTCCGAATCTGTGACAGCGCGCTTAAATTTACGCATAATCGTATCCGGATCATCCATCAGATAGATGCTCGCATTTGGATTTTCATCGGATTTTGACATTTTTCTGGAGGGATCCTGAAGACTCATAATCTTCGCCCCTACTTTTCCCACGTAAGCTTCCGGAACCGTAAATACATCCCCGTAAATGTTATTGAATCGCTCCGCCACATTTCTGGTCAGTTCCAGATGCTGCATCTGATCCACTCCCACGGGAACTACGTCCGCCTGATACAGAAGGATATCAGCAGCCATAAGGACCGGATAGGTAAACAGCCCTGCATTGATATTGTCCGCATGTTTTGCCGCCTTGTCCTTGAACTGGGTCATCCGGTTCAGCTCACCCATATAGGTAAAGCAGCTCAGAATCCAGGAAAGCTCCGCATGGCCGGACACATGGGACTGGTAATAAATACAGTTCTTTTTCGGGTCAAGCCCTGCCGCGATATAAAGAGTCAGAAGATTTCTGGCGCGTTTTCTAAGCTCCGCCGGATTCTGGCGGATGGTAATGGAGTGCATATCCACCACACTGTAAAAGCACTCGTATTCATCACTTAGGGTAAGCCAGTTCTTCAGCGCTCCAAGATAATTTCCAAGGGTCAGATTTCCTGTCGCCTGCATGCCGCTGAATAATACCTTTTTTCCATCTATCATAATTTTCCTCCATATCTTCCTGTAACTTCTCCGTTCGGGCGCGTCTCCGCCTTCCGCCTGAACTTCTAACAGTGTAACATTACACAGAAATAAAGTCAATTACTTGTCACCGGTCCCTGACTCTGCTAAAATATACAGGAAAAGGAACGCTCCGCAGGGACTGAAATTCCGCTTTCAGGAACAGGGTCTCTCAGGCAGCGCCCAGCAAAAGGAGGAAAATCAGATGAAAAAAATCGCCAGCTTTACGATAGACCATATCAAGCTTCAGCCGGGAATCTACGTTTCCAGAAAAGATTATCTTGGAGACCAGGTAATCACCACTTTTGATATCCGCATGACTTCTCCCAATGAGGAACCCGTCATGAACACAGCAGAGCTCCATGCCATAGAGCATCTTGCCGCAACTTTTCTCAGAAATCATAAGGAATTCGGTCCCAAAATCATTTATTGGGGGCCTATGGGATGCAGAACAGGAAATTATCTTCTGCTGGCAGGAGATTATGAATCCAGGGATATTGTGGGACTGATGACGGAAATGTTTGAATTTATCCGGGATTATGAAGGCGAAATTCCAGGCGCTTCTCCAAAAGACTGCGGAAATTATCTGGACATGAATCTGGGCATGGCGAAGTACCTGGCCGACAGATACTTAAAGAATGTACTCTACGATATCAAGCCGGAAAGGCTCGTCTATCCGGAATAAGAAAAGCCAGCAAAACAGGCCGGAAACCACCGTCCTCCCCCTCTGGGGGGAGCGGAATGATTTCCGGCCTGTTTTTTTGCGTCATATTTCAGCGCAGCTTCCTCACATATGTATAAAGATGAGGCCGCCGTCCCCGCTTACTGAGCGGCTGCAGTATCGGCTGCCGCTGCCGTGTCTGTCGCGGTTCCTGCCGGAGCCGTGGTAGATACATACTGTGCGGACGCGTAGCAGACAGTTCCGTTATAATTTACCTCAACCCACTGGCCGTCCTCGCTGACGCCTGTGCTTGTAAGCTGTGTGCCTGCAGGCACGCCCTGAACCACCGGCGCTACCGCATCATCGGTGCTGCAGTCTGTACGAAGGTTCACGTCCGTGGTGGCGTAATATGTAGCATCCTGTTTTACGATATTTACTCCGCTGGCAGTGGGGGAGACTACCGGTGTCGGAGTCGCTGTTACCGCCGGCGTCGGAGTTGCCGCCGGAGAAGGCGCAGGCGTTGGAGTGGGGGTTGCGTGTATTACAGTCACGGTAGAATCTTCCCCTCCGGTGCTGAATCCGCATCCGGAAGCAAATATGGAAAGTCCTGCCAGTAAAATCAACAATCTGGATTTCTTCATAAGAATTTTCCTCCTTTATAGCATACCAACACTATACCCCATTCCTGGTGCTTTATGCAAGACTTTTTTCAGAAAAAGCCCGGTCTAGAGGTGAATCAGAACCGGAAGTCACGCTTTCCTTTTTCGATCTCGGCGAGATTCTTTCTGCAGATCTCCCTTGTCTTCTCTCTGGTAATATTCTGAAGCTCACGCTCAATCACCCTGTTTCCTTTTTCTTTCGTTTCCGGACAGGCGTAGTCCTCCAGATATTCTTTCAATGTCATCAGCGCGTTCGGATGGCAGCAGTTGGCAATCTGCCCCGCTTTCACCAGCGACATGAAACGGTCTCCCGTACGGCCTTCCCGGTAGCAGGCTGTACAGAAGCTCGGAATATATCCCAGATCCAGAAGCCAGCTTACTACCTGATCCAGGGTCCGGCGGTCACTGATGTCAAACTGCGCGGAATTCTCATCAACCTTTTCCTCTTCTACATAGCCGCCTACAGAAGTTCTGGAGCCTCCGCTGATCTGTGAAATTCCAAGATCCAGAACCTTTTCTCTGCATTTCTGCGATTCACGGGTAGAAATAATCATTCCTGTATAGGGAACTGCGATACGGATCACCGCCACAATTTTCTGGAAAATTTCATCGGGAACCGCATTGGTGAAATCCGCTGTATCAATATCGTCTGCAGGGCAGATACGGGGAACGCTGATGGTATGGGGGCCTACACCGAACCTTGCCTCCAGATGCTCCGCATGCATAAGGATACCAACAAAATCATAGCGGTATGTTTCCAGTCCGAACAGCACGCCGCATCCTACATCGTCAATTCCGGCCTCCATCGCGCGGTCCATCGCCTCGGTATGGTATGCGTAATCGCTCTTTGGTCCCGTAGGATGAAGCGCCTCATAGCTTTCTTTATTGTAGGTCTCCTGGAAAAGAATATAGGTTCCGATGCCGGCTTCTTTCAGTTTTCTGTAGTTTTCAACAGTCGTCGCCGCAATATTGACATTGACTCTCCGGATCGCCCCATTCTTATGTTTGATGCTGTAAATCGTCTTAATACTCTCCAGCACATACTCAATGGGATTGTTCTTCGGGTCTTCCCCTGTTTCCAGAGCCAGACGCTTATGTCCCATGTCCTGAAGGGCGATTACCTCCTGGCGGATCTCCTCCTGCGTCAGTTTTTTCCTGCGGATATGTTTGTTTTTGGCATGGTACGGACAGTAAACGCATCCGTTGATGCAGTAATTAGACAGATACAGCGGGGCAAACATTACAATACGGTTTCCATAAAATTTTTGTTTGATCTCTTTCGCTGTATGATACATTTTCTCTACCAGCCGGGGATCGTCGCATTCCAGAAGAAGCGCCGCCTCTCTGTGGCTGAGGCCCTTACAGTCCCTGGCTCTCTCAATAAGGCTTTCCACCAGTTCTGTATTGTCCTTATTCTGTCTGGCATATTCCAGAGTATCCAGAATTTCCTGATGGTCAATAAATTCTGTTGCGTGTGTTGATTTCGGATTATACATTTGCATTCCTCTTTTCTTTCTTCTTTCTGCAGAGGTCTCAGAATGCCCGAAGGGCGCTCCTTCTGCAGTCTCCTCTGTCTGTCACAATCCGGCATCCGATCTTTTTCATTCTTTCCGCCAGATTCTCTAAATGTTCCGCCGCCTCGTCTCCCGTGCAGATTTTGCCGTCGTAAAGCATATATTTTTTTCTCACGGAAACCGGAGACAGGTTCGGCATTACCACATTGGCGCCGGAGAGAATTCCCAGTTCGCTTCCCTCCGGGTGAATGGTGCCCAGCGCAGTGGTCGCCGGAAGTAGAACGTCCGGAAGCATCAGCCGTACCAGAGCGAGGTAAAACAGCGTGTCCTGCAGAGTTCCGTTCAGTTCTCCGCCAAGCGGAGTGTCCCGATGAGCAATAAACGGACCGATGCCCACCATTTCCGGATTCAGCTCCTTCAGGAACAGGAAATCTTCCGCCAGTGTTTCCGGGGTCTGTCCGGGAGATCCCACCATAAAGCCGGCGCCTGTCTGAAATCCCAGTTTTTTCAGTGTTCGCAGGCATCCCTTTCGGTGTTCCAGCGAAAGGCTCCGGGGATGAAGCCTCCGGTAATGTTCCTCGTCTGCTGTCTCATGGCGGAGAAGGTACCTGTCCGCCCCTGCTTCCCGGTAGATCCGGTAGGTTTCTTCGTCCTTCTCTCCTACGGAAAGGGTCAGCGCACAGTCCGGATAGGTTTCTTTCACTGTCCTTATGATTTTTTCCATGCGTTCCGGGGTAAAGTATCCGTCTTCTCCTCCCTGGAGGACAAAAGTCCGGAATCCCAGATCGTATCCCTGTCTGCAGCACTCCAGGATATCCTCCTGTGAGAGACGGTATCTCTGGGCGTTTCTGTTGCTTTTGCGTATTCCGCAGTAATAGCAGTCGTTTTTGCAGTAATTGGTAAACTCAATCAGACCCCGGATGTATATCTGATTTCCATAGTTTTTTTCTCTGACCTGGCAGGCCAGGTCCCTGGCATACCGCTCTGTCTCCTTTGTGCGGTGCCGGATCAGGCGGCGGAATTCTTCTTCCGTAAGCTCCCCGGTCCGGAAAAGCCTGTCCACAAGTTCCCTCATACGGTTTTCTCCGGCATTTTGGAATAAACAGTTTTGCTGGACACCCCTTCCAGCATTCCAAGCTTTCCGGACAGCGCACTGATGATCTCCTGGGGAGCATCCAAAATCACACTGATCACTGATACGCCTTTTTCCCTGTAGGGCACTCCCATTCTCCCGACAATGTACTCGCCGTAATCGTGGAGCAGCCTGTTCAGTTCCCCGCTTTTGGAGCGGTCTTCCACTATAATCGCTGTCACCGCAATCCTTGTATCCATACACCTCTCCTTTCTCTGTTTTCCTGTGTTTGCCAGGCCGCTTCTCCTCCGCCTTTTCTGTTTCCGAGAAACAAAAAAACGGCGCCTGGCCGGCACCGGAATGTACGCAGAAAACCGCAGCATCCACCGCGGTCTTTTTTTCTTCTCTCATTCTTGCGCCATCCTTTTCAGGTATTCCCCTTAGAAGTCCGGTACAAAAAATATTTTACCACGATTCCGCTTCCGCAACAATAGCCTTTTGATGATATTGAATTATTTCATGATTTATCATATACTCATTGTGAAACCGAAAGAGAAAGGAGATCACCATGGATTCTGCACTGTATCAAAATTATCTGGAGATTCTGAGACAGGAGCTTGTTCCTGCTCTTGGCTGCACGGAACCTATCGCCATCGCCTATGCCGCCGCAAAAGCCCGGGAGCTTCTGGGAGAATTTCCTGATTCCATGGAAATGAAATTAAGCGGAAACATTATTAAGAATGTAAAAGGCGTGACAGTGCCCAATTCCGGCGGACAGAAAGGAATCGAAACCGCCGCAGTGCTCGGTCTTGTAGGCGGCCGGGCAGATAAAGCCCTGGAAGTTCTGGAGGAGATCAATCAGGTTCATATCCGGCGCGCCCGGAAGCTGGTGGAAGACGGGATCTGTTCCTGCGCCCTTGCGGAAAATGTTCCCAACCTTTATATTTCCGCAAAAGCCATAAAAGACGGACACTGCGCGGAAGTCGTCATCGCCGGCCAGCACACCAATATTGTAAAGATGGAAAAGGACGGGAAAATTCTGTTTCAGAAAGATATCCGGACAGCTGATCCGGACAAGGAGGCAGATAAATCCCGCCTGACGGTAAAGGATATTCTGGATTTTGCGGATCAGGTGCAGATTGAAGATATCTCTGAGATTATAGAACAGCAGATCCGCCTGAACACTGCCATCGCCCAGGAGGGGCTTGACAACAACTACGGAGCTCAGATCGGCAAAACGCTGATGCATGTCTGGGGAAAGGGAGTGACTACAAGGGCCTGCGCCAGGGCCGCCGCAGGAAGCGATGCCCGTATGGGCGGATGTTCCATGCCTGTGGTGATCAATTCCGGAAGCGGAAATCAGGGAATCACCGTATCTCTTCCTGTAATCGTGTACGCGGAAGAATGGGAGGTATCCAGAGAAAAGCTGTACCGTTCTCTTGTGGTCAGCAATCTGGTGGCCATTCATCAGAAATATTACATAGGCAGTCTTTCCGCATACTGCGGGGCTGTCAGCGCGGCCTGCGGAGCCGGGGCGGGGATCACCTATATGTACGGCGGAAGCTGCCATCAGGTTTCCCTGACGATTATCAATACCCTTGGAAACGTAGGCGGAATTGTCTGCGACGGCGCAAAGCCTTCCTGCGCGGCAAAAATCGCCTCCTCGGTGGACGCTGCCCTGATGGCTTTCCATCTGAGCATCCAGAATAAAAGCTTTCTTCCCGGGGAAGGAATCATTAAGGGCGATGTGGAAGAAACCATCAAAAGCATGGGCTACATCGGCCGGGTAGGCATGCGCGCCACAGATACCGAGATCCTGAACGTCATGATCGACCGGGCCAATATTAATCAGGACTGCTGACCAAAAATCCCAGAATCTGTTTTCCGGTCCAGTCAAAGGGGAAGCCTCTCTTCCATTTCAGAGGCCTCCCCTTCTCTTCTGTTTACATCTGATTTTTTCCTCTCGCAATATAAACACCCAGTTTTTCTTTTTTCAGTTCTCCCTCATCCACCGCAAGATTTCCTCTCAGAAAAACCTTGTCAATTCCGCAGCAAAGAGAAAATCCCTCAAAGGGGTTGTTGTCCGTGTTGTAGGCGTGTGTTTTTGCCGAGATGACGCTTTCTTTAGAGGGATCCAGAACGACAATATCGGCGTCGCTTCCGGGAAGAAGAGCGCCTTTTCTCGGGTATACGCCGTATAGCTTCGCCGGATTTTCACTGAGGAATTTGCACATCTGCTCCTGGGTGATTTTTCCTGGGCAGACTCCATATGTGTAGAGCAGTGTTCCCCGGGTCTCCACGCCCGGAAGCCCTCCCGGAATTTTTGTAAAGTCCTCTTTGCCCAGGGCTTTCTGTTCCAGGGTAAAACTGCACTGATCCGTGGCTACTGTCTGAATCTCTTCTTTTTTCAGCGCCTCCCAGAGACATTCCTGATCTTCCTTCCTGCGTATAGGCGGCGCGCAGACGTAAACGGCCCCCTGAAAATCCGGTTTGGAATAAACGCTGTCATCCAGAAGCAGATACTGAGGACAGGTTTCCGCATAAACCGTCTGTCCCTTTTCTCTAGCCCGAAGGATCTCTTCATAAGCTTTCCGGTTGGTCAGATGCACCACCATAACAGGCGCCCCTGCCTCCCCGGCAATCACCAGAAGCCGGTGAACCGCCTCTGCCTCCAGGCTATCCGGGCGGACCAGAGGATGATTTTCCGGCCCCATACGGCCCTCTTTTTTGGCCTCGTCAATCAGAGCGTCGATCACGCCGGCGTTCTCGCAGTGCACTCCCGCAAAACAGCCGCATTCCGCAAGCTTTTTCAGAATTTTATACATGTCCCTGTCGTTTACCATCATCGCGGGATACGTCATATACAGCTTAAAGCTGGTGATTCCATGATCAATCATATCCTGGATTTCCTTTTCCGTTTCCTCATTCCATTCCACTACAGACATGTGAAAAGAGTAATCGCAGGAACATTTCCCGTCCGCTTTTTTGTGCCATTTTTCCAGGCCTTCCCGAAGTGTGTGTCCCCCTTTGTCCTGGGACGCGTAATCAATCACCAGAGTGGTCCCTCCCAGAAGCGCCGCCTTTGTTCCTGTCTCAAAATCGTCCGCCGTCACTGTTCCGGCCACCTCCAGGTCAAAGTGCGTATGTCCGTCTATGAATCCCGGGAAAAGAAGCTTTCCGGACACATCGATTATTTCCGCCTCCTTATCGGAGAGATCGGGGCCGATATCTGCAATTTTTTCATCTATGATTAAAATGTCCGCTTTTTTGCTTTCCGCCCCGGATACCACTGTTCCATTTTTCAGCAAATATTTCATATGTGCCCCTCCAAATTCTCATTTTTTTTATTAATATATCATTATTTTCTTATTTCTTCAACAACAATCCCAAAATGAATTTGATTTAATAAAATTATTTTTAAACCCACATTTTTTTTGCAAAAAATCTTTTTATTTTTATTCCTTTATGTTATATTAAAAAATACGGAGAGGAGTCCCTCATTCTTTCCGCAGAGGGACTCCTGAGAAAGAATCCATTACAAAAATATTAGGAGGAATGTAAATGGGACGGCTTACCGTATTAAAGCAGATCGCGCATGACATAGCCTGCCAGTTTGGACCCGAATGTGAAGTCGTTATTCATGACCTCAAAACCAACGATCCGGAACACTCCATTGTGTATATTGAAAACGGGCATGTCACCAACAGAGGGATCGGAGACGGTCCATCAAACGCGGTATTTGATGTGATACGCCATAACAGCAAAAAAGACGGCAGTCAGGAAGAATTAAAAGATCATGCCGGTTACCTGATGAAAACTTCCGACGGCAAAATTTTAAAATGCAGCACTTCCTATATACGGGACGATGACGGCAGTCTTCACTATGTCTTTGGCATAAACTACGATATTTCAAAGCTCACAATCGTAGAGAGCGCCCTTCACTCTCTGATTACTCCCGTCAATAAAGAAGAAAAGCCGAAGGAGATCACCCACAATGTGAACGATCTTCTTGATCATCTGATTGAGGAGTCCGTGGCTCTTGTGGGAAAACCGGTCGCTCTTATGAATAAAGAGGATAAAGTAACCGCCATTCAGTTTCTGAATGATTCAGGCGCCTTTCTTATCACAAAATCCGGAGACAAAGTCGCAAATTACTTTGGTATTTCAAAATACACCCTTTACAGTTATATTGATGTAAACAAATAGGTCTTCCCCTCTTCGCTGAAGATCCGGGGGAAAGAAAAACAGCCGCCGGGAAGCTTCTGCTTTCCGGCAGCTGTTTTCTTCGGAAGAAGGATCGGTATCCTCCCCTGCTTTTTCATTACTGATCCAAAAGTCTCTTAATAACGTCTATGGTCTCTTTGATTCCATAATTCGCACTGTTGATACAGAGGTCGTAGTTTTCTGGTTTTCCCCACTTCTCCCCTGTATAGAACTCATAATAGCGTCTGTGCTGTCTGTCCATTTTTTTCAGGAAGCGGGCAGCCTGCTTCAGCCCCATATTTCTCACCGCCATAATATGCTGCACGCGCACAGTGAACGGCGCGCTGATAAACAGGCTGACATGAGGAATATGATTATTTTTCAGGATTGCGTCGGCGCATCTTCCCATAATGATACAGTCTTCCGTGCGGGCAAGGCTGCAGATCAGGTCGCTCATATTGAAAAATATCGCATCCTGCTTCGGCAGCCCGTGATACCGGTTGAATTCTCTGAGCTTTGTTTTCAGGCTTTCCGGATTCTTCTTTCCGTATTTATTAAAATCCGCGAAACTCTCTTTGTCATTTATCACGTTCTTGTCCGCCTCCAGACGTTTCAGAACCTGATCAAAAATTTCCACATCGTAATAATTGATTTTCAGGTCATCCGCCAGTTCAAAGCCGATGTCATTTCCCGCGCTTCCCTGGGTACGGCTGATGCAGATCACCAGATGATCGTCTTCCGATATTTTCTGCCTTCTCAGAACAAGATTGTTCAGGGCGACCCTCTCCGCGTCTACAATGTCCTCCTTGCCGAACACATCCGGCAGCGCCTCGATTTCTTTGAGAATCTGATTATATCTCTCCATCATGCGGGACTTATCTTCTTTATTTTTTATGGTTCTCGCCATATTGCTGATCAGCGCCAGCTCGCTCCGCAGAAGATGGCTGTCAGGCCTGGTATACATCATAACGCTCAGCGTTCTGACGGTGCTCTCTCTTCCTCCAGTGAAGGTGCGGCCCAGGCTGGAACCTACGCATTTGTAAACCTCTTCGTCAAGATCATAAATTCTGTTTGCCAGTTCTGTATATTTTTCGCGATTTTCCTGCATATCTGTCCGACCTCCTTATAAAAAGAATACAAGCATATCTATGATGAATACCGGGATCAGGATGGAAACAGACCACAGCATATATCCGAAGAAAGAAGGCATATTGACACCATTTTCGTCAGAGATGGACTTTACCATAAAGTTCGGTGCATTTCCAATGTAAGTGTTGGCTCCCATAAAGACGGCGCCGCAGGAGATCGCAGAGAGCATTCTCTCCGGAAGAGTGCCGAGGGTTGTGGAGATTCCGCTTGTAAATCCAAGGGTCCCGGCGGTTGTCAGGAACACCAGATAAGTGGGCGTATTGTCCAGGAAGCTGGAAAGGGCTCCTGTGGCCCAGAACATCTGATAAGGTTCTGAAAGGCCGAGATTCGGGCCCACGGCTTTCAGAAGCATCAGCGCCGGCTGCATCGTGATAAAGATTCCTACAAAGAGAACGGCAACTTCTTTTATTGCGCCCCAGGTAAAGTGGTTTCTGGTTCTGATCTCACTGCTTGTGGTCTTAAAGGACAGAAAAGCAGCCAGAAGGATCAGGACAATTTCAATGAGAGACGGAAAGCTCAGAGAAACCTCTCCGAAAATATGGATTCCTCTTACATTTCCGGCAGCATCCTGGAAAGCGGGCATTCCCGGCAGCACACCGCTCAGGATTACGGCGGCAACAATCATGATAAGGAAAATAATATTGTGAAGCCCGTCAATGCGGAATTCTGTTCCCGGTCTGCTGATATCCGGCTTACGTCCTTCCGCAATGTCCTTTCGGTAATTTCTCTTGTCAAGATGATAAAAGATAAAAAGAAGAATCACCATATTGAAAAGCAGAACCGGGAAAAGGTGCAGACTCCAGAAGAAAGGCACGCCTCTCATAAAGCCCATCAGAAGCGGCGGATCGCCGATCGGAGTCAGGCAGCCCCCCATATTGGAAACCATAAAAATAAAGAAGATCATAATATGGCTCTTTCTTTTCCGCCATGAGTTCATTTTGATTACCGGGCGCACCATCAGCATACTGGCTCCAGTAGTTCCGATACAGCTTGAAAGCAGCGTCCCCAGGGCAAGGAGACCCACATTGATCCTGGGAGATCCCGCAAAATCCCCCTCCATGGTAATGTTTCCGGAAACACAGAACAAACCGAAAAGCAATATAATAAACGTCAGATAATCATTTACCGTACATTCCAGCACCGTCTCCACAGTGTCTCCCACTCCGTAAAGCACGGCAAAAGGAATCACAAGAACAAGAATCCAAAGAGCCACCACCAGGGGCTGATGAGCTTCCCACCATTCTCCTTTCACCAGCGGCATGATGGCAATGCAGAGCAGTAAGCCTGCAAAAGGAATACAAAGCCAGATCGGCACCCCTGACTCCGCAGTGCTCTCTCCGGCTGCCCATACAGCAACGGGGCAGTTCAGAAAAAGCAGAAAAAAAGCTGTTAAACAAGTCATAAATTTTTTCAAAGCTGTCACCTCTCGCACGTATTTTTACTGAAAAACAATTTATACGGAAAAATTTCTCCAGTCTGATCACTAATAATTTCTGCTGGATCCGGAAAAACTTTCTCCGCCGCTTGTGAAACTGCCTGAGGAACCTCCGTGATGCTCATGTTCATCCGGTTTTCTGGTTCTTGTCACAGTTCTGTACACAAACATATCTCTCATTTCCTGGCATTGAAACCCGCTTTCCTCTGTATATGCATCCGCGTTCGGCTGAGGAACTTCCGTAATCATCCGATGACGCTGATACCAGGTCAGAAAGAGGGCAGGGACCGCTGCCGCCCCAAAGGAGATCAAAATCCATTTCAGTATTTCCAGAGCCACAGGAGTATGGCTGAGATCCACCGGACGGATTGTCTTTCCCGAAGCCTCCCGGCTCAGTCCCTTTTCCAGATCGTCCAGTATAATGCAGTACGCTCCGTATGTATCCTCCTCCCGCAGCTTCTCTGTGCAGTTGTCCAGTATGATGTTTTGAATACGGTCTGTAAACGCCTTCTGAGCCTCTCCCCGGAATACAATCGTAATGTTTCGGGCATCCGGCTGGTGGAACACACACATGCCGTCTCTTGATTCTCCGTATCCAATATCTTCTTCCTGCATAAATTCCGCAGCATACTGGCGATAATCCCTGTTTTCCCCGATATTGCGGGAAATAAGAAAAACTGTTTCAAACTGAAAGCGGTCGTAAATCTCCTCGGTTCTCTGCTCCAGCTCTCTCCGTTCTTCCTCGTCCAGACTGCCGTACTCATCGAAGACTCCCCCTGGCTCAGCCGCCGCAGGGACTTCCGCTGCAGCCAGAAGCATCAGCGCCGTCAGAAAAGCCAGCAGGATTTTTCTGTATCTCCCGCCCGATTTCCGGATTCTGTCAGCTTCAGGACAAATCTCTGCTTTCTGCTGTTCCATTCAGATCACCCCCGTCAGTCTCAAAAGCATCAAAATCACCGCAAAAATTACCGTAAAAAGAATCTGTCGCTTTCCCCAGTACGCAGCCGCCATCTCCTTTGCTACCGGAAGATCCCCGCATATTTTTCCTGTCTGCCCGTTCATAACAAAAGGATATTCCCGGCCGTTCCATCTGGTATTTAAAAACCACACGGGAAAAAGGCCGTATGCCACTTTTCCTTTTTTGGCAACACGGACGTCTTCCTGAACAGGAACTACGGTATCATATCCGAATACTGTGTTCCGGATGCTGCGTTTAAGGCTTTCCTCCATGCGCTCCCGCACTCTTCCGGTAAGATCATCCGGCTCTTTGTCATACTTGTCCGCCATATAACCGGAAAGAAAAGAAATGTGAAAAGGCTTTAAGTCCTGATAATCAAAGGGTTCAATCGCCTCCATCATTGTGTCGCCGATCTTTTCCGATCCGTCTACAGGAATCCGTGAAAAACTCATCCTGGCCCGTCTTACAATATGGTAATGCGAAGTTTCTGTGTACTGATAATTTCCGTCTTCCCAGAATCTCGTTCTTGTTCCCCGGTACTGGAAACGTCCCGATCCATCCAGATCGAACAGCCAGAAGGGAACATAGACCGCTTTGATTTCCTTTAGATGGCTTTCACTTTTAAAGGAAGCGGGCAGAAGCGGTTTGCCCAGATAATGTTTTTTCAGAGCTTCCAGGGCCTCTTCCCTGGATTTGCGAAATGGAATCACATAATCCGGCCGGTACGCGCCTTCGAACTGTTCCGGCATAATCATGGGGCCACCGCAGTAGGGACAGACCGCCGCTCCTGTTGTCTTTTCCGTTATCAGCTGCGCCCCGCAGGAAGGACAGGTCCATACCGCCATCCCGTCGTCCGCTCCGAACTCTTCGGGGGAAAATCCCTCCCAGTGCTCTTTCTCATCCTCTTCTTCCAGGGGATCCCCCTCCTGGGCAATCTGTTCCAGTTCCTCCACACTGTAAGAACTTCCGCAGTATTCACAGGCCATCTTCTGCGTCTTGCTGTCAAACTTCAGGCCAGCTGAACAGTTTGGACATTTATAATTCAGGACTTCCATCTTTTAGCCTCTTTCTCTTATGGTTTTGGTTTTCCGCACTCAGAACAGAATTTTCCGGAATTTACCGTACCGCAGGCGCAAACCCAGGATTCCTTCTGCACAGGCTGCCCTGCCGCCTGCCCCATGGCATACAGATTCTGCACATTGACTCCGCCTGCTCCGGCAGCCATATTCATTCCGGCAAAAGCCATGGCGGCTCCTGCGTTTGGATTCGCGGCAGCCGCCTGTACGGCCGACGCCTGAGCTCCCACCATCTGAGCAGCCGCCATGGAAGGGTTCCGGAACACCGCGTTCCGCTGAAGTTCCTTCAGCATTGCCTCATCTTCCTGGGATGCCCTGACGCTGGAAACGCCGAAGGAAACCATTCGGATTCCCCTGAGGTTTTCCCATTTTTCCGACAGAATCACGTTCATAGCCTGTGAAAGTTCCACCGTATGTCCGGGCAGGGAGCTGTAACGGATGCCCAGATCCGAGATACGGGAAAACGCAGGCTGGAGGGCCGTCATCACTTCACTTTTCAGCTGGCTGTCTATCTCCTCCCTGGAAAACTCATTTTCCACATTGCCGCAGACATTGGTATAAAACAGTACAGGATTCGCAATCCGGTAGCTGTACTCCCCAAAACATTTTACAGAAATATCCATATCCAGCCCGATATTCGGATCCACTACCCGGAAAGGAATCGGGCCCGGAGTTCCATATTTATTTCCGGTGATTTCTTTTGTATTGACAAAATATACTCTCTGGTCCTTCGGCGCCTCTCCCCCGAAGCCGAATCTTTTTCCGATTTCCTGAAAAACAGCCTGTATATTGTCCTCCAGATCTCCGCAGAACAGGGAAGGCTCTGTGGAAGAATCGTAAATGTATTCTCCCGGTTCCGCGCAGAAGTCAGCTACTCTGCCCTGCTCCACGATCAGCATGCACTGTCCGTCGTTTACCGCGACTACGGAACCGCTGCTGATGATATTTTCCCCGCCGTGTCTGTTGGAAGAACGGCCTGAGGTTCTCTTCCTTGCCTTCATGACCAGTACGTCTCCCGGCATGGAATCACAGTAAAAATATTCTTTCCATTGATCGGCAAGTGTTCCTCCCGCTGCGCCAATGGCTGCTTTTATCAAACCCATAATCTGCTCCTCTCTTCTCCAAAAACCGGAAGCTCTTTTCGATTTCCGGCATGTCTGCTGCTGAATTCAGTTTCTTTCCGGCTGATTTTTACACAGTCTCAAATTTGTGGATAAACAGACCGCTGCGCAGTTTCGGCTCAAACCAGGTGGACTTCGGCGGCATCAGCTTACCCTCGTCCGCAATCGCCATCAGGTCTTCCATGGAAGTAGGAAACATGGCGAAGGCCACACCCCCTGTCTCGTCTGCCATTGCCTGAAGTTCCGAAAGCTTATGGCTGCCTCCCACAAAATGGATTCTTTTATCGGTTCTCGGATCCCCGATTCCCAGCATAGGGGACAGAACCTTTTCCTGGAGAAGGGATACGTCAAGCTGGCCTACGATGTCCTTTTTCTGGTAGATATCTTCCCATGCCTTCAGATGATACCATTGTCCCCCCACATACATGCCTATGCAGTGCTTTTCCACCGGTTTGCATGGAAATCCGGGCATCAGCATCAGTTCAAAGTTAAATTTCAGACCTGCGAGAAAGGCTTTTTCCGTAAGGCCGTTTAAATCCTTCACCACACGGTTATAAGGCAGGATGGTCAGCTGGTCAGAGGGAAACACCACCGAAAGAAAATAATTGAATTCTTCTTTTCCTGTATAACCCGGATGTTCCTCCCGCCTCTTCAGCCCCACCTTAACTGCAGAGGCAGCCCTGTGATGTCCGTCCGCAATATATAAAGAAGGAATTTTCTGAAATTCATCCGCGATATTTTCTATTTCTCTGCCCCCGTCAATTATCCACACCCGGTGAGTCACCTGGTCATCTGCCAGGAAATCGTAAACCGGAGCATGTTCCTTTTTCCACTCTTCCATAAGAGCAAGCAGCTCCCCGGAATACCGGCAGGCAAGAAAAATCGGACCGGTATTCGCGTCACATGCATCCACATGGCGGATTCTGTCCGTCTCTTTGTCCTCCCGCGTAAGTTCATGCTTCTTCACAGTACCGTTTATATAGTCGTCGATGGAGCAGCACCCCACAATACCTGTCTGCGTCTTTCCTTTTCTTGTTAGCTCGTAAATATAATAGCAAGGCTTTTCATCCTGAATCAGAGATCCGTTTTCCTCCATTTTCTGAAGATTTTTCCTGGCCTGCTCGTATACAATGCTGTCGTAAAGGCCGGTGTCTGCAGGCAGATCCATTTCCGCACGGTCCACATGCAGAAAGGAATCCGGATTTTTCTCTCCGATGAGCCGCGCTTCCTCCCGCGATACCACATCATACGGAAGAGCTGCCACCTTTTCCGCTTTCTCCGGAACAGGGCGCAGGGCGCGAAATGTCTGAAAAATAGCCATAATACTCGGTTTCCTCCTTCATTCTGCTGTTATAAGCTGATTCTTCATACAAAATACGTGCTTATTTTAGCACAGGATTCGTGTTATTTCAACGCAGTGAATCGTTATTTTTCATTCTTCCCGGAGTTTCTTTTTCCTGTTCTTTTCGTGGGAAATAATATTTTTTTACAGCTCTAAATTTTTTTTGAAAAACCTAAAAGTTTTTGTATTTCTCTATTGCAAAATCCCTGTTTTATGATATGATAGAGACATGAAAAAGAATTTCGAAATCATTATTTTTCAGTCCATCTCAGACAGATGTGAAAAATCCAACGCACAAAAAACGAAGGAGGGGTTTCTATGACAGAAGGATTAAAGTGGACCGTGAATGAGGTTCCCAAATCCGATGATGCTTATCTTGAATTGATGTCTGAAGACAACGTAAAAAAAGCCAATGAATTTCACAAGAGTTTTCCTCAGTACACGGTAACTCCCCTGCAGAAGCTTTCCGCTCTGGCCGCTTTCCTGGGTGTAAAAAACATCTACTGCAAAGATGAATCTTACCGGTTCGGCCTGAATGCTTTTAAGGTACTGGGCGGTTCCTATGCCATGGGCCGGTATATCGCCAAAGAACTGGGAAAGGATATCAGCGAGCTGCCTTACAATGTGCTCTCCTCCGAAAAGCTGAGGGAAGAATTCGGTCAGGCAACTTTCTTTACCGCAACGGACGGCAACCACGGCAGAGGCGTTGCTTGGGCAGCCAAGCGTCTTGGACAGAAAGCGGTTGTCCGAATGCCTAAGGGCACCACGAAGACAAGATTCGACAATATCGCAAAAGAAGGCGCCACTGTCACCATTGAGGAAGTCAATTACGACGACTGCGTAAGAATGGCCGCCGCGGAGGCCGCAAAAACAGAGCACGGCATCATCGTTCAGGATACCGCATGGGAAGGCTATGAGGAAATTCCCTCCTGGATCATGCAGGGATACGGAACTCTGGTCATGGAAGCCGATCAGCAGTTAAAAGAAGACGGCGTAGACCGTCCCACTCATGTGTTCGTACAGGCCGGCGTAGGATCCCTGGCCGGAGCTGTCGTAGGCTATTTCGCCAGCAAATATAAAGAAAATCCGCCGGTTATGGTGGTCTGCGAGGCCAGCGCCGCTGACTGTCTCTACCGCTCCGCTGTAAAAAAGACAGGTGATCTGGTTAACGTAGCCGGTGATCTGAACACCATTATGGCCGGTCTTGCCTGCGGCGAGGGAAACA
The DNA here is from genome assembly GCA_019118645.1 of Candidatus Blautia excrementipullorum. Lineage (GTDB taxonomy): Bacteria > Bacillota > Clostridia > Lachnospirales > Lachnospiraceae > Blautia_A > Blautia_A excrementipullorum. Next base: position 28,262 of record DWYN01000074.1, on the reverse strand, counting down.
CCATCGGCTGGGATATTCTCCGGAACCATGTGTCGGTATTTGCTTCCTGTCCTGACTGGATGAGTGCAAAAGCCACCAGAATTTACGCGAATCCTCTGGAGGGCGATCCCCATATAGTATCCGGCGAATCCGGATCTGTCCCCCTTGGGCTTGCCTATACAGCCCTCCATGACGAAGACGCATCGGAGCTGAAAAAAGCCCTGAAACTGGATGAAAACTCCAACATCCTTGTGATCTCCACAGAAGGAGACACGGATCCGGTACGTTACCGGGAAATTGTCTGGGACGGTCTCTACGGAACAGACAAATCCATGAGCAAATAAAAAGCGCCGGCTTTTTCCGGCAGGACGATATATAACGATTCAGATTTTACACCATCCTGTCTGCAGAAACGGAAAAATATTTATGAAACAATAAACATATGGGAGGAATTTACAATGGATTACGCAAAGATCAACGAAGCCGCTCAGAATTACAAAGACGACATGACCAGATTCTTAAGGGCCATCGTCAGAAATCCCGGAGAGAGCTGCGATGAAAAAGCGCATGTGGATACCATCGCCGCAGAGATGAAAAGACTTGATTTCGATGAAGTGGTTATCGATCCCCAGGGAAACGTAATCGGCTACATGGGAACAGGCGACAGAATCATTGCATACGATGCCCACATCGACACAGTCGGCATCGGAAACATGGATAACTGGACTTTCGATCCCTATGAAGGATACGAAACAGAGGAAGAAATCGGCGGCCGGGGCGTTTCCGACCAGTGCGGCGGTCTTGTCTCCGCCGTATACGGCGCAAGAATCATGAAGGATCTGGATCTGATTCCGGAAGGCTGCAAAATCATGGTAGTGGGTACCGTTCAGGAAGAAGACTGCGATGGTCTCTGCTGGCAGTATATCATTAACGAGGATAAGATCCGTCCGGAATTCGTTGTCTCTACAGAGCCCACAGACGGCGGAATTTACAGAGGACAGCGTGGACGTATGGAGATCCGCGTGGACGTAAAAGGTGTTTCCTGCCACGGTTCCGCTCCTGAGCGCGGCGACAACGCAATCTACAAAATGGCCGACATTCTTCAGGATGTACGCGCCCTGAACGAAAATGACGACGCCGATGAGACGGAAATCAAGGGTCTTGTGAAAATGCTGAACCCCAAATATAATCCTGACTGGGAAGAGGCTCGCTTCCTTGGACGGGGCACTGTCACTGTTTCCCAGATTTTCTATACCTCTCCCAGCCGCTGCGCGGTGGCGGATTCCTGCGCGGTATCCCTTGACCGCCGCATGACCTTCGGCGAAACATGGGAAAGCTGCCTTGAAGAAATCCGTCAGCTTCCCAGCGTTAAGAAATACGGAGATGACGTTGTGGTTTCCATGTACAACTACGACCGTCCGTCCTATACAGGCTGCGTATACGAAATCGAGTGCTACTTCCCGACCTGGGCGATTCCCAAGGATCATAAAGTGACAAAAGCCCTGGAGGAAGCTTACAAAGGCCTCTACGGAGAAACCCGCCTGGGCAATGCGGAAACCGAAGAAATGAGAAAAGCCCGTCCTCTTACAGATAAATGGACTTTCTCCACCAACGGCGTTTCCATTATGGGAAGAAACGGCATCCCCTGTATCGGCTTCGGCCCCGGAGCGGAAGCTCAGGCTCACGCCCCGAATGAAAAAACATGGAAAATCGATCTGGTAAGATGCGCAGCTGTATATGCCGCTCTTCCAACTGTTTACTGTAAATAATAAAATTTTATTATCACGCAAAGGAGATCTAGCATGAAAACATTACAGGACTATATCGACAAATTAAACAAGCTTAATTTCAAAGAAATGTACAACAATGATTTCTTCTGGACCTGGGATAAAACAGACGAAGAGCTGGAAGCTGTCTTTACCGTAGCAGACGCCCTGAGATTCATGAGAGAAAACAACATCTCCACAAAGGTATTTGAGTCCGGACTGGGAATCTCCATTTTCCGTGACAATTCTACCCGTACACGTTTTTCATTTGCCTCTGCCTGCAATCTTCTTGGCCTGACTGTCCAGGATCTGGATGAGAAGAAATCTCAGATTGCCCACGGAGAAACTGTCCGCGAAACCGCCAACATGGTTTCCTTCATGGCTGACGTTATCGGTATCCGCGATGACATGTACATCGGAAAGGGCCACGCATACCAGAAAGAATTTATGGACGCGGTAACCGAAGGAAACCGGGACGGCATTCTGGAGCAGAGACCGACCCTCGTAAATCTCCAGTGCGATGTGGATCATCCTACCCAGTGTATGGCTGATATGCTGCACATCATTCATGAATTCGGCGGCGTGGAAAATCTGAAAGGCAAAAAACTGGCGATGACCTGGGCATACTCTCCTTCCTACGGAAAACCGCTCTCTGTTCCACAGGGTGTTATCGGACTTATGACACGTTTCGGTATGGACGTGGTTCTGGCTCATCCGGAAGGATACGATGTAATGCCTGAGGTAGAAGAAATTGCCAAGAAAAACGCAGCGGCTTCCGGCGGCTCCTTCACAAAGACTAACAGCATGGAAGAAGCTTTCAAGGATGCGGATATTGTATATCCCAAGAGCTGGGCGCCCTTCGCAGCCATGGAAAAACGCACCAATCTCTACGGAGAAGGCGATTTCGACGGCATCGACAAGCTGGAAAAAGAACTTCTCGCACAGAATGCGCAGCATAAGGACTGGGCCTGCACAGAAGAGCTGATGAAGACAACAAAGGACGGAAAGGCTCTGTACCTGCATTGCCTGCCTGCCGATATCACAGGCGTAAGCTGTGAAACAGGCGAGGTGGACGCAAGCGTATTTGACCGCTACAGAATCCCGCTTTATAAAGAAGCGAGCTTCAAACCATATGTTATCGCAGCTATGATCCTTCTTGCAAAATTTGAGAATCCGCAGGAGATCCTCAAAAAGCTGGAAGTAAAAGCGGCTCCGAGAATCCTTAAGTAATTTTTCCTTACTGCGTCTGCCGCGGCAGACAGGAAGAAATGTATTATGGATATAACGAGATCCTGCAGAATTCTTTTCTGCAGGATTCTCTTTTTTCAATATTCGACAGGAGGTGGAGATTTACATGTACAAACGCAAACGAATCGTCATTGCACTTGGAGGCAATGCTTTGGGAAATACTCTCCCGGAACAGATGATTGCCGTAAAATCGACTGCTCAGGCTCTCTGCGATCTTATCGAAGACGGCCATCAGGTGGTGGTTGTCCATGGGAACGGCCCCCAGGTAGGCATGATCAACAACGCCATGGCCGCTCTCTCAAGGGAGGATCCTCAGCAGCCCAACACGCCACTTTCCGTCTGTGTGGCAATGAGTCAGGCATACATCGGGTATGACCTTCAGAACGCCCTTCGGGAAGAGCTGCGCAAAAGAGGCTTCGTCCGCACGCCGGTGGTCACTGTGGTCACTCAGGTTCGTGTAGATCCTGACGACCCCGCTTTCCAGAATCCCAGCAAACCCATCGGCCACTTTATGACAAAGGAACAGGCAGAGCATGCGGAAAAAGCCTACGGCTACATTATGAAGGAAGACGCCGGGCGCGGATACCGCAGAGTGGTTGCCTCTCCAAAGCCCATCGAAATCGTAGAGCAGGACGCCATCAACAGCCTTGTAGACGCCAATAAAATCGTAATCTGCTGCGGAGGCGGCGGAATTCCGGTTACTCTCCAGGGAGATCACCTGAAAGGGGCTTCCGCCGTTATCGACAAGGATTTTGCAAGCTGCCTTCTGGCAAAAAAACTGGGGGCGGATATGCTGATTATTCTGACCGCTGTAGAAAAAGTCGCCATTCATTTCGGCAGGGAAAACGAGGAATGGCTGGAAGATCTGACGGTTTCCCAGGCAGAAAAGTATATTGAGGAAGGCCAATTTGCCGCCGGCTCCATGCTTCCCAAAGTACAGGCTGCCGTTGATTTTGCATCTTCTGATCCGGAGCGCTCCGCTCTGATCACCCACCTCAACAAGGCCCGTGACGGGATTATGGGAAAAACCGGAACAAGAATACACCTGTAAAAGGAAAAAGACGCTCCTGAAAGCTTCTGTACAAAGTACATCTGCTGCTTTCAGGAGCGCCTTTTTTATCATTTTATACTGCTGGTCTCCTCTCTCTTCAGTTCCGGCAGAATCGTAAGAAGCATGGTAAAAAAGCTTGCGCATCCGCCGATCAGATTGGAGATGGGCTCCGCCCAGAATACTCCGTTGACGCCCAGTCCCGCGATTCTCGGGAGGAGGACTGTCAGAGGAACTACGATAATTACTTTTCGGAAAATAGAGAAAAATGTTGCCCTCTTTGACTTTCCAAGAGCCACAAACACACTCTGGGCCGTAAACTGAAGCGCCATAAAGCAAAAGCCGAAGAAATAAATATGAAGAGCGGAAACCCCTTTCTCAATCAGCTCCGGCTCACTGTTGAATATCCGGATAAAGAACTCAGGAACCGCCTCGATCACCGCCCAGAAAAGTATGGTGTAAGCTCCGCCGGCGAGCGTAAGAAACTTAATCGCCTTGCGCACCTTCCAGTACGCCTTCTCCCCGTAGTTGAAGCTCATAACCGGAGAAGCCCCGTTTCCAAGGCCCTGAACAATCAGAGTGGAGATATCTCTCACCGAGTTCAGCACCGTCATAACGCCCACGTAAATGTCTCCTCCGTAAGTCTGGAGGGTGGCGTTGCAGAAAATCTGCACCAGACTGTTGGTAAAAGCCATCATAAATCCGGAAATTCCCAGTCCCATAATACTGCAGACACGTTTCCACTGAATTGCCATGGATTCCTTTTTCAGGCGGAGAACCGCCCGCTTCCCGGTCAGGAACTTCAATACCCAGAGGGCGGAACAGATCTGAGAAATAATTGTGGCGACGGCAGCGCCTCTCACTCCCATATGAAAGACAAAAATAAACAGCGGATCCAGAACAAAGTTCAGCACTGCACCGATCAGCACGGTCAGCATTCCCATATTTCCGAATCCCTGACAGTTGATAAAGGGATTCAGGCCCAGCGCCGTCATTACCGCCGGAGTACCCGCTATGTAGATCAATAAATAGTCTCTGGCATATGCAAATGTCGTGTCGCTGGCTCCGAAAGCATATAAAATCGGCTGATAAAAAAGATATCCCACGGCCATAAGGATCACACTGACGATCAGCAGCATGGAAAACGTGTTTCCCATCAGCTTCTCCGCTTCATCCCGGTTGCCTCTCCCCATTTCCATAGCGCACAGCGGACTTCCGCCGTTTCCGAAAAGATAGGTAAACGCCGTAATCAGCGTAATGACCGGAAAGCAGACTCCCACTCCGGTCAGGGCGACTCTCCCCACTTCCGGTATTCTTCCGATATACATGCGGTCCACAATGTTATATAATAAATTCAGGAGCTGTGCCAGCGTCATCGGCACAGCCACCTCCATAATATTTTTGTATACATTTCCTTTTGAAAAATCTGTCTGATGTACTTTCATTTTTCCTCACCCGTTTTTGATTATATCATTTTTTCTGCCGCGCACACAACCCTGATATTTTATTCCCTGCTATTCTGTCTTCAGATTTCCGCCCATTTTCTGTTTTTCCCTGGTTTTTTTCATCCACATCAATCCAATATGAAATTCAACATAAAACCACATTTTTTATCTTTTTTTCTGTTGATTTCTCTTGTAATCTTTCGTCAAAAAAGGTATACTGTTTTTAAAGAATTTCACCGCATGGAACCGTAGCGGATCAAAAATCGTCAGAGAATAAAAGCAGAAACGATGGAGGAGGTATTATGGCAGAGAATTATAGCGGAATGGCAGTAGGTGTATTTGAACTGGACAACCTTGTTGCCTGTTTTGTGGCTCTCGATGCTGCTTCCAAGGCAGCTAACGTAAAAATCCAGGGCGTAGAGCGCAACCGACTGAAAAGCGGCGCCTGTGTAAAAATGAGAGGTTCTGTTTCCGATGTAAACGCGGCTATGGAAGCTGCCCTTGAAACGGCAAAGCCCCTTGCCAGGATCGTAAATCATACCGTTATCGCATCTCCTACTTCTGATACGGAAGTGGCGCTGCAGATGACAATAAATAAATAAGCAAAACACAGCCAAAACTGAAATGAAATTTAATGCAAAGTGAGGAAATCATTATGACATACGGCGCTTTTGGATTAGTAGAAGTTCTGGGAAGCAGCAATGCAATCCTGGTAATTGACCAGATGCTTAAAGCATCCGAGGTATCTTTCCGTACCTGGCATACCAAATGCGGCGGACACACCACCGTATTTTTAAGCGGAGATGTAGCTGCAGTCACGGCCGCAGTAGACAGCGTGAAAAACAATCCTCCCTGCGAGATTATCGCCTCAGCAGTGATCTCCAATCCCTCCGGAGAAACTGTGCGCATCGTGGAGGAAGAGGCTGCAAAGCATCACTTCGCATAGGCAAAATCCCGCTGGTTCTCAGGCAGAATCAGAGGTTATGAGAAAGGCAAAAGAAAATGTTTCTGTTGATTGTCAGCCAGCTGTTCAAAATGCTGGTTATTCTGCTTGTGGGAATTTTCTGCTGCCGGATCGGGCTTGTCAGCCCTGAGGGAAGCAGATGTATCTCCAATCTTCTTTTAAATATTGTAAATCCCTGTCTGATCATCACAGTTTATCAGACAGATTATGACGAAGCTCTGGTAGCAGGCCTTCTGATTTCTTTTGCCGCCGCTGTTGCCTCGCATATAATTGCAATTCTGATTTCGACACTCCTTATCCGCAGGAACAGCTCATCCGATTTCCCGCTGGAACGGTATGCTGCTGTTTATTCCAACTGCGGTTTTATCGGGATTCCTCTGATCGGAAGTGTCCTCGGAAATGAAGGCGTCTTTTATCTGACTGCTTATATGACGGTTTTTAACCTTCTGACCTGGACCCACGGCCTCAGCCTTATGAAGGGAAACTTCCGGCTCAGAAATCTGAGAGACGGAATTCTGTCCCCGATGGTACTGTCTACCGTCCTGGCCATGCTGCTGTTCTTTGTTCAGTTTAAAATCCCCGGTCCTCTTCTGGATTCTATGAATTATATTGCGGATATGAACACACCGCTGGCTATGATGATCGCCGGTTTTTCCGTTGCCCATTCCAATCTGAAAAAAATATGCACGGATCTCAGGATTTACAGAGTAGCTGTATTGAAGCTTCTTGTAATTCCTCTTGCCGTTCTGGTATTTTTAAGTTTCCTGCCGCTGGATTCCACTGTGGCCTATACGACGCTGATCGCATCCGCCTGTCCTACCGCCACTACAATTACCATGATGTCCATACTTTACAACAAGAATCATGCCTATGCGTCAGAGCTTTTTTCCTTCACTACCGTGCTGTCCATCCTGACAATTCCGGTAATCATGTTTGCAGCCTCTTTTCTTCTCTGAGCGTGCCGCTTCTGAAATCCACATCTGTAAGTTCCCGGCTCTCTCCAATCTCCAAAAGAGCCGCATCTTCCAGGTGCTGCCGCAGGATGCGCTTTCCACCTTTGTCTCCGGACAGTTTTCGAAGCTCCGGATAATACTTCCGGGAAAAAATACATGGATTTCCCGGTTCTCCTTTTTCCGCCGCGCAGGCCATCCCCTTTCCTGATTTCAGAAAAAGTTTTACAAGATCCGTGATGGTTTTTCCGGTCAGCCACGGCTGGTCAGCCACGGAAAACAGACAGGCGTCCGTGTCCCAAAAGTTCCGGAGCCCCAGTTTCAGCGAGGAGGCGATTCCCTCCTCCGGATGAGGATTCCGGACGGTCTCCGCCTTCATTTGCTCCGCGGTTTCTATGATTGTTTCGTATTGAGTGACAACGGCAAGTCTGCAGGAAAGGGAAGTCTCCGCCGTCAGCTCTTCCTGAGCCAGACGAAGTTGTTCCAGGGCAATGAGGTACATGGGCTTTCCGTCTATTTTGTATAAAAGTTTATTGGAGCCAAACCGGCGGCTGAAACCAGCCGCCAGAAGAACCATTCCTATTTTCATCTTCCATTCTCCGCTTTCTTTGGGCGCAGGCTTCCATACGCTGCCTGTATGCCTCTTTTCTTAAGCTCCCTGCATATTTCTTCCGGGACCTCAGGTGAAGGGAGAGTATCCGCCTTATTCAGATACACCCGGTAAAAGCGCTCTCCCACATTCTTTCTCAGGCCATTTTCAGAGGACGCAATCTTCACAAAGTCCTCCGGCGTCACCGTATCTTCCGGCTTTTTTTTCAGAAAAGCCGCAGTAAGCTCTGCTCTGTGGGATGTCCGGCAGATAGGTTTTCCCAGGGCATCCAGTCCCAGCACCCCCACCACAGTATCCGCAAAGTCCGGAATCACCGGTTCCCATCTTTCCGGCACCTTCAGCGGCAGTCTCCTGGAACCGTCCGCCTCAATCAGGATTACATCGCACTCATCTCTCAGACCGCTCATCTGGTCTTCCGGAAGAGCACAGAGCTTCCCGCTTTCTTTTTCTATGGAAGCTGCTATGGTGTATCCACAATGGGAAAGGTTCTTCCGAACAGTCCCCAAGTCACCGTTTACTGCAAAAGGACGATCCGCCTCATATGCCATATGCGTCGTTGTAACGATGATAGTCCTTTTTTTTCTTTCTGTCAGTTCTTCTGCCAGGCGAAAAATCAGACTGGTCTTTCCCCCTCCTCCCGTAAAGGCAATCGCCGTGCACTTGGGAAAAGGGATCTTAAGTTTTCTCATAATACCGTCTTTATTTTTCACAGGGAAGCACTCCCTCCGCCAGCAGAATCTCCACCACACTTCCCGCAATGCATCTTGCCTTGTCCGAAATCGTGCTGCAGTTCTTTTTCTGTTCTCTGCGCGGATCGATATCTGCGATCTTCATTCCCTTCTTCACTTCATATCCGTCGCGGATGATTCCCCGCAGCACTCCTGTAAGAGAAGCCGCTACCGGAGCATTTCCAATCCTTGCGATTATCTGGCCTTTTTCCACAAAATCCGCGATTTTCGCCTTATTCTGAATCCTTCCGGATTCAGGCGCGTGGATGACCCGCTCTTTTCCTACTCCTGCGATTATCCCCGGAATTCCCGTGTTGGGGGCAGCCTCCCCCTCATCGATAATTCTTCCCAGGTCATGTCCTCTCATGGTCTCCACCACGTAGTCCACATCCTCTCCCGCTGTAAATCCAGGCCCCAGGGCGATTGTGAGAGGCGCCATGCTCCGGCTGGTTCCCAGATTTCTTTTTGCAAGAATTCCGTCGATCACTGCAGCCGGTTTCAGCAGACGGATAGATTCCCCCTTTGCGTCTGTCAGAATGGGAATCTCTCTCATCTGCCATACTTTCCAACATTCATCCGCACTCTCTATTTTATGGCTTAAAACGCCCTCAACAAAGGCTTCCCCATCGTATATGGCTTCGCAGAAAGCCACCTCCCTGCGGATGGCGCTGGGCTTTTCACTCTCCAGAATCAGCACCCGGTAGCCGCAGCGGTAAAGTCTGTGAATCACCCCGCTGGCAAGATCTCCGCCGCCCCGGACTACAATTATGTTCTTGTCTGTCATCTTCCGTTTCTGTCCTCCTGCTGCTTCTTTTTGTCTGGGGACGCGGCTTTTTCATTTTCTTTCATGACCTTTTCCACTGCATTGACAATATTCTGATATCCTGTGCAGCGGCAGAGATTGCCCGACATCTGTTTTTTGATGCTTTCTCTGGACAGCGTCTCTCCCCGCTCCAGGAGAACCGTTGCCGACATTATGAAACCCGGCGTGCAGAAGCCGCACTGCACAGCGCCTTCCTCTATAAACGCCTCCTGAATCCGGGTCAGTTCTCCGTTCTTTTCCAGTCCTTCCAGAGTCCGGATATTTTTCCCTTCTGCCCATACCGCCAGATAAATGCAGGAATCAATGGTCTCCCCGTCTATGATTACCGTACAGGCTCCGCATTCTCCTACCTCGCAGCCTTTTTTTACCGAGGTGAGTCCGAGACGGTTTCTCAGCATCTCCAGAAGGGATTCTCTGGGATCCACATATTCGGCAGTTTCTTTTCCGTTTACTGTACAATGAACCAGTATTTTATCCCCTTTCATCTGCGCTCACCTCCCGCCGCAAGTTCTGCTGTCCTGATCAGAGCTCTTTTTGCAATCTCCCCGCCGATCTGGAGACGAAATGCTTTTGACGCCCTCCAGGAATCTCTCGGATGGATTTCCTCCCGGACTTTGTCTTCTATTGCCTGGTAAAGGGCCTCGTTTACTTTTGCTCCCTTCACCGCCTCCTCTGTTCTGGTGCAGCGGAAGGGAACCGGCGCAGCCACTCCGAAAGTAATGCGGATATCCTCCAGAATATTTTTCTCCCGGTCTATTTTGCTTATCACGCAGCAGCTTAAAGTGGCAATATCCATTGCCCGCCGCATGGAATATTTTATATAATGGCCCTGGTATCCCGCATATTCTTTTTCCGGAATCACAATGTGGGTCAGAATCTCTCCGGGCTTAATGTCCACCTTCCCCGGTCCCAGATAGAAATCCCGGACAGGAACTGTCCTTCCTCCCGTTCCGTCCGCCGTCCGGAGAAGGGCATTTAAGGAAAACAGGGCCGGAGCACTGTCCGCGCTGACTGCTCCATTGCAGATGTTTCCGCCGATGGTGCCGATATTCCGGATCTGCGGGCCTCCCACCTGATCTACGGCTTCTCCCAGAACAGGAATATTCTCCTGTATTACCTGGTCATTGACAATATGGGAAAATACCGTTCCCGCTCCGATATAGATATCGCCGGAGTCCATTTTTTTCACCCCCTTCAGCTCCCGGATATCCCGGATACAAACAAGGGAAGTCCCGGCCAGCTTTCCCTCCCGGATTTTAATCAGCACGTCGCTTCCTCCGGAAATAATCCTGGCCTCCGGGTGTTCTCTCAGAAGCTCCACCGCCTCTTTGATGGTTCCCGCGTTATAATATTCTTCAATATCATACATGCTGCTTCCCCTCCTTTCCGATCAGTCCTGCCTTTGTAAATCCCTCAATCAGCCTCTGAGGCGTCAGCGGGATCTCGTTGAAGGCGACTCCGGTTGCATGAAGAACCGCATTTCGTATCGCCGGAGCTCCCGGAATCGCCGGAGGCTCCCCAAGCGCCTTATTGCCGTAGGGTCCCATAGGATCCTCAAGCTCCACAAATTCCGCTTTCATGTCCGGTGTGTCAAGAGCGGTCATCAATTTATAATCCAGGAGATTTCCATTTAAAGGCCGTCCTGTTTTTTCATCCAGAATCATCTGCTCGCTGAGCCCGTATCCCATTCCCATGGACATTCCGCCGTGAACCTGCATTTCGGCAAGCTGCGGATTCAGAAGCTTTCCGCTGTCATGGACATTGACAATATCCAGAATTTTAATTGTGCCGAGCTTCATGTCCACTTCCACCTCTGCAAAGCAGCATCCCGTGGCAATGGTATTTTTTTTCACCTGCGTGGATACTTCCGCCGTGATGACAGAAGAATTCGTAAGGCTGTAATAGCACTCCTGAGCGAGGGCTTCCAGCGTGATCGCCTGCTCATCGCCGGCATAGATCCATCCGTGATCCAAAAAGAGTTCTCTTGTCTCCTCTTCCGGAAGGAGAGTTCTGGCATAGGAGAGAATTTTTTCCAGAAGAAGTTCCGCGCACTGCTTCACTGCCGTTCCGGTGACAAAGGACTGGCGCGAAGCGTAAGCGCCTGTGTCAAAGGGCGTTACGTCCGTATCCTGAACCGTGGCAATATGTATATTCTCCAGATCCATGTGTAAAGATTCCGCAGCCATCTGAGAAAACACCGTGTCCGCGCCCTGTCCGATCTCTGTTGCGCCAAGCTGAAGCTGGACGCTTCCGTCCTGGTTCAGAGACATTCTCGCGCCTGCAATTTCCAGGGAAATCGGCCATACGCCTGTCTTATAGGAAAAAAGCGACATGCCCACGCCTCTGCGGATATCTCCCGTCTGAGACGCATATTTCTTTCTCTTTTCCTCCCAGTGAATATACTCCGCTCCTTTTTCCAGACATTCAAAAATTCCGTTGGTATTCGCTGCAATCGGTTTCAAGTAAGCATCCTCATAATATCCATGTATCAGGTTCCGCCGTCTGAATTCCAGCGGATCCATGTGGATCTCCCGGGCAATGTCATCCATGAGGCTTTCAATGGCAAAAGCGGCCTCCGGAATTCCGTATGCACGCATAGCGCCGCCCACAGGGGTATTGGTATAGATTGTATAGGCCTCGCCCCGGATATTGGGGCACGCATACTGCAGTCTCCAGGCGGTCAGTCCGTTGGCGGCTATGGCATGGCCATGGGAAGCATAGGCTCCCTGGTTGGAATAGGCTTTCATATCCTTGGCCAGAAGATGCCCTTCTTTGTCTACGCCGGCTGTCAGCTCATACTCTATGGCGTGTCTTGTTCTCGTATTGCAGAAAGTCTCCTCTCTTGTCAGTTCCAGTTTTACCGGACGTCCGCCCACCTGCATCGTCAAAAAGGCATTGAGAGGCTCATAGAGAACGTCCTGCTTATTTCCGAAGCCCCCTCCGATATAGGGCTTGATCACCCGCACTCTTCCCCAGGGAATTCCAAGGGCCTGGCCGATTACCCGGCGCACAATATGGGGAATCTGTGTGGAGGTCACCACCACGATACGATTTTTCTCCATATAGGCAAACGACACAGGATTCTCCAGATGGCAGTGCTGTACAATCGGGGTTTTGTAGGTTCCTTTTACTACTGTATCTGAATTCTTCAGGCCTTCCTCTACATTGCCGATAAAGAAATTGGTTCGGTTCAGAACATTGTCTTTTTTGTCAAAATGAATGGGCGGATTGCTGCCATACATGGATTTTCTCGGATGTATCTCTACCGGATATTCCTCATATTCCACCTTGATCAGCTTCAGGGCTCTGGACGCCGTCACCTCGTCTTCCGCCACAACTGCCGCAATGTCGTCCCCGTAGTAGCGGACGCGGCCGGTAAGAAGATTGCGGTCCGCAACATCCTGGTGGGCAGGTTCTACGGACCATGGGTGTCCCGGCGTGGGGTAGCAGTGATCCGGAACGTCTTTAAAGGTCACCACCTTCACCACCCCTTCCAGGGCCTCCGCCTCGCTGGTATCAATGGATTTCACAATTCCGTTTCCGATAGAGGCATGGTACACCTTAGCCACAAGGCAGTGATCCGGAACCAGGTCGTCGGTAAATTTCGCCCTGCCTGTCACTTTTTCATAAGCATCTACTCTTGGCACACTTTTTCCAATCATATTCTTCACCTTCTTTGCAGTATATCATATCCTCTGAAGCAGAATACTCCAGATAAGAAAGAAAGCCGGACGGATCCGCAGGAATTAGGAACTTCCCTCAGGACTGTCATCCGGCTTTTGTCCGCTCAGTTGCGGAGCTGTTTTTCTCGCAGCTTTTTACTTTTTCTTTTCATATGGAGTATGGTCAAGCGGAAGGGAGGTTCGGAACTCTCCGTCCAGCTTGTAATATGCCCCTGCAATCGCAGGCGCCGTGGGAATGGATGTGATCTCTCCGATGCCGATCGCTCCACAGGCCACATTCAGTCCTGCTTTCTCCACAATAATGCTTTCCACTTCAGGGATTTTGTTTGCTTTTGGTAATCCCAGTGTACCATATTTCGCAGTGGGTTTGCAATCTTTTATCGGATATTTTTCCGTAAGGGCAAATCCATAGGACATAATCACGCCGCCTTCAATCTGTCCTTCCACAGACAGAGGATTGACCGCCTTTCCCACATCATGAGCGGCCACAATTTTTTTCACGGTGCCGTCCTCGTCCAGAATGCATACCTGCGTAGCATAGCCGTAGGCCACATGGGAAACAGGATTTTTCACGTCGGAGCCCATGGCATCTGTCTTTGCAAGATACTCGCCAAGGTACTCCTTTCCTTCCAGCTCCTCGAGACTGCGGGTCTCCAGATCCTTTTTCAGCTTTTCACAGGCACGGCGGGCCGCCTCCCCTGTCACCAGTGTCTGTCTTGATCCCGATGTGGTTCCGGAATCCGGAGCATTATATGTGTTTGAGGCGTCATAATAGACCTGCTCTCTCTTCAGGCCGAGCTGCGTACAGACCATCTGTACCAGAACTGTGCCAAGGCCCTGGCCGATGCAGGAAGCTCCGGAATGAATCTCCACTCTCCCGTCGCGGACAAGCAGTCTGCACCTTCCCCAGTCAGGAAGCCCCACTCCCACGCCTGCGTTTTTCATTGCACAGGCAATTCCCGCATACGGGCTTTTTTCATAGATCTCTCTCACAGCCTCCAGAGTTTCCGCAAGCCCGGTGGATGCATCCACAATCTGTCCATTGGGAAGCTCCTGGCCCGGCCGGATCGCATTGCGGTAGCGGATCTCCCAGGGGGAAATCCCCACCAGTCCCGCCATTTTCGTCAAAAGCATCTCCACGGCAAAGCAGGTCTGTGTAACCCCAAAGCCGCGGAAAGCCCCTGCGGGAGGATTATTGGTGTAATAAGCCTTCCCGTCAATGTCAAAGTTCTGATAATTGTATGGGCCGGAAGCATGGGTGCACGCCCTCTGAAGCACCGGTCCGCCCAGGGACGCATATGCCCCTGTATCGGCAATTACCTGTGCCTTTACTCCCTGAATAATTCCGTTTTCATCACAGCCCATGGTAAATTCCATATCCATGGGATGTCTCTTCGGATGGATCAGAATGCTCTCCGCCCTGGTCAGCTTCACTTTTACAGGGCGCTTCGTGAGATATGCGATCATAGCGGCATGGTGCTGCACTGTCACGTCTTCTTTTCCTCCGAACCCGCCGCCTACCAGTTTATTTCTGACCTTTACCTTCTCTGCCGGAAGGCCCAGAAGGAGCATGCACTCGTGCTGGGTATCATAAACTCCCTGGTCGGAAGAATAAATCAGTACTCCATCTCCGCCGTCCGGCATAGCCACCGCGCATTCCGGTTCCAGAAACGCGTGTTCCGTCCAGGGAGTATGGAACTTCTCCGTCAGCACATGGGCGGAACTGCGGATCGCTTCCTCAGCATCCCCCCGGTGAACATGCCAGTGTGCCATAAGATTTCCGTCCTCATGCACCTTCGGAGCGTCCTCCTTCATTGCCTCCCACGGATCTCTCACCATCTCGAGTTCTTCATATTCCACTTCCACCAGACTTTTGGCTTCCTCCAGAATTTCCGGCGTCTCTGCTGCCACAAGGGCAACGGCGTCTCCCAGATAGTGGGTAATCTTTCCGACAGGAATCATTCCATCCCAGTCCTGCTTCAGATGACCGACTTTTACATTGCCGGGAATGTCCTCCGCCGTAAATACCGCCACCACTCCCGGAAGGGCTTTCGCCTTTTCCGTGTGGATGGCTTTTACAAGGGCGCGGGGATATTTTGAGCGGACGGCGCTTCCGTAAATCATGCCGTCCACTTCCATATCGTCCGGATACTCTCCGTACCCCAGAACCTTTTCCCGGACGTCCACCCTGGGAACCCGCTCTCCCAGTTTCCAGGAATATTCCTTCTCCGGAGGAAGTCCCTCCCGCTTATATTTCGCCGCCAGCAGAATCCCGTCAATAATTTTTTTGTATCCTGTGCACCGGCAGATATTATTTTTAATGGCGTCCGCCGCATCCGCCCTTGTGGGATCCGGGTTTTTATCGATGAGCCCTTTTGCGCTGATCACCATCCCGGGAATACAGAAGCCGCACTGAACGGCTCCCGCTTCTCCAAAGGCACGGACATAAATTTCTTTTTCCTGCTCATCAAATCCTTCCACTGTGAGAATCTGCTTCCCTTCCAGCCTGGAAAGTTTGGGGACGCAGGCTTTTGTGGGTTTCCCGTCAATCAGTACGTGACAGGTCCCGCAGGCACCCTCACTGCATCCGTCCTTCACCGATTTCAGGTGACACTTATCCCGGAGAAAGCGAATCAGTTTCATATCCTTTTCTTCCTGATATTGTACTCCATTCACTGTTACTGTATACAAGAGGGCCGCCCTCCTTTCCGGCGGCAGCCGTAAAGTTCCGGCTGCCGCCACTGCCGTCTGTTATCTGTTCACTGCCTGCAGGAGCAGCTTTTCAGCTTCTTACATAATAAGATAGCTGTAATCTTCCATCACCGCCGCCATCAGTCTGCGCAGCCCTTCCGGAACCGCATCCGAGGGATCGTCGGTCTTACATTCATACATATTTCCCAGGAAACGTACTCTGCATTCTTTTGTTTCTCTGTTCATCACTGCGAATCCGTCATTGGTGCTCTCCTCCATATCTTCCGGCTTCGCAAAGAGAGTAAATTTGTCTTTATAAGGAGCACTTGCATAGGGGCAGAAAGTTCTGCAGTTTCCGCACTCGTTGCACATGTAGTCCACATGAATCACCTGGGCCATTTCCATTCCCGGCACTTTAACGGAAATATTAGCGCGGTTCGGGCATACATCCACGCAGTTTTCGCATACTTTGCTGCAGGACAGACATCTCTCCGCTTCACATCCGGCGTCTTTCTCCTCCTTCAGAATACCCTTTTTCTCATAACATCCGCTCTCTGTTCCTGTTGCCGGACGGTCGGAGACAACTTCTCTGCCGAGAATCGCCTTTGCCGCCAGCTGCGCGTCACGGATCGCCTCCACAATCGTAGCCGCGCCATTTGCGCCGTCGCCTGCAAGATATACATTCTCCACGCTGGTTTCCAGAGTTTCCTGATTGAGTTTTGCCTTGCCCCTTTCGTTTACATGGATGCCGTTTGCCTCGTAGAACTCTGCAGGAACTTTCTCTCCCACGGCCACAATTACGGTATCCGCAGGTACTTCCTCTGTCTCTTCGGATTCTGTCACGCCGGCCCTTCCGGAAGCGTCCATTTCTCCAAGGATCATCTTTTTGCAGAGAAGTCTGCCGTTTTCCAGACTTACCGGGGAAAGAAGCTCCTTAAATTCCACGCCTTCCTCAAGAACCTCCAGAAGTTCCTCCTCTGCCGCCGGCATGTAGCGCTTTGTCCTTCTGTAAACCAGACAGACCTTCTCCACGCCTTCCGTCCTTCTGGCAGCTCTTGCGGTATCCATGGCCGTATTTCCTCCGCCGATTACCACTACATTTCTGCCGAGATTCAGCTTTCCGTCTTTTTCCTTAAAGTCCGCCAGGAACTTCAAAGCATTTACAGTTTCTCCCTTTTCCAGTTTCAGGGTGCCCGGTTTGCTTGCTCCCACCGCAAGGATCACCGCGTCATAGCCCTGGGCCTTCACTTCCGCCACAGAAGTGATTTCTGTATTCGTTCGTATCTCCACACCCATCTTTTCAATAAAAGAGATATCTTTGTCAATAGCGTCCTCTGAGATGCGGAATCCCGGAATCACATAGCGGATCACGCCTCCCAGCCTGGCCTCTTTTTCAAAAACAGTCACTGAGGCTCCTGCTCTGGCCAGGAAATAAGCCGCCGCAATACCTGCCGGGCCGCCTCCCACAACAGCCACCTTCTTTCCGCAGCTCTCTCCTGCACGGATTCCGCCGATCACGCTGTCATAGCCTTTCTCTGCTGCGAGAAGCTTGGTTCCTCTGATGTTTACAGATTCCTCATAGAAGTTTCTTGTGCATTTATACATACAGTTGTGCGCGCACAGAGTTCCGGTAATAAACGGCAGAGCGTTCTTATCCAGAATCACTTTCAGCGCGTCCCCGTATGCCCCTTCTCCCGCCAGGGAAATGTACTCCGGAATATCCTGATGAATGGGACATCCATCCTGACAGGGAGCAAAGTAACAGTTCAGAAGCGGTACCTCCTGGTCATTTTTGCGGTTTGGAAGAGGCTTGATGCTCTTTACATGATGGGGATCCTTCCTGGCGTCCTCCGCCAGCTTCTCTAAAGCCTCCACGTCAATCCCTGTCCATGGCTTCACACCGCCGGCCATGACTTTTTCCGCCATCTGCGTGAATCTCTGATAGCCGCCTGTTTTCAGGATCGTCGTGGCCACAGTCACCGGCCATACGCCGGAGTCCACAATGCGGTCAATATTGAAATAATCGGCGCCTCCGGAATAGGCAATCCGCAGCTTTCCGTCAAATTCCCGGGAGAGCTTTGCAGCCAGGGAAATGGACAGCGGGAAAAGCGCTTTACCGGACATGTACATTTCTTCACTTGGAAGCTCATTTCTCGTCACATCTACCGGGAAGGTATTCGTAATCTTCACGCCGAAGGCAAGGCCCAGCTCATCAGCCAGCGCCATAAGACGGCGGAACATGGGAATGGCGTCTTCGTACTGAAGGTCATCCAGGAAATGAAAATCTCCGAATTTCATATAGTCATATCCCATCTCGTCCATGGTCTTTCTGGCAAATTCATATCCCAGAAGTGTGGGATTACATTTAATAAACGTATTCAGATGCTTCTCTTTGTACAGATGGTTCGCAATACTTTCTATCTCGTTCGGAGGACATCCGTGAAGAGTGGAAATGGTCGCGGAATTGCAGATATTAGAGGGAATCGCCTCAATATCCTCCTTCGTCACATGCCGGAATCTGTCCGCGTGATCCAGAAGCCACTGACGGCATTCCCGGAAGATCTCCGTGTCTTTTGCCTCCTTCATGCTCTCGATAAAGGTATCAATCTTTTCTTCTTTAATTCCCGCCAGATCATAGCCCACAGAAATATTAAACTGGAAGCCGTCAGTTTCTCCAAGGCCGAACTCTTTCGCCATCACATGGAGCATAAACCACGCTTTGATGTATTCGCCCATGGCCTGGGGCACGTACAGCTCTGTAGACCACTCACAGTTGTAGCATTCGTCCTCCGCAAGGATGCAGGGGCGGTTAATGCAGGCGGCCAGCTCGTCTCCGTCCATCTTCTGTACAGTCTTCAGTTCAAAAAAACGCGCTCCCGCATAATAAGACGCCGCGATATTCTGCGCAAGCTGGGTATTGGGACCCGCCGCCGGTCCGATCGGAGTCTCCAGATTTCTTCCGAAAATCTGCATATCCTTCGCCGGGTCTGCTTTATATGGTCTGTGTACGCCGAACACAGTGCCTTTTGTCTCATGTTCTGTAAAAACCCAATCCATCAGCTGTCCAAAAGGCATACAGGTCATTTTTTCACTCATATTTTTCTCCTTATTTTCCGAAATTAATATCGTCAGCCAGTTCTTTCGCCGCCTGCCGGCAGTCCGCCATCACTTTGGCCTCATCGCAGACAAGGACTTCCCGGTCCTTCATCAGGACTTCGCCGCTGCAGACAGTGGTGCGCACCATGCTTCCGTTCACGCCGAAGAGCAGATGACTGTTGGTATTGTCCGCTTTCATGGGAGTCAGAGGATCATAATCAATGACAATCACATCCGCTGCCGCGCCGGGTTCCAGAACCCCCAGTTTTCTCTTAAAGTAACGGTTGGCGATTGTTCTGTTTCCCTCAAAAAGCATCTGGGGAACCTCACCCCATGCCGCGTTCGGGTCACAGAGGTGATGCTTGTGCAGTACGTTCGCCACCTTCCAGGATTCCATCATATCATGTGTGTAGCCGTCTGTGCCAAGTCCTGTCACAATTCCCCTGTGCACCAGAGCCATAGTTGGAGGACATCCGCAGGCATTGCCCATATTGGATTCCGGATTGTGCACAACCATGGTATCCGTATCTTTGATCAGATCCATTTCATGCTCATTGATATAGATGCAATGCCCCAGAAGCGTCTTTGGCCCGAGAATATTCCAGTCGTAAAGGCGGTCCACGATCCGTTTGCCGTGTTCTTTCAGGCACTGATGCAGATCATAGATTCCCTCCGCCACATGGATATGATAGCCGACGCCCTCCGGTTTCAGCTCATTGCACAGAGCCATAGTCTCATCGGAAATTGTAAAAGATGCGTGCATGCCCATCATTCCGGCAATCATATCGCTGTCGTCTTCAAGGGCATGCTTGATGAAGTTCACATTCTCCATAACAGATTCTCTCGACTTTTCCATCCCGTCCCTGTCGGAAATCTCGTAGCAGAGACAGGTGCGGATTCCCAGATCCCTGGCAGCCTCTTCAATGGCGTTCAGAGAACCGGTGATATGCCCAAAACTGGCATGGTGGTCAAAGACTGTGGTTACACCGTTCTTAATAGAATCAATATAGGTGGCGTAAGCGGACAGCTTTGTCTGCTCAAGAGTCAGGTGGCGGTCAATCGTCCACCACTGTCCGTCCAGAATGTCCAGAAATCCCTTTGGATTGTATCCTTTAATACTCATACCTCTGGCAAAAGCGCTGTAAATATGTTCATGGGCGTTGATAAATGCCGGCATAATCACCCCGCCTTCTGCGTCAATAAATTCCGCATCCGGAAAGGCTTTTTTTACTTCGTCTGTAGTTCCTGTTTTTACGATCACGCTTCCGTCCATGGCAACCGCTCCATTCTCAATAAAAGTATTGGAAGCGTCTCTTGTGATCATCCTTCCGTTCCCGATTATCCGCATATGTCGTCCTCCTTTTCTTGTAAAAATCATCTAATTCCAGCCGCACTTCTCCCTTTTCTTTTAGGAATTTTATACTATCAATGTATCATACTTCCTCCTGTTTTTCAATAGAAAATATCCAAAAAAATTTTTCTTTTCTAAAAAATTTTTTATTGAGGAAAATATCGTTTTTTCGCTCCGGAAACCTCCTTTTTGGGCAAAAAAATTCCCCTTCGCATCAGAAGGGGATATGATTTCCAATATGTTTTTAAAACTCTTCTTTCACCTTCAGGATCTCTCTGCCGCTCCGCCACAGTCCTGTGTCAAGCTCCACCAAGTATCCTCTGCCGTTTTTTACATGCCAGCCATAAAATTCTCTCTCAGGGACAGCCCAGATTTCCATAATATTCATAATCGTTCCTCCGTGAACAACAACGGCGGCCGACTCTGCCTTTTCCCTGATGCAGGCTGTAACCATCCGGCGGAATCCTTCCTGGTTTCTTCTCCGGCACGCTTCCCGGCTCTCTCCGCCCGGGAAAGGCAGCGTTCCTCCGCTGTCCACCCACGCCTGGTAGTCCGGATTGCCGGAAAGCTCCCGGTAATTTTTGTTTTCGAAATCGCCGAAATCGCATTCGGCAAGCTGATCGATAATCCGAAGTTTTTTTCCGGGAAACAAAATCTCTGCTGTCTCCCTGCAGCGAATCATCGGACTTACAAAGACAAGTTCCGGCGCCGGATAGTCCAGCTCCCCAAGAGCTTTTTTTCCGGCCTCACAGAGAGGCTCATCGGTTTTTCCGATATAGCGTCCCTTAAGATTCCCTGCAGTCATTCCGTGCCTGATCAGCCATATTTTAAGCATCTTTTATCACCGTCCCGATTCCGCACACCACGCGGACTACTTTTTTGCTGAAAGAAGCAAGCTCTGTACAGATACGTCCCACTCTCTCCCGATAGGCCCTGTCAAAGGCGTCTACCGGCACTACTCCATAGCCTATTTCGTCAGAGACAAGAAGGATTCCGGGATTTTTCCGGATCAGTTCCCCGGCAAGTCCCTCCGTCTCTCTTCCTGCTTTCATTTCGCTGCGTATAAACTCATGAAACCCGAGAACTCCCTCCGCCTGAAAGAGTTCCTCCCTGGAAATTTCAGAACCATTCCTCCAGCAGATTTCAGGATATCTTTTTTTCACCCAGGCTTCTTTTCCCTGAAAAGCGCCTCCAATGATCATTTCCATATCAATTACCTCTCACATATGCAAAATCGCCGAGACCAGGGCAATGACCACCGCAGTTCCGGCTTCACAGACACAGAGGAAAAATCCGGAAAGGTCTCCGGTGGTTCCGCCGAAAAATTTCAGCGCCATATGCCTGTAATAAAGAAAGATCAGAAAAGCGGCAAGAAAAGCCGTTCCTCCCAGTACCGGATGAATCCGGAGCATTGCCGCCGCCAGAATCACCAGATAGACTATCAGCGTATTTCTGACCGGACGGTCTTCCGCCTTCCTGGAAAATTCCGCCACCGTCCCGCTCTCCTTTGCCTTTGGCAGCAGTACCACTCCCAGTCCGGAAAAACATCTGGAAACAACATAAACAAGACAGACGACACAAAGTGCGGCATGGTCCGTTCCAATCTGACTGTAAGCGCCGTAACAGCACAGAAAATAGACGCATCCGGCAATCACCGCAAAGGCGCCTGCATGGGAATCCTTCAGGATTTCCAGCCGCCGTTCCCTCTCCTGCCAGGAGCTGAGAGCGTCCGCCGTATCCAGAAGTCCGTCCACATGAATCCCGCCTGTAATAAATACAGGCACAAGCACCAGGATCACAGTGCGAAATCCCTCCGCAATACCAATTCTTCTGCTTATCCAGTCCAAAGCAAAGACCGCGGCGGCGATAACCGCCCCGATAACCGGAAAGAAACAGAACATATACTTCATATTTTCTTTTGTCCATTCCGCCTGAGGCATGGGAATTTTGGAAAACATGGCGAAAGCAATTTTAAAGCTGTTCCACAGGCTTTTCATGAACAGCGCCTCCTTTTTTGAGATATACGGGAATTCCGTAGACAACCTCCACGGCCTGATCCGCCATTTCCGCAAGAGCCTGGTTGACTTTGCCCAGGCAGGAACGATATGCCTCCGTCTCTCCCTGGTAAATGCAGCACTCTGAGAAAATTTCATTTGTGACAACTACCAGATTGGCAGCCTGCTCCCTCAGGAGAGCAATTCCTTTCAGGATCTCAGATTCCGCGTTTTCATGGGCCCCCTCGGGGCGGAACATTTCATTTGCCGCAAGGTTGGACATGCACTCCAGAAGAACGGTGCTTCCCGCCGGCACCTTCACCGCCGGAAGGTCTGTATAGCATTCTATCGTCTCGAAGCCTTTGCCGGCTCTCATTTCTCTGTGGCGCCGCACCCGCTTCCGGCTTTCTTCGTCATAGGGATACATTGTGGCAATATAAATCCGCCTGCCCTCGCCGCAGGCCAGAACACAATCCTCGGCGAAAGCTGATTTCCCGCTTCCGCTTCCGCCGGTTACCAGTATCATCATCTACACAAGCTCCTCATACTGATCCACTTTAATATCCTCAAAAGTGCTCATCTCCGCATACACTGCCGCTCCCATATCCAGGAACGGGAAAAGCGCAACAGCGCCGCTGCCCTCGCCGAGGCACATATCTCCATGGATAACCGCCTCTTTTCCAAGAGCGTTCAGAATCAGCTCCGCCGCCGGTTCCCTGGAAACATGGGAGGCAATCATATAATTTCCTGCCTCCGGGCAGATTCTCTGCGCCACCAGAGCAGCCGTGCAGGAAATAAACCCATCCATGACAACCGGAATCCTGAGGGCCGCTCCCCCAAGAAATACGCCTGCCATCCCGGCGATATCAAGACCTCCCACCTTTGCGAGAACGTCCAGGGGATCTTTCCTGTCCGGACAGTTGAGCTTTACAGCTTTCTTAATGGCCTGTATCTTACGTTCCAGTCCCTCACTGGAAAGGCCCGCTCCTCTTCCTGTCATCTCTTCCGCCGATCTGTCCAGAAGCACTGACGCAACCGCGCTGCTGGTAGTGGTATTTCCGATCCCCATTTCTCCTGTGGCCAGAATCCCGTATCCTTTTTCCTTCAGCCTGCGCGCCATCTCAATTCCGGCTTCAACGCCGCGAACCGCTTCCTCTCTTGTCATGGCCGGGCCCTTTGTCATATTTCTGGTTCCGTACATTACCTTCAGATCAGCAGGAACCTTTGTGTCGGATACCATTCCCACATCTACAGGAAATACGTCTGTCCCGGTTCTTCTGCACATCACGCAGGCGGAGGTGTCACCTGTAAGGAAGTTCTCCGCAACAATGGCCGTCACCTCCTGTCCGGTCTGGGTTACCCCTTCTTCTACAACGCCGTTGTCCGCGCACATGGCTACCAGGGCCTTTTTCCGGATGTCAATATCCGCGCTTCCGGTAATGCCGGCAATCTGCGTTACCAGCGTCTCCATCTTCCCCAGAGAGTGGAGCGGCTTCGCGATGCTGTGCCATCTCTTTTCTGCTTCCTCCTCCGCTTTCCCGTCCAGCGGCTGTATCTTGCTCAATGCCTCTTCTAAAGTCATTGTCTTCTACCTTCCCTTCTGATATCTGCCTGTGGTAAACACAAAAAATTTGCTGAATATATAGTTCAGAACAAGTACAATAAACTGAGTCAGAAATTTCCCCAGCATATCGTTCATGCGGAAAATCTCTACCAGAAGCCATACCCCTCCCACTTCTACGACCATAGTTATGAGACGGGCGCTGATAAATTTGCAGAAAGGACGTATATGATCCCGCAGTGTTCTGCATTTGTCCTGAAAAACATATTTTGAATTTACCACATAAGCAAAAAGAATTGCTGCAATAATAGAAATTATATTGGCAGGTGTAAGTCCAAGCCCGCATTTTCTCAGCAGGTAAAAAGATGCAAGATTAACCAGTGTTGTACATCCGCCGAAAAAAACATATCTGATCACATCATTTCTGTAAAAACGAAGAATCAGGTTCTTTATTTTGTTCATATAAGCAGCTCCTGTTTTCCCGGCCGCCCCGCACAATCTTTGAAATAATATAACGGGGGCGCCTTTTTACTTCCTCATAAATCTTTGCAATATAGTAGCCTATGATTCCCAGACTGACCATTACCGCACTTCCGAGCAGCAGCATCACCATCACTATGGTGGTATAGCCTTCCACTGCGTGTCCGGTGAAATACTGTATCAGAGAATATATGATCAAAAGCAGAGAAAGGAGGAAGCAGATCACGCCTCCCACTGTCACGAACTGAAGAGGGAGGGTGGTAAAGGCTACAATATTCGTAAAGGCATATTTGATCAGAGACCAGGATGACCATTTTGACTGGCCCGCCTCTCTCTCCTGCACTTCAAATTCCACAAAGGCAGTCCGGTATCCCACCCAGGAGGAAGTCGCACGGAAAAACATATTTCTCTCCGGCATGGAAAGAATGCTCTCCACCACCTGACGGTCCATCATTTTAAAGTCAGATGTGTTCCGCATATTTACCCCGGTGGCCTTTGACATGATTCCATAAAAAAAACCGGCGCATTCTTTGTGAAGAATGCTTTCTTTTCCACGGCTTTTCTTAACTCCCTCAATCACCTGATACCCTTCCCGCCAGAGGCGGTACATCTCTTTCAGAGTTTCCGGAGGATGCTGCAGGTCGCAGTCCATCACCGCCACCACATCTCCCCGGGCATGAGCGAGTCCTGCAAAAATAGCCGCCTCTTTCCCAAAATTTCTGGAGAAATGCACGCCTAAAATACAGGCGTCTTTTTCCCCTGCCTTCTGGATTTCTTTCCAGGTGCTGTCCTTTGAGCCGTCATCCACAAGGACAAGCTCATAGGAAATCCCCGCTTCCCCCAGCACGTCCCGAAGCACGCGGCAGGTCTTCGCTATCATCAGCTCTTCGTTGTAAGCGGGAAGCACCACTGATAAAACACTCATATTTTCTGTATCCTCTTTTTCTTCCTGAAGTGATTCCATAACACCACACCAATGTAACACACTGCCCCGGCGAAAGTCAAGCCCGCCCCGGTTCTAAGCCAGGGGGTGCAGTAAACCAGCTGGATTTCGTGATCTCCCTCCGTCAGTTCCAGCGCCATATACATCGTGTTGGCCTGTCTGATCTCTGTCTCCTCCCCGTCCACATATGCCCGGAATCCCTGGCTGTACGGAAGGGAAAGAAGCAGAACCTTCGGCTTCGAAAGAGAAATTCTGCCGCTGATCCTGTTGGACTCCACCTTGATATCCGAAAGTACATTTTTCGCCAGATTTCTGGTCTGCTGACCGATGTTTTCCATGGGCTGGCACACCACCTTCAGACTGTCAAAAGTGTACACTCCCGTATTGTCAAAGGTCACCGTAATCGTCTGCAGCGGTTTCTGGCTGTATCCCACATTGCACAGGAAATTATGCTTGCCGCTGTACGCATTGTATTTATCGGTAAAAATTTTGATTTTTTTGCCGGGAAAAGCGCCGTTGAGACGGATAGATGCCTCCTGGCTTTCCTTCCAGTAGCGCCATCTGCTGTCCTCGCTGAGAACCTGGTTTTGTTCATAGAGGGTCATTTTTTCCCATTCACTGTCCTCTATCAGCTCCCTGGGAGACAGAGCGTCATAGTCAAGGCCTTCTGTAATCAGGTAAGTTTCGCTGTCTTCCAGCCCTTCAAAAACCAGTTTCATTCTGGCCCCTTCTTCTGTGACGATAATCGTTCCGCCGTCACGGGTACATCCGCTCCCGGTAATGATTTTGTAAGGAATCTCCCGGTCATTGAATTGCGTTTCTGTCTCCGGAAGAGAACTGTCCTCCAGCACCGCTCCCTGGAGAAGCGCCTGCTGTTTTTCCGTAACACTCATGGCCTCGTATTCCTCTCTCGGAATGTAGGAATCGTAGGTATATCCCAGAGGAAGCGCGTCCTGACACCTATAGGCCTCATAATTTTTTCCGCCCTTTTCCGCCGTGCCGGAAAACCATTGATAACCGTAGGGGAGATATTTTGTATCCTCCTCTTTCACCACAAAATACTTCACAGAAGCAAGACGGTCCAGGATGGTTCTTCCGTCCAGGTTTTCATAGTGCTGTTCCCAGGGTGTGTTCAGATACATCTCGTCAAAAAAGGTTCCGATGCTCTCACTGGCCAGGCTGAAATAATAGGAAGTCCCGTTGGTTCCCATATGCATAGAGGAATTATCATAGGAAAGAGCGTCAAACTGATCATACCGGTATACAGAATCATCCTCTGTGTCCAGCACAGCAAGGTCTGTCCCTGATTCCAATTTTTCCATGGCCTCTCCCTGGTCTGCAAATTCTGAAAGATAATCCTTGTCCAGGGAATACTGGCAGCTGATATTGAAGAGAATTCCCAGCACCAGAAAACCGCTCAGAAGCAGGTACAGATTCTTTTTCCGGACAAACACATTTCCATAAAGAAGAATCACCGCCGCGCTGGCTGCCAGAAGGAGAACCGCAATCATATTCCTCTCGGTTCTTGCCGCCTGGGAAAACAGCGCGAGTGCACAGTAAATCACTGTCAGAACAAATACCCGCCGTTTTTCAGAAATCTTCAGAGCAAACAATTCCGGATACATTTTCACACAGATATAGGCGATCAGCATCCCATAAGCCCAGATCCAGCGGTTGGACACATAGGAAAATCCATTCAGCGCATGCCCCGCAAAGGGAAGCAGCAAAAACAGATTCAGCAGCAGAAATCCAGCTTTCAGATTTCCGTATTTTTTCTTTTTGGAAAAAAGCACAAACACACAGGCCATCGCCGCTGCCGAATATCCGGCCACGCCCCACTGAATCATATTCTCTCCAATCAGGCATCCCAGATATTTCTCGTAGTAAACCCTGTCATAAAGAAGGGGAACATAATTTTCCGCCTGAAATCTCTGGGTTCCGAACAGAGGAATCAGAACCGGAAGAAGAATCACGGCGGCCATCAGTACCGCGATCACGGAATATCCCGCAAAAACCGCCAGCCATTTCCCCACATCCTTCACCGAACGTTTTTCGAACAGATGAAAATATTGAAAAGCAGCATAAATCACCATGAAGATTCCGATCATGTAGAAAAAATAGAAATTAGAAACACCGGCAAGAGCCACCGACCAGATAAAAAGATACGGTTTTTCCTTTTTGTATATCTTGTCAATTCCCATCAAAATCAGCGGAAGATAAATCATGGGATTTGCAAAATACGGATGCTTCATCGCCGCATAGATCGTCCAGCCTGCAAAAATGTAGACAAATACGCCCAGCAGCACAGCCGATTTTGTATTTTTGTGGTAAAAGCAGTACCTGCTGAATGTAATTCCGGCAAGGTAAATACGCACAAAAATCAGGATTTCATAAAGATACTCCGTTTTTCCGGCCGGGACAAAAACAGACAGCAGGGCAAGCGGATCTCCGATTACATAATAGTGAAGCGTAGTCAGAATATCGGATCCATATCCAATATGCATATCCCACATGGGCACAGAAAATTTGTGTTCCACAAATATGGAATACAGAATACTCCTCAAATACTCCCCGTAATATGCCAGTGAATTCAAATGCTGGGGAACACCGTCATGACTCCATATCAGAGATTTTCCGTTCAGGGAAAAATGCAGATACAGAACCAACGAGAGGATCGCAAACACCAGTGTATAGATCAGATAGAAATCTGTTTTTTTCTCTTTCAAAAATAATTTCTTCATCATATATTCTAAAAAAGCCGCGGTACAAGATGTACCGCGGCTCCCGGTCAAAACTTAGTCTTCTTTTCCATAAAGAGCAGTAAGCTTGCTCAGGTATTCATATCTTTCTTTTGCCTCAGCCTCGTTCTTAGCGAAGAGTCTTGCAGCCTTTTCCGGATTCT
>DWYN01000073.1 GCA_019118645.1 Candidatus Blautia excrementipullorum | reverse complement strand
AGATTAGGACAGGAAAATGCGTTGAAAGCGTGCTTTCATAAGAGTTTTCCTGTCCTAATCTTCATAGGGCGGACGCCAGACGCTTCTTGTCCGCTTCAAGCGGGCAAGAAGATATATGGCTGAACTGTTACAATTTTTTCATATTTCTCCCATCAACATGGTTGACAACACGCAAAAACAATGCTATTATACTACAGTATGCCGCACAGCGAGGCTGACAAGTCCGGTGATTTTCAATCCGTCCGGCGCCGAAACTGGCGAGTAATGATAAGAGGAGGTGCCATATGTACGCAATTATTGCAACAGGTGGTAAGCAGTACAAAGTAGCCGAGGGCGATATCATTAAAGTTGAGAAACTTGGTGCAGGTGCTGGCGAGACAGTTACCTTTGATCAGGTTCTTGCCGTAAGCAACGGTGAGTTAAAGATCGGATGCCCGACCGTTGACGGTGCAACAGTTTCCGCAACTGTAGTAAAAGAGGGTAAAGGCAAAAAAGTTATCGTTTACAAGTACAAGAGCAAGACTGGCTATCACAAGAAGAACGGTCACAGACAGCTCTTCACACAGGTTAAGATTGAAAAGATCAACGCTTAATCAGAGATGATAAGAGTAAACGTATTCAAAGATTCTGATGGGAACTGCCGTGGAATCCAGTTAAAGGGCCACGCAGGATATGACGATTACGGCAGAGATATTATCTGTGCTTCCGTGTCGGCTCTCGCACTCAACATGGCAAATTCTGTTGAACAGTTTACGGACGACGGATTTGACGGGAGTGTGGAGGAGGAGAGCGGAGCATTTGAATTTTCCTTTACCGGCAATATCAGCGCAGAATCGAAACTCCTTATGGATTCGCTTATTCTGGGACTCCGGAATATTGCTGAAACCTACGGAGAACAATATATTAAAATCCGGTTTGAGGAGGTGTAAGTGATGTTTAAAATGAACCTTCAGTTATTCGCTCACAAAAAAGGTGTTGGTTCTACAAAGAACGGCCGTGATTCCGAGTCCAAGAGACTGGGAGCCAAGAGAGCAGATGGACAGTTTGTATTAGCTGGAAACATTCTTTACAGACAGCGTGGTACAAAGATTCATCCAGGTGTCAACGTAGGCCGCGGTGGAGATGATACATTATTCGCTAAGGTTGACGGCGTTGTTAGATTTGAGAGAAAGGGCAGAGACAAGAAGCAGGTTTCTGTTTACCCAAGAGCAATTAACGAGTAATTAAAACAGCTCCATACCTCATCGTATGGGGCTGTTTTTTGGATATGTGAAAACAAACAGCGAAAGGAACAGGTGTTATTATGTTTGCCGACAGCGCAAAAGTATATATCAGATCCGGAAAAGGCGGAGATGGCCATGTAAGCTTCAGGCGTGAACTGTATGTGGCTGCCGGTGGCCCTGACGGCGGAGACGGCGGAAGAGGCGGAGACGTAATCTTCGAGGTTGACGACGGTCTCAACACGCTGACAGACTTCCGCCATGTCCGCAAGTATGCGGCACAGGACGGTGAGCCGGGCGGGAAACGCCGCTGCCATGGAGCAGACGGTGAGGATATAATCATCAAGGTTCCCGAAGGAACTGTAATCAAGGATTTTGAGTCCGGAAAGGTGATCGCCGATATGTCCGGCGACAACCGGCGGGAAGTGATCTTAAAGGGCGGAAAGGGCGGCCTTGGCAATATGCATTTTGCCACGTCTACCATGCAGGTTCCCAAATATGCTCAGCCGGGACAGCCGGCCCAGGAGCTCTGGGTTCAGCTTGAATTAAAGGTGATCGCCGACGTGGGACTTGTGGGCTTCCCCAATGTGGGAAAATCCACCCTTCTCTCCCGTGTATCCAACGCCAGACCCAAAATTGCAAACTACCACTTCACAACCCTGAACCCCCACCTGGGAGTTGTGGACTTAAGCGAGGGGCAGGGCTTTGTGATGGCGGATATTCCGGGCCTTATCGAGGGAGCCTCCCAGGGCGTGGGCCTTGGCTACTCTTTCTTAAAGCATATTGAGAGGACAAAGGTTCTCGTCCATGTGGTGGACGCCGCATCCACAGAAGGACGGGATCCGGTGGCCGATATTAAGGCTATCAACGAAGAGCTGCGGGCCTATAATCCGGAGCTTCTGAAGCGTCCGCAGGTCATCGCCGCCAATAAGATTGACGCCATCTACGTGGATCCGGAAAGCGGGGAGGAGAACCCCGTAGAGCGCCTGAAAAAGGCCTTTGAGCCGGAGGGAATTCAGGTATTTGCCATCTCTGCTGTCAGCGGCCAGGGTGTGAAGGAGCTTCTCTACCACGTAAACGAGCTGCTGAAAACAGTGGATCAGGCCCCTGTTATTTTTGAAAAAGAGTTTGAATACCAGTATCAGGCTGAAAATCTGCCGTACACTGTTGAGAAGAATGAGGACGGCATCTATGTGGTTGAGGGGCCGAAGATTGAGAAGATGCTGGGATATACAAACCTGGACTCCGAGAAGGGCTTCCAGTTCTTCCAGAAATTCCTGAAGGACTCCGGTATTCTGACAGAGCTTGAGAAGGCCGGCATCGAGGAGGGCGATACAGTCCGCATGTACGGCCTGGAATTTGATTATTATAAATAGAGACAATATTCGTAAATGGAACTTCTATAAAGAACCGTTAAAGAAATTATGTGATATACAGAGACAGCCGCGGCGGCAGGAGGATCTTCCGTCCTGCGATGCCGCTGCCGGCTGATAGGGGAATAGATATGACAAGTAAACAGAGAGCCTATTTAAAAGGGCTGGCTATGACAATAGATCCGATTTTCCAGATTGGAAAATCCAGTGTAACTCCTGAGCTCACCGCTGCAGTGGCAGAGGCCCTGGAGGCGAGAGAACTGATTAAGCTGAGCATTCTTAAAAACTGTCTGGACGATGGAAAATCCGTTGCCGCCGTGCTGGCTGAGCGCACTCATTCTGAGGTGGTTCAGGTAATCGGAAAGAAAATCGTTCTCTATAAGCCAGCTAAGGATGAAAAAAAGAGAAAGATCGTTCTTCCGTAAGGCTGAACTGTCCGGGAAGGGAGGCCTGACTGAAAGTGAAGAAGATAGGTATTATGGGCGGAACCTTTGATCCCATCCATTCAGGCCATCTGATGCTTGGGAAGCAGGCATATGAAGAATATGATCTGGACTGTGTCTGGTATATGCCGTCCAGACAGCCGCCCCACAAAAAAGATCACGGGATCACTCCTGCTGCCCTGCGCCTTGAAATGGTGAATCTGGCAGTGGAGCGCACGCCGTTTTTTTCCTGCTCCGATTTCGAGCTTCGCAGAAAGGATGGAAACACCTATACGGCTGACACCCTCCGCCTTCTGAAAGAAGAGTATCCCGACACAGAGTTTTATTTTATTGTGGGAGCAGATTCCATCTTTGACATAGAAAAATGGTATCATCCAGAGCTTGTGATGAAGCTCGCCGTCATTTTAGCTGCAGACCGCTCCTGCGGTCACGACGATCAGCCTCTGGACAGCCAGATCCAGTACCTTTCCGCAAAATACGATGCGAGGATCTGCCGGCTCCACTCCAGGAGGATGAATGTGTCGTCAGAGCATCTGCGCGCTATGATACGCCGCGGAGAATCTGTCTCCGCCTATATCCCGGAACCTGTGGAGCAGTTTATCAGACAGAAAAATTTATATCTCGATGAAAGACAGTGACGACAGCCGAAACGGTGAGACACTTCCTCACTGTCTATACTGAAGGGGGCGCCGAATATGAACAGTAAAATTTTAAGCATCCGGGAGGATCTGGCATCCAGACTGAAGCCTGGAAGGTATGAGCATTCCCTGAGCGTTTCTTTTACCTGCATGGCTCTTGCCATGAAATACGGCTTTGATCTGGACCGGGCAGAGCTGGCAGGGATTCTCCACGACTGTGCAAAATGCTACGACAACACTGCGATCATAGAAAAATGCAGAAAATACGGCCTTGAACTGACAGAGGGAGAGCTTCAGGCCCCTTCCGTTATCCATGCAAAGCTCGGGGCTTTTCTGGCAGAGCACAGATATGGGGTGACAGATCCGGAGATTTTGAGTGCCATTGCCTGTCACACTACAGGAAAACCTGAGATGAGCCTGTTGGACAAAATTTTATATATTGCAGACTACATCGAGCCGCGCCGGAACAAGGTGGAGGCACTTCCCGAAATTCGCCGTCTCGCCTTTGAAGATCTGGACGAGGCACTGTTTCAGATAATGGAGGGAACGCTTCATTATCTCGAATCATCCGGCTCTTATACGGACACAATGACACAGAAAGCGTATCATTATTATAAAAAGAAGAAAGAGGAGAGTAAATAAACAGATGAGTCAATCAAAAGATATGGTAAAGCTGGCCGTAAAGGCTCTTGAAGATAAGAAGGGTGAGGACGTAAAGATTATCGACATCCAGGGCGTTTCCATTCTGGCTGACTATTTTATTATCGCCGGTGGCTCCAATGTCAGCCAGGTTCAGGCCATGGCGGACAACGTGGAGGAAGAGCTGTTTAAGGCTGGTTTTGAACCGCGCCAGATAGAGGGCTACAGCACGGCTAACTGGATTCTGATGGATTACGGCGATATTATCGTCCACATTTTCTCACGGGAGGATCGCCTTTTCTATGATCTGGAGAGAATCTGGCGGGATGGGAAAATGCTCGAAAGCGTTGACGAACTGTAAGAATACCGGAAATGCAGAGGCCCGGAATGAAAACACGGCTGTTTTCATTCCGGGCCTCTGAGATGTATGCAGTCCGATGCATGCAATTTCGTTTGCGCAGTTTCATAATTCCGTTTGTGCAGTTCTATTGGTCCAAATCTATTACATCATCATTCTGAACAGCCCAATCACTTTTCCGAGAATCTGAACCTCATCCACAAAAATAGGCTCCATAGAAGCATTTTCAGGCTGCAGTCTATAGTAGCCGTCCTCCCGGTAGAAGCGTTTCACTGTGGCGGAATCATCCAGCAGAGCTACCACAATTTCCCCGTTTTCGGCTGTATTCGTCTTTTCCACAAGAATCTGATCCCCGTTAAAAATTCCTGCCTCGATCATACTGTCGCCCTTTACTTTGAGCATAAAAATTTCTTTATTGGGGAGAAGCTCTGACGGGATTGGAAAGTAAGTTTCGATATTTTCCTGTGCCAGAAGAGGAGTTCCGGCAGCTACTGTGCCGATCAGCGGCACATTCACAACCTCTCGGCGGGCAAGGTTGAAGCAGTCATCGATGATTTCAATGGTCCTCGGTTTCGTGGGATCGCGGCGGATATATCCGTTCTTCTCAAGGGTTTCCAGATGGGAGTGAACGGATGATGTGGATTTGAGCTTGACAGCCTCACAGATCTCTCGCACAGCCGGCGGATATCCCTTCTTTAAAATCGTTTCTTTAATATATTCTAAAATTTCCTGCTGTTTTGGTGTAATTTTCTCCTGTGACATAGTAAAACCTCCCGTAGGTATTGGCAAAAAGAGTATTCTGCCCCTGATAATACTATATTAGCATAAATCTTTAAAAAAAGCAAACTTTTGTTCGATTTTTTTAAATCCCATTGACAAACGCATATTCGGGTAATATAATACAGTTACAAGAAAGAACACGTGTTCGGGAACATAAGTTCCCTTTGTGTATCTGCTGTTTAGGTGAAACACACAGGATAAAGGAGATTATTTTTATGAAAGGTCAGAGCAGAAGACAAAACATTTCAAAGGTACAGAAAGATTCCGTATTCAGTAGAAGAACAGCAGTGGCGGTCCTCGCCGTTCTGCTTATCTGCGCATTTTTTACCGGAATGAATCTGCTCCACTCTCAGGCGCAGGAAAAGACCAGTCCCTATCACAAATACTACACCAGCATCCGAATCCAGGAGGGAGACAGCCTTTGGAGCATAGCAGAAAGCTATAAAACACATTCGGGAAAAAGTACAGCAGAGTACGTCCATGATTTAAGACAGATGAACTCCCTCTCAGATGATACCATACACGCGGGGAACTATCTGACCGTTTACTACTATGATTTAGAGCTGAAATAGAAGAACAGAAAATAACCGGAAGACAGCCTGCTGAGAGCTGCCAAAGCAGATTACCCATCAAACAGGCTGTACTGTATTCCCTTTTTCAGAAGCCCTGGGAAAATTCCGACGCCGGAGACAGTATGCTCTTTAATCAGTTTTCTCTAAGCTTTACCTTATTCCGGGCACTTCTTCGGCGTTCATCCTCGAGGGCTGCATAATGTTTCTTCGTTGTGTTGACATCTGCGTGGCCCAGAACGTCGGCTACCAGGTAAATATCGCCTGTCTCCCGGTAAAGATTCGTTCCGTACGTGCTTCTCAGTTTATGGGGGGTGATCTTTTTCAGAGGAGTGACAATCCGTGAATACTTTTTGACCAGATTTTCAACGCTTCTCACATTCATCCTCTTTTTCTGCATGGAGAGGAACAGTGCCTCCTCGTTCCCTGGCGCCGGTATCATTTTTTTCCGCTCTTCCAGGTAGGCTCTGAGCGCCTGCTCCACCTCGTCTCCGAAATAGATGATAACCTCCTTACCGCCTTTTCTGTGTATGCGGATTCCGTCCACATTGAAATCCACGTCATTCAGATTCAGCCCGATACATTCAGACACGCGGATTCCTGTTCCCAGCAAAAGGGTCATAAGGGCCAGATCCCTGATTTTCGTCTTCTCATGGTATGCCTTCTGCCTTTCTGTAAGCTCCTGGCCGTCCTCAACCAGGTCTAACAGGCGGGCTACCTCGTCGATTTCCAGCCGGATGATCTCCTTCTCATGGAGTTTCGGCAGCTTTACCAGTGCCGCTGGATTTGTCTTAATTCTCTCATTTCTGAAAAAATAGTTGTAGAAGCTCTTCAGCGAGGACATTTTCCTCGTCAGGCCTCTCTCTGTATTGACTAAATCCTCTTTATTTTCAGTGGAATGGCATTTCAGAAATTCCAGGTATTCCTCTAAATCCATGACGCCAATCTGATCCAATACGTCCACTGTAAAGTCGCGCTTATCCCGATCTTTCCAAAGGGGATTTGTCTGGCAGAGAAAGTCAAAAAAAATGCTTAAATCGTAGGCATATGCAATCCTGGTGCGGGAGGAGGTTCTCGGCTCAATCCCCCGGAAAAAGTCAGCGCAGAAGGGCGGAAGCTCCCCTATCAGTTTTCTCAGTTTTTTCGTATTTTCAATGGTTTCCTGCTCATGGTATGAAAGATTTGCCATTTCTAATCCCTCCAAATAAGTTCTCTCAGCGGCTTCTTTCTGGCCACCCCGGAATGTTTCCCGTTATAATAGCGTGGAACAGTCTGTCTTTGACGCCAGATGCCTCCATGTTAATGGTTTTAATCAACTGCTTCACATACTCCCTCTTGGTTTTCCCGTCAACCGGACAGGGGTTTTTGCATACCGGAAGGCTGTAACGGTTTTTAAATCCTATAATATCCGCTTCCGGGATGTATAAAAAAGGTCTGATAACGAATAAATCCATTCTGTCCAGATAGGTTTTCGGAGAAAATGAGTGAAACCGCCCCTCGTAGATCAGAGAAAGCAGCATTGTGTCAATCAGATCGTCTCTGTGGTGAGCATACGCAATTTTATTGCAGCCCAAATTTTTTGCAGCCTGATTGAGGGCCCCCTTCCTCATTTTCGCACAGAGCGCACAGGGATTCGATTCCTTCCTGGTCTCAAACACCACCTGGCTGATTTCTGTAGGGACAATTGTGTAGGGAACACAGAGAGAAGAGCAGAACTCCTGAGCTGCCTCCAGATTAAAGTTTCCAAATCCCAAGTCAACAGTTATAGCACATAAATCAAAGGACTTCGGATAGAATTTCTGAATATGCTTCAGCGCATACAGCAAAGCGAGGCTGTCTTTACCTCCAGAAAGCCCCACAGCAATTTTGTCACCTGATTCAATCATTCCATAGTCATCCAAAGCCTGACGCGTCAGGCTCAACAGTCGTTGTAACTTCATAAATTCTCCTGTATCTTCAGTGTCTGGGTATTGAAATAGTTGTTTTTATTTACCGTTCGTTTATCCACTGTTCATTATAACATAAGAACGATTCTCTGCAAAACTGAAAAGTCAAAATATTCTGCCGGGCTGCAGCGGTTCTAAAACACAGACTGGAAATGGACTGACTTTACAGGAACAGCTTGTATTTATCTTTTTTTTCCTGATTTTATTCATCTTATTTTTTATTAATCTTATCGCTGAGAGAACTTATCGGAGGGATTGGAAACGGTAATTCTTTATTGCCTTCTTGTTATTTAATTAACAATTAAAACGATCAATATAGCCTACATTAGCCACGGGAAGAACTCTAAGGTAAGATTTCAGAAGCGTTAACCAGCTTTGTCACAGAGAACATTAGATGACAGGTATGGAGTGGAACATGCAAATAGGTGCAAAGGGGGACAAGTCGTACACAAAACAGAAAATGAAAAGGGAAAAGGTCAAACAATTAAAATAATCAAATGATTCATA
>DWYN01000008.1 GCA_019118645.1 Candidatus Blautia excrementipullorum | reverse complement strand
TTTTGTTTGGCAACTTAATTTTACATCAAAAAGGAACAGGATTCCTTATATTTTGGCCATTTTTTCAAAGTTGTGGATAACAAAACCCAGCAGATTTATCTTAGGGGATAATTCTGCGGAAACTCAAGAATGTTATCTACCTGTTGCGGATTGGGCGGAAAAGAAGGGACTCCGCATTATGATCGGAACGGCCCTTTTAATTAATGAGCATCTCAATAAAATTGAACACTGTTAATAAAGCCATGCGATCATCTTATCCGCCCAAATCCATTCTATTGCTCAGAAATACTTTCGTTGGACAAATAAATATATGCATCCTCAAGAGACGCCTCACACGGCTGACACTCTATTTCCGGCCGCATCTTCCCAATTATTTTTATTTGCAGGCCATCATTTACAAATTGTTTTGATGAAATGTGATAATGTTGTTCGATTTCTCTTGCCTTCTTTTCATCCGTCACTTTGCATAGCCAGACATGCCCCTGAGCCTGTTCAATTAGTTTTGACATCGTACCTGAATAAAGAAATTTTCCTTTTTTCATAATCGCAAGCTGATTACAGGTAGCTACCAAATCTTCTACCACATGCGTAGAAAATAATACTGTACGGTTTTCTGAGAATTCCACCAGCAAGTTTCGGATACGGATCCGTTCTTCCGGGTCAAGCCCGGTCGTCGGTTCGTCCACAATCAGAAATTTCGGTTCATTTAAAAGCGCCTGTACAAGACCCACTCTCCGTTTCATGCCGCCGGACAGCTGCCTCATTTTCTTCTTACGATGGTCTGTCAGACTGGTTTTCTCCAGATAATACCGAATGCGTTTCCGGCATTCCTCTTTCGGTACACCGGAAAGATCCCCCATATATTCCAGACATTCCTGAACCGTCAAACCGGGGTACAAGTCAATCTCCTGGGGAAGATAGCCGATCTGGCTCTGGATTTTCGGGTAATTTCCTTCACAATATAGGATTCCGTTCATACTTACCGTACCGCTGGTTGGCGCAAGAACAGTGGTAAGAACTCGCATTAAGGTGGTTTTTCCGGCCCCGTTTTCTCCCAGGAGGCCAAATACTCCATTGGGTATTTCCAGATCGGCATGGTTAATGGCAGTTACTTTATTCTTAAAGGTTACTGTCAGATCATTGATTTTAATACTCATATCGTTCAACCTCTTTTCCTGATTATTTTCGGCATCAAAAGTGTCATCAGTACACATAACAGCAGACACAGGGCTTTGCCATACAGCCATCTGAAATCCTGGCTGTCCATGACATTGCGGAAGGCATAAGAAAACAGATTCCAGCTGCCCAGCACATTTTCACCCAAAGTGGAATTTGTGACAAGCCAAAGGACAATGCCGCATCCGATACCCACCCACATATTTCGGAACAGGCAGGCCAGAAGATTTGACAGGATCCCCCAGAACCACAGAGTTACCGCCATTGCCGCTAAAAATATGAAAAACATCTGAAGCTCTGATTCTGTGCTTTGTCCGGCTTTATAAAGGGACAGCGGATGTTGAAAGTCAT
Organism: Candidatus Blautia excrementipullorum; assembly: GCA_019118645.1. GTDB lineage: Bacteria > Bacillota > Clostridia > Lachnospirales > Lachnospiraceae > Blautia_A > Blautia_A excrementipullorum. Next base: position 6,839 of record DWYN01000008.1, on the reverse strand, counting down.
GAAACATACCGTAGCCAACCGCGCTCAATACAAAAAGGGCAGCCTCCTGTACCACCATCCGGATTCCAATGGAAAAAAGACGCCTTTTCATGGGATATAAGCGGTGGATCTCTGACCGCTTGGAGGTAATTTCCTGTGTATAAGTGTCCGCACAGAAAACCATAGCGAGTATGGCCATGGGCGCCTCCATTGCAACACCGATTTCATAAGAAAAACTGATACCGCGGATCAGACTTAATATCACAACGAAGCTGAACGCATATGCCAGTTTATATGCCGGAAGACTGATCTTTCTTTCTGTCATGATCATATTCTACGCCTCCTCCAAAGCTGTATTCCAATGAGAATGATTCCTGCGGAAACAATCAGCAGACAAATCTGGTTTACCATTGCCATAGGCGGCGGAGCCACATCAAAAAACATCCCCGGAAAACGAACCATAATCGCCAGCGGCCGCCCGTAATATCCGTAAACACCTTCCGCATTCCGGCTTCCCATATTGGAGTAAATCATATACAGAAATAAAAGAGGAACAGCAGGAAGGGGATTTTTAAACAAAAGGGCTGTAATGGTATAGACGCATACGATCATCAGCATATTCGGCAGAATATACTGGCAGGTTGCCAGGAGAAAGTCAGTCAGTCGTATCTCAAAGCCGTTGCCGCTAGTACAAAGCATGCAGGCCGCCCAGAATACCAGGTTTAATATTCCAAGGATCAGGAGACAGATCAGGAACCCTCCTGCAACTTTTCCAACGACATACTGTGTGGCGCTGATGGGTTTTGTATGCAGCAGTTCATAGGTATTCTTCCGCATGTCCTGCATAAAGAGAACAGCAAGCAGAACGGTTGCTGTAAAACCCATAAACAGACCTGCAAAATCTGCAAACTTTCTGGAGAAATACCAGGAAAACGGATGCTCTTCAAGCTCATCTTTAATATAAGAATTGATTTCATCCATTGTGCCTTTCCGATAAGCCGTGTCTTCCCACGTATATTCTGTATTATAATATCCGTACTTATCTTCCAGATAGCGGCAGGCTTCGTCAATCTCCATCCCGCTCATTTCCTGAATAACACCGGACGCCTCGTTACTGCTCATGCTAAAGTCCGAAATCAGACTTTCCTGGATAATAGTCTCCCAGAGTTCTCTGTGTTCTTCCTGATTTACCGGAATATATCCCTCATATATCTCGCCCTCGCGAACAGATTCCGGATACTCATTTTCCAGTTCCTCTTCTGGTGTGATGTAATGGATGTTCAGATAAGGATCCAATTGCTGAAAAACACCTAGTATCACGACTGCAATGGCGATCCAGAACAGTGGCCTTTTCAGATAATTCAGAATTTCCCGCCGTGCTTCTCACAGTACAGCCTGGCAAGGTACATGCCCATTCCTGTATGGGTCAGGCTGTCTTTGATGTTTTTTTGGTGGAAAACCCTGGTTATTTTTTCAGCATCCTCCTGAAATCCTTTTCCGTCATCCTGAATAGAAAGTGTCAGCATTTCGGAAGCCAGCGTCACTTTTATATCAATTTGTTTCTTGCAATATCGGATTGCGTTCGATAATAAATTCTCAAAGACCTCCATAATCACTTCCTGATCCCCGAGGAAAAGTTCGTCTGTTTTGCCTACTGACAAATGGACTTCCTTTTCTTTTCCCAAAACATTTAATTCGCTCTGGATGTCTTTTTCAAACTGGGGTGAAGAAATCTGCTCTGCTTTCAGTATCCGATGCTCCAGACTGTTCATTTTTTGCATGGAGTCAACAAAGACATCCATGCGGTGTATTTGTTTCATGCCTTCCTGCAGCATTTCCACCGCTTTTTCTCTGTCAATCGTTCCATCCGGGATATAATCAATCAGCATTTCCTGATAACCTTTCAGGACAGAAAGCGGCGAACGGATATCATGGGCGACGGCAGATCTTAATGCCCGCTCATCTTCAATCATATGCCAGAGCTTCCGGTTATTCTCTTCCAACTGTCCACGCATACGGTCAAATTCATGGCACAGATGTCCCATCTCATCTCTGTTTTCATAAGTGATCCGGAAATCCAGATCGTTGTCCGCAATTCTTTGGGAAGCCATTTCCAATTCCTCAATGGGTTTTTTCAGTTTATTTCTGTAAAAAAGAAATACGGAGACACAGCTGCCGGCAACAGAAAATATCAATACAGAATAAGTCTGCAGGAAATCACAGGCTTCTGATATGCCATGATCCATGCGGCTCATTTCGTAACTTTCCGGGCGGGGAATCTGCGCCATATATCCTTCATTCTCCATTTCAACTGCCGCAAAATAGGTATCTTTATCCGTATATTTCCACCAGATTTGTTCCTGAAGTTTAGAAGCCGCCCATGTAATATAGGCTGATAAAAGAAAACTTATGATCAGACTTATAATTAAATACACCAGTATCGTCTTTCTGACGGAAAGATTTTTGACCTTATCCTTTATCTTATCCATCTGTATCCCATTCCCCAAACTGTTTCAATATATTCTGTATCTGTATGTTTCTGTATTTTTTTTCGAATACGCCGGATGAGTTCTGTAATTACCCGGCTGTCTCCATCTCCGTCATATCCGCAGACTTTCTCGTAAATCCGTTCTTTATCATAGACAGTCCCCGGATTCATAGAGAGAAATTCTATAATTCCGTATTCAAGTTTTGTCAGTTCAATCTTCTTTCCATTGATTTGAACAGTTTTTGCAGAATAGTCAATAGACAAATCCCCTTGAAAACGATAAAAGGATTTTTTCCGGCGGCGTTCTTCACGTTTCAGGTGTGCGATGATCCGGGCTTCCAGCTCTTTTAGACTGAACGGTTTCACAATATAGTCATCGCCGCCTGACATAAGTCCATTTACACGATCCTGCTCATCAGCTCTGGCGGTCAGAAACAAGATCGGACAGGATACTTTTTCACGGATTCGCTGACATACTTCGATGCCGTCGGCTCTGGGCATATTTATATCCAGCAAAATAATATCCGGCTTCATTTCAACCATTTTCAGTGTTTCTTCCCCATCGGATGCTGTAATTACCATGTAGTTTCTAAGTTCAAAGAAAGTCCGCAGCATCTTAACCAGCTCGTTATCATCGTCTGCAATTAAAATTTTGTAGTCCATCTTTGTCTCCTTCTGCCGCAGCATATCTCTGCGCATTAGCCCGGATCGGACCCGGCGTTCTTCCCACGCCGGACGCATTTTCGTTCTTTTTCTTTGCAATATACCCATCCGGAATCACCGCGCAAAAATGGGGCGGGCCCTTTGCAGCTCACCCCATCTCAAGTATATCCACTTTATTTTACCTCAACCAGCTCAATCCTGAAATTCAGTTCTTTTCCAGCCATTTCATGATTTGCGTCAAAGGTAATCATACTGCCTTCTTTTGCAGTTACTTTAACCGGGAAGGGCTGTCCGTGCTGATTTGACAGATATACCCTCTGTCCCACTTCCAGATCTTCCGAACCCGGAAGCTGTGCCGTCTCAATGGTGAAAATTGCATTGGGATCCGGCTGGCCGTACGCTTCTTCCGGCGTCAAATGAATATCCACCGTCTGACCGACCTCCATATCTGCCACCGCTGCGTCAAAGCCTCTGATCATCATGCCTGCACCGCATACGAATTCCAACGGTTCACCCCGGTCATAAGAGGAGTCAAACTGCGTTCCATCATTGAATGTGCCTCTGTAATGTGTACGGCAGGTTTTTCCCACATTGCGTCCTGTAAGAGCATTTGAGGCGCCGCATTTTCCGCCGCAGCTGCCTCCGCAGGAATGTCCTTCACCATGATCTCCACAGGAATGCTCCTCTCCATGGTGATCACAGTTTGCCCCTGTAGAAACCAGCTCCCCCTTAAGATAAGCTTCCACCGCCTGGTCCGCATCGCCCTGAGCGCCGGAACACAATTCAATTCCCGCTTCTGCAAGCGCACTCTGAGCGCCGCCGCCAATGCCGCCGCAGATCAGTACGTCTACAGACTGGCCAGCAAGCAGTCCCGCCAGGGCGCCGTGACCGGCTCCGTTTGAGCCGATCACTTCGCTGGAAACCACTTTGTTGTCTTCCACATCATACACTTTAAAAAACTCTGTCTTTCCAAAATGCTGGAAAATGTTTCCATTATCATATGTTACTGCAATTTTCATATGGTTATCCTCCAATCAATAATTTCCATCCATTTGTTAAGGCAATGCAACCGCAATTATCAGAGGGGAGAAAAATTATACTTTTCTCCTTTATACGGAGTGCATTTCTATTCATAAGGATAACACAGATCCGCATAAAATTCTACTCTGGAAACATATCCGGGCAATCAAAAGCCGGTACAAATTTAAATACGATCTGAACACAATCCTCACAAATCTTGTCTATGCCAGGATTCTCTCTCCCTGTATTAAAATGGGGAGCTACGAGTATTGCCAGACATTGCTGGAGCTTCCAAAATACAGCATCCAGGATAGGAAGGATATGTATCGCTCTCTTTCTGTCTTCGCGTAAGAATCCGATTTTATTCAGAGCGAACTTTATCGGAATTCCAACTATATCCACACACGGAAAGAAAATATAGCACATATCGTTACAAAAGGGAAAATGGCTACTACCCTCATGAAATCAAGGGAATAGCCATTTTTTCTTTCGTAAACTGTCAAAGAGGGGGATACTATCCCCAGGAAAATACAAGACGGCAGCTGAGCGAAAATATGCAAGCGGTTACCGGTTTTTGTTTTAAATCCGCGGCCCGTTTCAGACAGACAGGGCCGCATCCAGTGCATCTGCAGTTGCAGTGACCGCGTTTCCGGGCGAATGCAGGGCCTCACCGATCACGAATACCTGCGGTACAAATTCTGACAGGGCTTCTTCCAGAGGATTCCAGGCCCGTGTACCCATCGTCAGCACAATGTTGTCATACCCCCTGAGGGAAAACGGAGAACCGTCTCTTCCGGTACAGGAAACGCCGTCTGAATAAAACTGTTCGATTTTCGCGTCCGGATAAAGCTGAACATGATTCCGGGCAAAATTTTCGAACATATAACGCCTGTTTTCCGGGGCAACATCCTTTGCGATCACAGATTTCATTTCTACAATGGCCACCTGGTGTCCCCGCTCTGCCAGGTATTCCGCTGTCTCGCATCCGATCATTCCGCCTCCGGCAACAATCACCTTTTTCCCGACGGGTACTTTTCCCTCCAGCATATCCTGCGCGGTTACACAGCCGCAGTCTGATATACCGGGAACAGGCGACATGAAAGGCACCGAACCGGTTGCGAGGATCACTGCATCCGGCGTCAGGGAACGAATATAGCCGGGAGTTGCTTCCGTGTCCGTCCGAATTTCCACACCGGCTCTGCCGCAGCGGACAATCATCGCACGGACAGCCGCAGAAATCTGCCCTTTTCCCACAGGATAAGAGGCAATACGGAAACTGCCGCCAGGCTCATGGTTCTTTTCAAGTAAGGTGACCTTATGCCCGCGTACCGCACACACCCAGGCGGCATACAGTCCGGCAGGTCCGCCGCCCACTACCACAACACGTTTTTTCGTCTCTGCCGGTGTCATTTCCGATTCCCTTCCGACACTGGGATTGAGCGCGCAGGTAATCGGTTTCCCCGCGAACATATTCGGGACACAGCCCAGCAGACACCCGATACAGGGAACCAGTTCTTCCAGCATTCCAAGCCGCGCTTTATTGGGAAGCTCCGGATCGGCAATACTCTGCCGCCCAAATGCAATGAGATCGGCACGTCCCTGCTTCACCAGAAGTTCCGCGTACTGCAGTTCCGTAAATCTGCCGACTGCGATAACCGGAATGGAAACCGCGCGTTTGATCTCACTGACCAGATCGGCATTAAAGGGCGTACTTCCCAAAATCCAAACAAGGGGGATTTTGCGCCCTGAAATAAGCGATATCAAAAGGAAGAGACAATCCTGGAGAGAATTCAGGCTTTGAAAAAGCACGAATTCTCTGGGATTGCCTCTTCCTCTCATATCAAGGGTTAAAAATCGGTATTAACCGACATCCCCAGGTGCTCACCCGTATTTTTCAATGCTAATATAGCAAAAAAAATCCAGAAATTCAAGCGGCAGATTAGGAAATCACTCGTTCGTGTTATTCTTTTCTATTATTTTCATATAATCCAACACTACATCACCAATATAAGCTGCGTCTTCTGCAGCATAGGCAACCGGAAAATTATCCGAAAAAAGAATCTGTGCCGATGCCGGGAACTCTTCATCTCCTGCCCACAATACAAAACATAGTCTCAAATCTTCCAGAAATTGAAATTCATATGCCGCATCACCATATTCCCGCGGTATTCCTTTCAGACCCTCCATAATGTATTTAAAGGTTTCCAGTTGATTTCCAAACATTCCGGCCAGCCTCATGATGCATCTTCCATAAAACTGGCGGTAGTACACTTCACCCCAGGGAAGGTCGCGATAGGAAAGAAGATTTCCTGCAGCTTTCAAATGATCTCCTTCTGTAAAATAGCGGAGCAGCAGTATTTTTGCATGAATATCACTGCACAGAACTGCCCGGCTGTCCTCTTCATCCAGACAGTGTATCTCCAGATCCGGATGGCTGACTGTATAGTATCGCTCCATAAATTTCACCTGAAAAAGCCCGGTATTTTTATCAAATGGGATTTCCAGATGCCGGCTGATATCCCTTGGATCCATATTCTGATATTCCGCAAGGTAATGACGATAGGGCTGCATTTCCAGATTATTTTTTTCGTACTGTTCCTGTAACATATGTCACCTCCTGGTCTCACTCTTCATCTGCATATCTCCTCATCTTTTATTTCTTCAGCTCATCCAGATATGATTCCAGTAC
>DWYN01000072.1 GCA_019118645.1 Candidatus Blautia excrementipullorum | reverse complement strand
CGGACATGAAAAAATACAGACGACCTTAAATACTTACAGTCATCTGTATCCGAATAAGCAGGCAGAAGTAGCTGCCCAGCTTGAAAATGTGATGAACGGAACGACAGTTCCGAATGGTAGCCAAATGGCAGATGTAGCCAATTTGTAGCCAACAAAAGAGAAAAATCTCTGGAAAGCCTGCAAAATAAGGCTTCCCAGAGATGTGGTGTCTATTCAAACTCAATCGTTGCTGGTGGTTTTCCGGTGCAGTCATACATGACACGGTTCACATGCGGAACTTCATTCACAATCCTGCTGGTTGTTTTTCCGATCACTTCCCAGGGGATTTCTGCGCTCTCAGCCGTCATGAAGTCGGTCGTTGTCACTGCGCGAAGCGCGATGGCGTAATCGTAGGTTCTCTCGTCTCCCATAACCCCCACAGATTTCATGTTGGTCAGGGCTGCAAAGTACTGGTTGACTTTCTTGTCCCATCCGGCTTTTGCGATCTCCTCGCGCCAGATGGCATCGGCATCCTGAACCATTTTCACCTTCTCGGCGGTGATTTCGCCGATGATGCGGATGCCGAGTCCCGGACCCGGGAACGGCTGACGGAAAACAAGGTATTCCGGAATACCCAGTTCAAGGCCGGCTTTGCGCACCTCGTCCTTGAACAGGTTGCGGAGCGGCTCGATGATTTCCTTGAAATCCACATAGTCCGGCAGTCCGCCGACATTATGGTGGGATTTGATGACCGTGGATTCGCCGCCAACGCCGCTTTCCACCACATCCGGGTAAATGGTTCCCTGAACCAGGAAGTCCACAGCGCCGATCTTCTTTGCTTCTTCCTCAAAGACGCGGATAAATTCTTCGCCGATGATTTTGCGCTTGCGCTCAGGTTCCTCCACGCCTTTCAGTTTTTCATAAAAACGCTCCTGGGCATTGACGCGGATAAAGTTCAGGTCGTACGGGCCTTCTGGTCCGAATACAGCCTCCACTTCGTCGCCTTCATTCTTGCGGAGAAGGCCGTGATCCACAAATACACAGGTCAGCTGGCTGCCGACAGCCTTTGAGAGGAGTACGGCTGCCACAGAAGAATCCACTCCTCCGGAAAGCGCGCAGAGCACTTTGCCGTCTCCAACTTTCTCACGGATGGCTTTGATGGAGTCCTCCACAAAAGAGTCCATCTTCCAGTCTCCGGAACAGCCGCAGACATTATACACAAAATTAGAAAGCATCTTTGTTCCTTCCTGGGTGTGAAGAACCTCGGGATGGAACTGAACGGCATAAAGTCCTTCCGCCGGATTCTCGGCCGCTGCCACAGGACAGTCGTCTGTCCATGCGGAAATATGAAATCCGGGCGCTACTTCTGCGATATAATCGTTGTGACTCATCCAACAGATAGTTTTGGGAGATACGTTTTCAAAAATCTTTGAATTTGTGTCCACATTCACTTCAATTCTTCCGTATTCGCGGACTGGAGCCTTTTCAACCTTGCCCCCGAGCTGATGCATCATCAGCTGAGAACCATAGCAGATTCCCAGAATCGGGATTCCCAGTTTATAAATTTCATCGGTATATGTGGGAGAATCCTCCAGGTACACACTGTTGGGTCCTCCTGTAAAAATAATTCCCTTGGGCTGAAGCTCCTTTATTTTTTCAATATCCGTTTTGTAAGAATAAATCTCGCAATACACATTGCACTCTCTTACGCGGCGCGCGATCAGCTGATTATACTGCCCGCCGAAATCCAGTACTACAACGGTTTCTCTCTTCATGCTCTTCCTCCTCAGAGTAATAATACGCCCTGAAACATCGGTCTGTAAACAACGGAACCAATTGCACGGTTTCTTCAAATATGCGGATCGAAGATTGCAGAAGCAGCAAATAAACTGCGCCAGAACTTCTGCACTATGCCGTCTGAACGGCAGACAATATGCCGCTATTGTTCACGTACCAACACTCCGGTTTCTTTAACAGGACTGATTTTCTGCTCTCTCCGCTCTCCGGATCTGCCAGAGTATTCCTGAAGCAGAGATCTGCAGATGCTTCTTTTCATATTATAAAGGAGCCACTGCACTTTTACAACGAAAAAATTTTTAGAAGTATTTTAGAAATTCATCATTGTTTTTTCAACTAATGCACACATTTTCGTCACATATTGCCGGTATAGTATTAAGCAAATAAAGCGAATGCTTTTTTACATAAATTTTCTTTTTCATACTCGCCGGACATTATTTGTCCGGCCCTCCTTCTTTTTACAAACTTTTCGCCGCCGGACGCTTATCGTCAGGCGGCATCTCCCTGATACCTCTGATAAGACAACATATCCTTTATTGTCAGAAGGCCTTTTCCCAATACCTCTGGTGAGACAGCATATCTTTTATTGTCAGGAAGCCTTTTCTCGATACCTCTGACAAGACAACATATCCTTTATTGTCAGCCAGCCTTTTCCCGATACCTCTGACAAGACAGCATATCCTTTATTGTCAGAAGGCCTTTTCCCAATACCTCTGACAAGACAACATATCCTTTATTGTCAGAAGGCCTTTTCCCGATACCTCTGACAGCCCAACATATCCTTTATCGTCAGGCGGCATTTCCCCGATACCTCTGACAAGACAGCATGTCTTTTATCGTCAGCCAGCATTTCCCCGGTATTTCCGATAACATACATAATAGCATCGATGTACAAGGGGACAATACGGTCGATAAAGGGCTGATTTCTGCTCCTTTTGCGTTACTTTCACTCCGCGTACGTCCTGTACGCGTCGATCTAGTGCCTGAAAGGGGCAGAAATCATCACCTTTTCGACTCATAGACTCCAGCCGTAGGAATTTCAGTAATTTACAAGGCAGACGATTGAGGCGTACTGGACGTACGCCGATTGAGTATAACACAGTAAGTCACTGAAATTACGCGGTTTGGAGCGTATTGCTCCTTGTACACCGATGCTGCTGTGATTCGAAGACGATATTCAATAAAATTGCATTCACAGGTGCCATCCGCCATATTCTCTGCCACTTTACTTTCCTAAAGAATTTCGATATAATGTAGCAGATATTTGATTTTTTGGAGGCGGAAAAATGTTCGGTTTGGGTACAGTGATCAATACAGCGGCAGTTGTGTCCGGAGGTGTTCTTGGCGTGACTCTGAAGAAAGGAATTCCGGAAAGCTGCCGGCAGGTTCTGATGCAGGCCTGCGGTGTTGCCACGATTTTTATAGGCGCCGGAGGCGTTCTGTCAAAAATGCTGGTAATCCGCGGCGATCAGCTGGAAACGCAGGATACCATGCTTCTGATTTTGTCCCTGGTCATCGGCGGTCTGATCGGTTCACTTCTGGATATCGAAAAACGTCTGGATACTCTTGGAAATTTTCTGAAGCGGCTGTTTCATACAGAGGGAGATTCTCAGTTTGTGGAAGGATTTGTCACCTGCACGCTTGTCATCTGTATCGGAGCCATGGCCATTGTAGGCGCTATCGAGGATGGACTGACAGGAAACATCTCCACCCTGACCGCAAAAGCGGCTCTGGACTTTGCGATCGTGGTGGTTTTCGCTTCCACTCTGGGTAAAGGTGTCATTTTTGCCGCGCTTCCGCTCTTTGTTTACCAGGAAGCGATCACCTTCGTTGCTGCTGCCTGCGGAAACTTCATGAGCGCCGAGCTGATCAGCCATCTTTCTTATATTGGTTCCGCACTGATTTTCTGTGTCGGCGTAAATATCGGATTCGGAAAAAAATTCGCAGTGGGGAACCTGCTGCCCGCTCTGATCATTCCCATATTTTATTCTCTGATAAGATAACCGCGGAGGGTATTCCAAAAGCCATAGAAACGGCCGGAAGGATACCCTCTCCTGATATATCTTAATCTATCTCCGATAAAATAGTTGACTCAATCCACAATATGAGCTATATTAAATGAGGACTCAGTCAACTATTATGAGAACGACATTGGCAAGAACGCTCACTCACGTATTTGACGATGAGAACGGGCTTTCCAGGGCACGCGCCTGTATTGACAGCATTACAGGCGGCATAGAGGCAATTGTATTTCACGATAAGCTGAAGGGGTGCTGTAAAGACCTGGTACGCAAACTTGATCAGGAACTTCAGGTTCCTATCTACAGGCATCAGAAGCTGAGAACCCCGGAGGAACTGACGTGAGGTATCAGCAGCAGCCGGCTGGCCGGCTGAAAACAGTTTCAGAGCACAGGAGGTCGTATGATTTCAGCAGATCAGATTGCAGATGTGCAGGGATTTAATAAAGTATATTTGAATCTGTGCAAACAGATCGACAATGGCATTCTGGAGTCCGGATATTCACTGACGGAGAAGGATGTGCTGCTGGAGATCAGCAAAACAGAGCGCTGTACGGCCAATATTTTAATTGGACAGCTCGGCATTGACCGCAGTTATATGAGCCGGATGATTGCCAGGTTTGAAAAGGAAGGACTGATCGAAAAGACTCCTTCCAGTACGGACAGCAGAGTAAAGTATATCAAAATGACGAATAAGGGAAGGCAGGAGTTTAATCATCTCAGTGATATTCAGAACGTTCATATCAGCCGCATCTTTGAAAAACTGCCGGAAGAAACCCGGAAAGAAGTGATCTCCGCCATGATCATGATCCGGAACCGGCTTTCCGACGCCAATGATACACTGACGATCCGGCCTTTTAAACAGAGTGATATTGAATATGTCATATCCAGGCACAAAACTCTTTACTATGCGGAGCGTCACCTGTCTGACGTATTTTCCGCTTATGTGGATCAGATCGTATACCGTTTTGTATCCAACTACAATCCGGATACGGACTGCCTGAATATTTTAGAGTGCAACGGTGTGCCGGCAGGGAGCATTGCGGTGGCCAGAGAAAGTGATGAAACAGCTCAGATCCGTTTCTTTATGCTGGAGCCGGAGATGCGCCGGAGGGGCTATGGAAACCATTTGATGGATCTGGCTCTGGAATTTTGCCGGGAGAAAAAATACAAAAAGATTTTCCTGCTGACCATCACCGCCCAGGTGGTGGCCCGCCATGTATATGAGAGTCACGGGTTTTACCGGGTATCCGGTCAGGACAAGCCCGAATGGGGCGAGGGCGTGGTGGAAGAACGCTGGGAAAAGGATCTTTAACAATATGCAGAAAGTTTGTGAGGAGCAGAATATGGAACTGAAATATGTAATCGCGGGCGCCGGCGCTACCGGCGGAAGCATTGGCGCTTTTCTGGCGGCGGACGGAAGGAATGTGACCTTTCTTGCAAGGGGCGCCCAGCTGGAGGCTTTCCTTGAGAATGGAATCTCTGTGAAACATTCGGCAAAGGGGGACTTTACAGTCCGTCCGCTCAAAGCCATGACCATGGAATCGTACCGGGAACAGCCGGATGTGATCTTTGTATGCGTAAAGAGCTATTCGCTGAAAGATGTTACAGAACTTATAAAGCGGACAGGGGGACCGGAGACGGTCGTAATTCCCATTCTGAATATCTACGGCACCGGGGAACGGATGCAGAAAGAACTTCCTGCTGTGACGGTGACAGACGGCTGTATTTATGTGGCAGCCCATGTATCCGCGCCGGGTGAGATCACTCACGGCGGCGATATTTTCCGGGTCGTTTACGGGCTGCGTCCGGGCCAGAAAACGTCAGACGCTGTCATGAAGAAGCTTGCCCGGGTAAAAGAAGATCTGGATCATGCAGAGATCAGCGGCGAATACACGGATCATGTCCGCCGGGACACTTTTCGGAAATTCATGTATACCAGCCCGATGGCTGCCGCCGGCGAGTATTATCATGCGCAGGCCGGGGATTTCCAGAAAGAGGGCGAACCCAGGGAGACCTTTATCGCTATGGACAGGGAGCTTCTTACGCTCTCCAAAGCCATGGAGCTTGGCGTCCCGGAGAATATGGTGGAGGTAAATCTTGCCATTCTCGCAGACCTGAACCCGGAAGCCGGCACCTCCATGCAGCGGGACATCGCAAAGGGAAGACCGTCTGAAATTTCAGAGCTGGTTTACGCGGTGGAAGATATGGCTTCGGCTTACGGCGTGAACATGCCCGTCTATCATCGCGTAATTGAGGAATTAAAGGCAAGAGGCTTGAAATAAATCAGTCATTTGTGGAGGAATATATGATGCATTTTCTGATCAGAAAAAAGCCAGCGGCGGCATTGAAAATGCACAGAACAGCACTCTGATGAGTACGGAAGAAGCCGTTGGATACCAGAAGCCGCTTCTTCATGCATTAGGCCGCTTATAATTTTTTTATAATTTCCTCATTCTTTTTTCAAGCAATGCTCACAATTTCATCACATATGGACAGTATAGTATTAAGTAAATAAAGCGAATGCTTTTTTACATAAATTTTTCTTTTTCATACTCGCCGGACATTTTTGTCCGGCCCTCCTTCTTTTTCAGGGGTTTTGTCCAACTGTCCTTTTTCCTCATTCCAGTGCGGCGCCGTATTTTATATTTACGTAACCTCGTGCTTCTCTCTTCTCCGGGAAAATCATCCCCGCGAATCATACACTCCAAATCAGGCGCCCTGACCGCCGCTCCGGCTTCAGTTCTTTCATTTCCTGTTTTGTGCAACAAAAAAACACCGTCCCCACGGCAATCACAATGTCCGCAAAAACAGTGCCTTTAGTGCGTCTTCAGGGGTTCGAACCCTGGACACCCTGATTAAGAGTCAGGTGCTCTGCCAGCTGAGCTAAAGACGCAAATGATTTAACAGCATTTGTATAAGCTGTATTTCCTTAACGCAAGAGCTATTATACGAGACCATTCACCAAAAGTCAAGAAAAATTTTATATTTTTTTCAAATTTTTTTATTTTTCCTTTCTTCCATCCTTTTTCGCGGGCAAGGAATCCAGCATTTTTGCCAGTTCGTCTGCGTTTTTCCTGATTTTTGTCAGGCGCTTATCCAGCTTTCGGTGTTCATAGCTGAACTGTGTCATAAGATTCTGAATTTTATTGTTTCCTTTTCTTGGCGTCATGAAATCTCCCCCGAATTTTACGGCTGTTATAGGGCCGGCAGCTGACAATTTTGATGTTCAGCCACTTTTCTTCCAATGGAAGCAGCCCTGCCTGTTTTCTATATCGTATGCGGCTCCGCCGTAAATGTGTTCGTACCTTCCCGGCGTTCCTGCTGTTTCCGGAAATGCCTCTCCCTCATTCCGTTTATCTGGCAAGATTCATCTACGCTGCCTCCTATAAGCTTTCTTGGATATCCTAATGCGCTTATTTTAGGCCTGTGTTTTGTCTATTGCGCTTAAAGCGGCATTTTTACAGCAATAGGGTCAGATCTGTACAAGGCCGGGCTCTTGGTGCGAATTTCATTTATAATACTAAGTTCTGCGGTTCAGACTGGCATATCTAAGCTCTGGCGCCCTTTCACTGCCGCTGTCTGCAGATCAGCTTACAGATCGGATTCCCCATGGAAGAAAATTTTTCTTCGTATTCTGTCATTACATTGCCTTTCATCATTTCCGGCTGGGAATGAAGATCGAAGGTATATTCCAGGAGTTCCCATCCCCTCTCCTTTACCTCTTCCAGGGAAAATTCAAAAAGTTCTCGGTTATCCGTCTTAAATTCCACAAGACCCTCTGGCACAAGAATTTCCTCATAGCGCGCGAGAAATTCTCTGGAAGTCAGCCGCCGCTTGGCATGGCGGGCTTTTGGCCAGGGGTCTGAAAAATTCAGATAAATACGCTCCACTTCACCTTTTCCGAATACCTGGGGAAGCTCTCTCGCGTCCATCCTCATAAACAGAAGATTATTCAGCTCCTCTCCGGAAGCCTTCCATTCCTCTCGTTTCTGGAGAGCCCGGAGCAGTACACTGTCATACATCTCAATCCCTGCATAATTAATTTCCGGGTGCAGGCGCGCCATATCCATCAGAAAACGGCCTTTCCCCATTCCCACTTCTATATGGAGGGGCTGCTTTTCCGGAAAGCATTCTCCCCATCGTTCCCGGCATTTTTCCGGTTCCTGCACCACATAGGGGCTCTCTGCAATCGCATCCTTTGCCCCTGGTATATTTCTTAATCTCATATGTTCCTCCTGTATAATTCCGCAAAATACTTTTATCATAATACATGGTTTCTCTCCGGCAGGCAAGCAAAACCTCCAAAATCCGCACTTTGCCGGATCCTGGTTTCCTCCGCATTCCCACAGGGCCCGTTCTGTTTCATAAATAGTTGTCCCTCCTCTTTCCTCTCCATATTTGAGCCAAAAGAATGTCCATTTTACACAATTTGACTGTAAAATATTCCCCAAAAATTGTATCTTTTTGAGTGGTAATTTTTTAACAAAAGGTGTATCATATGATAAAGTTCCAAAAATACCAGTTTAAAGGAGGGTGAATATGGAACAAATTTTCAATAAGCTGTCCGAAATAGAACTCACTGCCCGGCGCATCATGGAGGATGCCGACAGAACAAAGTCCGCACTCTCCGCTGAGATGGAGCAGCAATGCAAAGTCTTTGACGCAGAGCTGGAGCAGGAAACCAATAAAAAAATACAGCAGCTGCGCAGCAGCCTGGAAGAAAAAAAGAACGCGGAGCTGGCTGCTCTCAGGCAGAGTATGGAAACCTCTCTTGCCGAGCTCGACGCTTATTACAGCCGGAATTCCGAGAAGTTGTCTGAAGAATTGTTTCATAAACTTCTGGAAGGCTGAAGGAGGTGTGACACAAGATGGGAAATCTCCTTTCTTACAGCGGGATTTCAGCAAAAATCCGTGCCATGCAGAGCAAGCTGATCACGGAAGAGCAACTTCAGGAAATCGTCCAGCTTCCCAGCGTCCCCCAGGTTGCCGCCTATCTTAAGCGCACGCCGGAATATGCCGGGGCATGGGCTTCTCTGGATGAAAATTCTCTTCACCGGGGGCAGATTGAAAAATTATTGAGAGCATCTATTTTTGCCGACTTTTCAAGAATTTATCAGTTTGCCAATTCGGAACAGAAAAAATTCCTGGAGCTTTATTCCAAACGGTACGAAATACGTGTGCTCAAGGAAATTATGACAAACCTTTTTGATCATAGAAATACCGACCCTATCGATATTTCGCCTTACCGGGATTTTTTCCGGAAGCATTCCAAACTGGATGTGGACCGGCTTATCGCCTGCACGACAATGGAAGAATTCCTTGCCGCGCTGAAGGGGAATGAATTTTATCAGCCTCTTTCCAAAATCCAGAATCATGAAAGCGCCCTGCTTTTCGATTACGGGATGGCGCTGGATCTCTATTATTTTACACAGATCTGGAATGTCCGCAGGAAGCTGTTTTCCGGAAATGATCTGAAGGAGATCACCATGGCATACGGAGAAAAATTCGATATGCTGAACCTGCAGTTTATCTTCCGTTCCAAACGGTTTTTCCATATGGCGCCGGCAGATATTTACGCTCTGCTGATTCCTATGAACTATAAACTGAAAAAAGAAGAAATACATGCCCTGGTGGAGGCGCCCTCCTACGAGGATGCAAGGAAAATGTTCCGCAGGACATACTATGGTAAAAAGTACGATTATCTGGCAGCCCACAATCTGGAGGAATTTTATAACCATATGCTCCGGACCACCCTGGAAAAAGAGGCCCGCAGAGATCCTTATTCCGTTGCGGTTCTCTACTCCTATCTGTATCACAAAGAGCATGAAGTCAACCGTCTGACCATTGCCATTGAGTGTGTAAGATACGGGGTGGCTGCCGAAGAAGCGCTGCAGTACATTCGCAGCAATTAATAACCCGGAGGTAACATCGTGATTGAGAAAATGAAATTTTTAAGCATCACCGGGCCCAAAGCGGATATTGACAGAATGACGGAAACTTATCTTTCCAAATATGAAATTCATTTGGAAAACGCCCTGTCTGAGCTTACGGAAGTGGCTAATCTGTCTCCGTTTTTGGAAATCAACCCTTATAAGGAAGCGCTTTCCGCAATCAGCGGCTTCTATGAACAATTAAGTGAACCGGGAAAAACGGCTCCAAAGCCTATGGATACAGAAGCAGCTGTTTCCGCGATCCGGCGGATCCAGCAGGAGTCCGCAAGGCTGCAGGAAGAACACGACCGGCTGGCCGCGGAGCACGCCGGAATGGTAGATTCGCTGAAGATCATACGTCCTTTCCGCAATCTGGATTACGACATATCCGAGATCCTGCATTTCCGTTACATCCACTATCGGTTCGGCCGTATTGAAAAGCAGTATCTTCAGAAATTCGAAAAATATATTTATGATAATCTGGATACGATTTTCATCAAATGCGGCGATGACGATCAATATGTATACGGCGTATACTTTGTTCCGAAACAGCAGGCTCACAAGGTTCACGCAGTATACTCATCCATGCATTTTGAGCAGATTTTTGTGCCGGATACTTACGAAGGAACCGCTGCTGAGGCCTTTGCCCAGCTGGACCGCCGGCATCAGGAAATACATGACGGCCTGAAGGCGAACAAAGAGGCGGCTCAGAAGTTTCTGGAAGACAACCGAGAGGATATTGTCTCCGCAAAGGCAGCCCTGGAGGCCTACTCTTCCTGCTTCGACATCCGCAAGCTGGCGGCCTGCACCCAGGGAGAAAATAATACTTTCTATATTTTATGCGGATGGATGACAGAGAAGGACGCGGCGGCTTTTCAGGAAGATATCAAAAATGACGAGCGTATCTTCTGTCTTATGGAAGATCAGCAGCCTCCCGCCAGGCAAAAGGCGCCTACAAAGCTGAAAAATCCAAAGCTATTCAAGCCCTTTGAAATGTATGTAAAAATGTACGGCCTGCCCGCTTACAATGAAATGGATCCCACCTGGTTTGTGGCCATTACCTACTCTCTTATCTTCGGCGCTATGTTCGGAGATGTTGGCCAGGGGCTTCTTCTGTTTCTGGGCGGTCTGTTCTTGTATAAAAAGAAGCATCTGGATCTGGCAGGAATCATAAGCTGTGCAGGAATTTTTTCCATCTTCTTCGGATTTATGTACGGCAGTCTTTTCGGATTTGAGGATATCCTGCACGCCATATGGCTGAAGCCAATGACGGCCATGATGGATGTTCCCCTGGTAGGAACTCTGAACGCGGTATTCGTCATCGCCATCGGCTTTGGAATGTTTATCATTCTGGTGTGCATGGTGTTTAATATTATCAATTCCATACGAAATCATGATGTGGAAAAAGCATGGTTTGACAGCAACGCCGTTGCCGGCCTTGTGTTTTACGGATCCATCGTCGTCACCATCGGGCTGTTTGTCTCCGGAAGAAAGCTCCCCGCGGCCGCGGTGCTTGTGGTAATGTTTCTTGTGCCTCTTGCTCTTATGTTTTTAAAAGAGCCTCTTACCAATCTGGTGAAAAAGAAGGCGCATGTTTTTCCGGAACAGAAAGGCATGTTTTTTGTCCAGAGTTTTTTTGAGCTGTTTGAGGTGCTTCTCAGCTACCTGTCAAACACCCTGTCTTTTCTGCGTATCGGCGCTTTTGCCGTCAGCCACGCGGCAATGATGGAGGTAGTTATGATGCTGGCAGGAGCTGCGAACGGGGGAAGTCCCAACTGGATTGTGATCATACTCGGGAATCTCTTCGTATGCGCCATGGAGGGCCTGATCGTCGGAATTCAGGTGCTCCGTCTTGAATATTATGAAATTTTCAGCCGCTTTTACGCCGGCAGCGGGCGCGAGTTCCGTCCGTTTATGAAATATCATACGCAGAAAAAGACCTCATAAAAATACGGAAAATTCGGAAATATACAAAACGCAGTTATTCAGCATTTTCCGGAATGCTGAATGAGCATTTAAATTCATTATCTTCAGGAGGATATCACCATGAACATGATTATTCAAATTGTAACCGCAATCGCACTGATTCTCAGCATCATCGTCCCCTTCGGCTGCTTTTTCCTCGGCGAAAAAAGCCGGAAACGCTACAAAAAATCCCTGGCCGCCAACTGCTTTATGTTTTTCGGAGTCATTCTTGTGGCTTCCGTAGTAATGTTTGCAGGAACTTCCGGCGTACAGGCCGCTGATGCCGCTTCCGCGGACGGTCTTGCCACAGGCCTCGGATACATCGGCGCCGCTCTTGTAACAGGCATTTCCGGCCTTGGTTCCGGTATTGCAGTTGCAAGCTCCGCAAGCGCTGCCCTGGGAGCGCTCAGCGAGGACGGCTCCCTTTTCGGTAAATCTATTATTTTTGTAGCCATGGCAGAAGGTATTGCCCTTTACGGACTGATTATTTCCTTCATGATCCTTGGCCAGCTTTAAGAGGCAGATTTTTATGAAAATGTATTTAATCAGCGACAACATCGACACCTACACCGGAATGCGCCTTGCCGGCGTTGAAGGTGTGGTTGTCCATGAGCGCGCGGAGCTGAAGGAAGCTCTTGAGCGGACAATCGCAGACAAAGAAATCGGGATTATTCTTCTGACCGAAAAATTCGGCAGGGAATTCCCGGAAATCATAGACGAAGTCCGGCTTCACCACAAAACGCCTCTGATCATCGAGATCCCCGACAGGCACGGAACCGGCCGCAAACCGGATTTTATTACTTCATATGTAAATGAAGCAATCGGACTGAAATTATAGGCAGGCGGAAGTATGGAAGCCGGCTTCCATATCCGTCTGAATGACGCAGCAGGTGCGTCTGTAGGAGGAAAATATGACAATAGATGAAAAACTCCAGCATTTTTACGACATATCTGTGGAGGAGGCCAAAGAAGACGCGGCCAAGGCAATTGAGGAACACAGAGAACATCTCGCACAGATGCTGGAAGAGCATAAATCCACCCGTACCCAGAGCGCGGAGGCAGAGGTAAAGGCTGAAGCCGAGCATGTCCGCCGTGAAGTCAACAAAGCGCTTTCCGCGGAGCAGATCACTCTGAAGCGGGACTGGTCCCGAAAACAGGAAGAACTGAAAACCGATCTTTTTGCGAAAGTCAGAAAAAAACTGGAACTTTTTATGTCAACACCCGAATATCTTGATTATCTTCGCCGCCAGATCAGGGAAGTCAAAGAATTCGCCGGTGAGGACGAGATTCAGATTTCGCTCTCTCTGGACGACAAAGATATTGCGGAAAAAGTATCCTCAGAGACAGGAGTGGCCCTCTCTGTTTCCGAAGAGTCTTTTGTTGGCGGCATACGGGCGGCTATTCCCCATAAAAATATCCTGATCGACAATTCCTTCCTGGAGGGAATGGAGTCCCTTCGCAGAGAATTCAAATTTGACGGAGGTCTGAAACATGAGTAGAACAGGCATTATTTACGGCATTAACGGCCCCGTTATTTATCTGAAAGGCGATCCGGGCTTTAAAATTTCAGAGATGGTTCACGTAGGAAAAGATCATCTTGTAGGTGAAGTCATCGGTCTGAAGAAAGGCATGACTACCGTTCAGGTATTCGAGGAGACTACCGGGCTGCGCCCCGGCGAAACCGTTACAGGAACAGGGGACGCCATCTCTGTTCTCCTGGGGCCGGGTATCATCCACAATATTTTTGACGGAATTCAGCGACCCCTTGAGGAGATTGCCAAAACTTCCGGAAAATATATCTCCCGGGGCGTCAGTGTAGATTCTCTTGACACTGAAAAAAAATGGAAAGTGCATCTCACCGTTAAAGAAGGGGATATCATCGGTCCCGGAACGATTATCGCAGAGACACAGGAAACCGCTTCTATTCTCCATAAATCTATGGTTCCCCCCAATTTTCCCGAGGGAACTGTTATCCGGGCGGCCAAGGACGGAGATTATACCATTCTTGACCCCATCGTCACCATGCAGTTTCCGGACGGAAGTACAAAAGATCTTGCCCTTGCCCAGAAATGGCCCATCCGGGTTCCCCGGCCCTCCCGTATGCGCTATCCTGCCAGCATTCCTCTGATTACAGGCCAGCGTATTCTGGATACCCTGTTTCCCATTGCCAAGGGAGGCACTGCGGCTGTGCCCGGAGGTTTCGGTACCGGAAAAACCATGACCCAGCACCAGATTGCCAAGTGGTCGGATGCCGATATTATTGTCTATATCGGCTGCGGGGAGCGCGGAAATGAGATGACTCAGGTTCTGGAAGATTTTTCCAGGCTGATTGACCCCAAATCCGGAAATCTGATGATGGATCGTACCACACTGATCGCCAACACTTCCAACATGCCTGTGGCCGCCCGTGAAGCGTCCATCTATACAGGCGTTACCCTGGCGGAGTATTACCGCGATATGGGTTATGACGTAGCTATCATGGCCGACTCCACCTCCCGCTGGGCAGAAGCCCTCCGTGAGCTGTCCGGCCGTCTGGAGGAAATGCCGGCGGAGGAAGGCTTCCCCGCATATCTGGCTTCCAGGCTTTCCGCCTTTTATGAGAGGGCCGGAATGATGCAGAATCTGAATGGAACAGAAGGATCTGTGACGATTATCGGGGCTGTTTCTCCCCAGGGAGGAGATTTCTCAGAACCCGTCACTCAGAACACCAAACGTTTTGTCCGCTGTTTCTGGGGACTTGACAAATCCCTGGCCTATGCCCGCCACTTTCCCGCCATCCACTGGCTGACCAGCTACAGCGAGTATCTGGAAGATCTTTCTCCCTGGTACCGCAAAAATGTATCTCCGAAGTTTGTGGCTGACCGGAATCAGATTATGGCGATTCTAAATCAGGAAAGCTCCCTTATGGAAATTGTAAAACTCATCGGAAGCGATGTTCTTCCGGATGATCAGAAGCTGACTCTGGAGATCGCCAGGGTAATCCGGCTGGGCTTTTTGCAGCAAAACGCCTTCCACGAGGAAGATACCTGCGTTCCCATGGAAAAGCAGTTCCAGATGATGGAGATTATCCTCTATCTGTATGAGAAATCCCGCGCGCTTGTAAACCGCGGAATGCCCGTTTCCGTGCTGAAAGAGGACAATATTTTTGAACGGATTATTTCCATTAAGTATGACGTTCCCAACCGTGAACCGGAACGGTTTGACCAGTACCGCAGGGATATTGACGCGTTTTATGACAAAGTGCTTGAGAAAAACGGCTGACAGGAGGAATGGTTTATATGGCAATCGAATATTTAGGATTAAGCGAAATAAACGGCCCTCTGGTGGTTCTGGAAGGAGTCAAAAACGCTTCCTATGAAGAAATCGTGGAATTTCATATGGATGACGGAACCCGGAAAATTGGCCGTATTATCGAAATTTATGAGGACAAGGCCGTGATTCAGGTGTTTGAAGGGACAGACAGCATGTCTCTGAGCAACACCCATACACGGCTGACAGGGCATCCCCTGGAGATCGGACTCTCTCCTGAGATTCTTGGGCGTACCTTTAACGGGATCGGACAGCCCATCGACGGGCTGGGCGATATTTCTCCGGAGGTAAGCCTGAATATCAACGGGCTGCCTCTGAACCCTGTTACAAGAGAGTACCCCCGGAATTATATCAACACCGGAATTTCCGCTATTGACGGACTGACCACGCTGATCCGCGGGCAGAAACTGCCGATTTTTTCCGGAAACGGACTTCCTCACGACAAGCTCGCCGCTCAGATTGTTCAGCAGGCTTCCCTGGGGGGAGACTCCGATGAAAATTTCGCCATTGTGTTTGCAGCAATGGGCGTAAAATATGACGTGGCGGAATTTTTCCGCCGGACCTTCGAGGAAAGCGGCGCTTCCGATCATGTTGTAATGTTTCTGAACCTTGCAAATGATCCTGTGGTGGAGCGTCTTCTCACTCCCAAAATCGCTCTGACCGCGGCAGAGTATCTTGCCTTTGAGAAAGGCATGCATATTCTGGTTATTCTGACGGATATAACTTCCTTCTGCGAAGCCATGCGTGAGGTTTCCTCCTCCAAAGGAGAAATTCCCTCTCGAAAAGGCTACCCCGGATACCTGTACAGCGAGCTGGCTACTCTCTATGAAAGAGCTGGAATTGTTCGGGGCGGCACCGGTTCCGTTACACAGATACCGATTCTGACCATGCCCAACGATGATATCACTCATCCGATCCCCGATCTGACAGGATATATCACAGAGGGGCAAATCGTACTTGACCGCCAGCTTCACGGGCAGGCTATTTATCCCCCCGTAAGCGTCCTCCCCTCCCTGTCCCGTCTGATGAAAGACGGCATCGGCGAAGGCTTCACCAGAGAGGATCACCAGGATGTGGCCAACCAGCTTTTTTCCTGTTACGCAAAGGTAGGAGACGCAAGGGCCCTGGCTTCCGTTATCGGCGAGGACGAGCTTTCGCCTATGGACAAACGGTATCTCGTATTCGGAAAAGCCTTTGAGTCAGAATTTATCGGCCAGTCCGAGACAGAAAACCGCAGCATCACAGAAACCCTGGACAAGGGCTGGGAACTTCTGGGGCTGCTCCCGAAAGAAGAACTGGACCGTATCGACACAAAAATCCTTAATAAATATTATAAAGAAACAATACGATAAGCAGGAGTGTAATTTAAAGGAGGTGGTTTGATGGATCCGAATACCTTCCCTACCAAAGGAAACTTAATACTGGCCAAGAATTCTCTGGCTCTTTCCCGCCAGGGTTTTGAGCTGATGGATAAAAAACGGAATATTCTTATCCGGGAAATGATGGAACTGATCGACCAGGCCAAAGATATCCAGACTCAGATCGACCAGACTTTCCGTACTGCATATGCCGCCCTTCAGAAGGCAAACATGGAAATCGGCATCGCTTTCGTCCAGCAGATCGCCTATACCGTCCCTGTAGAAGATTCCATCCGGATCAAAACCCGCAGCGTAATGGGGACGGAAATTCCGCTGGTGGAATATGACGCCAGAAGTAATGTGCCCACCTATGCCTATTACAGCACAAAAATGTCGCTGGATCAGGCAAAGGCTGCTTTTGAAAGGGTAAAAGAGCTTTCCATCCGCCTTTCCATGATTGAAAACGCGGCCATCCGTCTGGCTGCCAATATTAAGAAAACCCAGAAGCGCGCCAACGCTCTGAAAAACATTACCATTCCCAAATATGAAGCTCTTACAAAAGAGATCCAGAACGCACTGGAAGAGAAGGAGCGCGAGGAATTTACAAGACTGAAAGTCATTAAACGGATGAAAATGAGTTCATAACCTGTTTTGAAACGTGGTTATCCACATCTGAGCAAGAATAAATCTTTTTCTTCTTTTATAAAGATATCCCCTGCGGACCAAAAATCCACAGGGGATATCTTATTTTTGACATCTGAGCAGCCGGACTTCCCGGATTTCGTCAGATAAATCCTATATAAATGTCTGGCTGAGATTTTTCTCAGTATTTTCTGACAATTAAACTTTCAAACATTAAAATTACTCTTTTGAATAAAAAATTATACAGTATTTTCACTTCGAAAATGTCAAGGGAATTTCCGTTTTTTTTGTCGCAGAATGTAATTTTATGATTTTTTACCAAAACATTCGTTTATTCATTTTTTATGTAAATCAGTTCATCCACATCCATTCAGTGTGGATAATGTGGATAACTTTGTGCATAACTTGATTCTATAAGGTTTTCCACGTTTTTCAAATGTGGAAAACTCTTGTACAAAAATTTGTACAATCCACATAATCCGACAAACTTTGTGCAATCTGCCCAAACTTCGATTATTTCAGATAAGTTCCGACACCAACCGGCGTCTCATAGTCATAATCCGAGATTTTAATTCCCGAGGCGGAGGTACTGGCGTGGATAATTTTTCCGTTCCCGATATACAGAGCCACATGGCCGATGCCTCCGGAACCGTAGAACACAAGATCGCCGGTTTCTATCTGGCTGATGTCCTTCTTTTCGGAGGCCTCATACTGTGCGCTTGCCACTCTCGGAAGGCTGTATCCAAATTCTTTAAATACAGACATCACAAAGCCGGAGCAGTCCGCGCCGTTCGTAAGGCTTGTTCCTCCATACACATAAGGGTTTCCCTCAAACTGCAGGGCAAAGTTCACAATCTCCTGTCTGTGGGCCAGGCGCTGGGCCTCCTTTCTCCGGGCGGCTTCCGCTTTTGCCTGCCTGCGGATTCTGGTGGTCTTTCTCTTTACCTCCTGTGCCCGCCTCTGAACTTCCCTGGCATCCTCAGCCTTCTGCGCCTCCTTTTTCAATTCCAGATATGCATTTGCTTCTTCCTCGGCGTGCTCCGCGATTCTGTCTGCAATCTCGCTGATCTCACCGTCCTGGAATTCACGGCTGGCCGTGTCGTCTGCAAAAGTCTCCGTCTCCGTCCGGTCTTCTCTTCCCAGATCTGCGGCTTCCGCCGCCGCGGACGCCAGGCTGCCGACGCATACGCATAATAATACTGCCATTATTTTTTTCTTCATATAGTCTCCTTTTATCTCCTGATCTTCTCCCGCTTCAGCACAGGGAATCTGGTCTTTCCAAATTTCCCTCCGGTATCCGTCAGGTTTCTTTACATACAGTTGCGTATCTTAGCACAGCGTTTCCGGGCTGTCAAATTACGGATATTAAAATTTGCAGATGTTTTCCCCGCAGCAGGATATACATTTTAGACAGTTCATGCATGTCAGAAAAGACTCTTTCCAGAATTTTGTACGAATTTGAATGCATGTGAGCAATTAGTATTGACACTCATAGAAAGATTTGATAAATTTAGGACGAAAAAACAATAAAAGAAATTGCCGCCGGGTAAATAAGCGTTAAATTTGTATCATTAGGCCTTTGGAGATACAAAATTTAACGCTTTTTCTTATGGCGGCAGAAAGGATGTGTATTTAAAAATGGAATGGATTTTTTTACTTTTTGCAGGTCTTCTGGAGGTGTTCTGGTCCACCTGCCTGAAGCTTTCAAACGGCTTCAGCGTTATGAAGTTTTCTGTCCTGACCGTGGCGGGGATGGTCCTGAGCTTTTTATTCCTGGCCCAGGCAACCAAACAGCTTCCCCTGGGAACCTCCTATGCCGTCTGGACAGGCATCGGGGCGCTGGGCGCGGTAATCGTGGGAATTGTATTGTTTAAAGAGTCTTTCACTCCCACCCGCCTCATTTTTGTGGCACTGCTGCTGATCGGTATTATCGGCCTGAAAGCCACCTCCGGCCATTAAAAAGATCCGCAGTTTTATAATTCCATCAGATACCTCTGCACAGAGGCCACTGCATTTGCTCCGTCAGATACGGCTGTGACGATCTGGCGGAGTTTTTTTGTCCGTATGTCTCCTGCCGCAAAAAATCCGGGTGTATCTGTAGCTCCGTCTTCTCCGGCATCAATATATCCGCCCTCATCCAGCTTGACGATTCCTTTGACCAGGGATGTGTTCGGCACAATCCCCACAGCAATAAACACTCCGTCAACAGAAAGGCTTTTTTCCTCTCCGGTCTTTACATTCCGCACCTTCAGAGCCTCTGTCTGCTCCTTTCCTTCTATGGAAACCGGAACGGTATCCCAGATCATTTCTACATTTTTGCAGGCAAACAGACTTTCCTGAAGAATCTTTTCCGCACGGAGCTCATCTCTCCGGTGGACGACATAAACTTTTCTGCAGATGCGGGACAGAAAAACCGCATCCTCCGCCGCCACATTTCCGCCGCCCACAACGGCGACCGTCCCGTCCTGAAAAAAGGCGCCGTCACAGGTGGCGCAGTAGGATACTCCCATGCCGCTCAGCTCTGTCTCCCCGGGAATTCCCAGAGTTCTGTGCTCCGCTCCCATTGCAAAAATCACCGCCCTGGCCCGGTACTCCTTTTTCTTCGTGCGGATAATCTTCACACTTCCCCTGTCCTCAATGGAAACCACAGCGGCTCTCTCAGGAGCCAGACCGAGTTTTTCCGCATGAGCCGCCATGGTCTCGCCCAGTTCCATTCCGCTTATTCCAGGCAGGCCCGGATAATTATCTACTTCGTAAGTATTGACGATCTGCCCTCCCTGGACAAACTTTTCTTCCAGCCAAAGTGTGTTCAGTTTCCCTCTGGACGCATAAATTGCCGCGCAGATTCCGGCGGGGCCGGCGCCCAGTATTGCTAAATCATAAATTTCCGACATAGTTCCTCCTTTTCCGATCCTTCGTGTTTCTATAAAAATCACCGGCGTTCATTGTTTCCTGGATTTTTTATTGTATACCAGTTTAGCATAGAATCACTTCTTTTCCAATATGATAATAGAAACAGCAGTTTCTGAGGTCTGTATGCCTTTATCATTCCGCAAATTCAAAAAGCCTATTCTTCTGGCGCTTCTTTTATGTCTTACCCTTCTGGCCGGAACAGCAGTAGGCTACTGCACTGCCCGTGTCTGGTCAGAAAACGGAAAATTCCGGTCTTTTACCCGGAAAGTCTTTCAGCAGGAAGTTTCCGGAAGCCTGCTTTCTCTCCACTATTCTCTGGCCCATCCGGAGGAAAAAGATATTTCCCGTCCTGCTCCTACCCTTGGAACAGTAAGCTCCGATATGACAGATACCTGTCAGCTCTATGAATCCTACATAAAGAAACTGAAAACTTTTTCCTTCTCCCGCCTTTCCCGGGAAAATCAGATTACTCTCGATATGCTTCTTCTGTATTTTGACACTCAGCTTTCTCTGGAAGATCATATACTGCTTGAGGAAGTGCTGTCTCCCAGTCTTGGAATTCAGGCTCAGCTTCCGGTTCTCCTGGCAGAATATGCATTCTATGAAGATCAGGATATTTCCGATTATCTGAATCTTCTTGCATCTATAGAGCCGTACTTTGAAAGTATTCTCCGGTTCGAGGAAGAAAAAGCAGCTGCAGGACTTTTCATGAGCGACACTTCGCTGGAACGGATTTTAGAGCAGTGCAGGGCCTTTATTCAGAATCCGGAATCCAATTATATGCTGGATGTCTTCAATGAAAAACTGGAGGATTACGGAAAGTTTTCCCCGGAAGATCAAAAGGAGCTTCAGGAAAAGCATAAAAGTATCCTGCTGAACAAGGTAATTCCCGCCTATCGGAAGCTTATTGCAGGGCTGGAAGCACTGAAGGGATCCGGCCAGTCCAGCCGGGGACTTGCGCATTTTCCCGGCGGAAAAGAATATTACGAATATCTTCTGAAAAGCCAGGTGGGCTCCTATGTGCCGGTGGAGCAGATCCAGCAGCGCATGGCCTCCCAGCTGGCGGAAGATTCCGGAACTATCCGCCTCATGCTGAAAGAACAGCCTTCTCTTCTGCGCAAAATGACAGACGGAACCGACCTTCCTTCTTTCTCCCCCGAAGACGCTCTGGAATCCCTAAGTCAGTGCATCCAGAAAGATTTTCCTGCTCTTTCCGAGACAGATTACGAAGTCCGCTACGTACACGAATCCATGGAAGATTATTTAAGTCCCGCTTTTTATCTCACGCCGCCGCTGGATACCGGAAGTCCCAATACGATTTATATCAACCGCTCCGGGCAGAGCTCCAATCTGGAGCTTTTCACTACGCTGGCCCATGAGGGCTTTCCCGGTCATCTGTATCAGACCGTATATTTTGCTTCATGCCGTCCTGATGACATACGGTATCTGATCTCCTCCAGCGGCTATGTGGAAGGCTGGGCCACTTATGTAGAGTCTTTTGCCTATCCTTACGCCGCAGCCTTTCTGGACGACAATGCCGCAGAAGATCTGGCCGTCCTCTCCTGGCTGAACCGCAGCGTCAAACTCTGTATTTATTCTCTTCTGGACATTGGCATTCACTATCAGGGATGGACACAGTCAGCCTGTGACCGCCTGCTGAACTCCCTGGGAATCACTGACAGCTCCGTTACGGCGGAAATATACCAGTATATCGTGGAAACACCTGCCAACTATTTGAAATATTACTGGGGATATCTGAATTTCCTTGATCTCAGAAATGAGTGCGAAAATATGCTTGGAGATGATTTTGATCTGAAGGAATTTCATAAAAAAGTACTGGAAACAGGGCCGGTTCCCTTCCCTGTCCTGAGAAAATACATCGCATAAAAGCAGGCGAAGCCAAAACGGCCAGGGTCCGTCAATGCCCCTGGCCGTCTTCATAATTTCTGAAAAAGCGCTGCAGGTTTCCCAGCACTTTCATCAGTACCTTCGTTTCTTCCTTATCCAAGCCCTCCAGTACCGCAAGAACCATTCTTTCATGAAACATCCGGTGATGATTATATGCCTTCTCGCCCTTTTCAGAAAGGGAGACCAGCACAATTCTTCTGTCCTTGTCGCTTCGTACCCGCTTTACATATCCTTTTTTTACCAGATTATTAATGGCAATGGTGACCGTGCCTACCGTCACGGAAAGCTCCCTGGCCACCGCCGACATATTTTTTTTCTCATCCATGCCGATGGCTTCGATCACATGCATGTCATTTACAGAAATATCTTTATACTCAGAAGTTATCAGCGCCTTCTCTTCAATTCCCATAATTTCCTTGAACAATTTTACCAGCACATCGTTTACTGTCTCATATGAATTCATGTCTATCCTCCTCCCGGCTGACCATGAGAGACTCCTTTTACATATTTTCCTGTTCTGCCTCAGGAAATACATCGTGGGTCAAAATAACGTCTGTATCATTACAGCATTATTATACTCCCAATTACTTTGAAAATCAAAGTATTTTTTCAAACAAATTCTTTCAATAAACAGTTCAATTTGCTATAATAGTACAGAACATAACCATTCTCCGTAGCCCTGATCTTCGGGACTGCCGTACATGGGAAAACAGATAAAGGAACAGCATGCAATGAAAAAAAATCAGAATATCCCGCTAAATTATAAAGAAAAAAGCAATTCACGGATCGCTCTTCTGTGTTCTGTGGTTGTGCTTGTGGTACTGGTTCTCTTTTTCCATCAGCTTGACTACACTCTGGTGCAGAAACCTCAGGAAGAGGCGGCCAGACAGGCAGAAGAAGAGAAAAACGCAGCCGAACTGGCTGCCAATACTCCGGAAGTAAGCACTGCAACAGTGATCGCTGTAGGGGACAATCTCTATCATGACAATCTTCTTCTGTCCGGGGAGAATGAGTCCGGCCAGTGGAATTACGACCATATATACACAAATGTGCTGGATGAGATTCAGGCTGCCGATGTAGCAATGGTGGACCAGGAAACCGTTCTCACCACGGATCATGACGCCGTCAGCGGATATCCCTCCTTCGCAACTCCTACAGAAGTAGGCGACGCATTGATCACCGCCGGATTTGACGTTATTGAATCCGCCACCAATCACATAGATGATTACGGGTATGATTACATTTCCCAGACTCTGAATTTCTGGGAAACAAATTATCCGGATATTCCTGTTCTCGGCATTCATTCCTCTCAGGAGGACGCAGATACGGTAAAGACCCTGGAAGTCAACGGCATCACCATTGCCTTTCTGGATTATACATATGGAACAAATAATTCCGGCGCGGGAGAAGGCCGGGAATATATGATTGATATTTTTGACCGGCAGAAGGTTTCTTCCATGATCGCTCAGGCAAAAGAGATCAGCGACTGTGTGATTTTTGTGGCGCACTGGGGCCGCGAGAACGAACCTATGCCTACGGAATACGAGAAAGAATGGGCTGTATTTCTGATGCAGCAGGGTGTGGACGTAGTCATCGGCGGCCATCCGCATATTCTCCAGCCCTATGGCCGGATGTCGGACGACCAGGGCAATGAAATGCTGATCTTCTACTCCCTTGGAAATTTTGTTTCCACTCAGGAATCCCTATCCGGGCTTCTGGGCGGTATGGCAGGATTTACTATCCAGAAATCCACGCTGAAAGGTGAATCCACTGTTCAGATCCTTGATCCGGAAGTAAAGCCTCTTGTTATGCACTATAACCACGACACCGGCGAATACGGGCCTTATATGCTGGAAGACTATACGGAGGAGCTTGCTTCTCAGCACAGTGTGCGGGAGATCATCGGCGATGAGTTTACACTTGCCAATCTGCAGGCGGAGTTTGAGCAGATCATGTCCATGAATGTAGAGCCCTCTACTAATACAGATCTTCTGGATGTCAGCTTTGACTATGAGATGAATATGTACGATTCCAGCGGAAATATTGTGGAGGATATCTGGTCTGTCAGCGCCGAACAATACCGTCAGGAGCAGGCAGAGGGAACCTCAGATGACCAGAGCGAAGACAGTTCTTCCGAAGATTCAGAAGACTCCGGCTATTATGACAGCGGCTACTCGGAAGAAGACGGTTACTACAACGACAGCTACTATGAGGAAGATATCTATTATGATGAGTCCGAGTATTAGATGAGATTCTGAAACAGACCGCAACAGCATAAATTGTAAATAAAATTGAAAAGCCAGCAATGTAGTCTCAATAAAAAAGTCTGGGAACAAATATAGTAGGGCAAGAGGACTGCTCTCTTTTGTAATCTGATTATTATAGAACACCTGAAGGGCCTTTCCCTTCAGGTGTTTATTTTTTATTATGAATCAAAGCCGGATAAACGAAGAATAAAATGATGCCAGTCAAATCAGCGGAAAAACTGTTGTCATTGGCTCAAAAGGGACTCCCTGTTATTTTTGTAAACGGTGTAACCGAAACAGTCCGGCCCTTTGGAATTACGAAAACACATAAAAAAACGGCTTCTCTGACACCATTCCTCTCCGAGCATGACCAAGCGCTGGACTCTATCATATCTCAGATAAAACGGTTTCCAAATGTTAAGGAAACCGACGAACAATCAGAGGTTTACACAATACTGAAAAATTGGGGCGTTGAACCTGCTGCAGAATTTTTGAAACGCGATACGCATATTCTGACTCACGTGCGGGAGGACAGCGGCTGGCTGTATATTTATACCTATAACATGAAATACACGGATACAAAACCTCATACCTTCACAATCCGTGTCTCTGGAGAAGGCCGCCCTTATATGCTTGACTGCTGGAACGGGAACATTGAGGCTTTGGCTGTCTTTTCATGTAATAACGGACATACCTCATTTGAACTGACTCTTGCCCCCGGAGAAGCTTGTATTTGTGCTGTTGATCTGAACGATAAAACCCCAGTACATATCGTAGAAACGAATGCAGAAGTAAAAATAGATGAAAACCAAAATTATCTGGCGCAGATTGATACATCCGGAGAGTATAAAGTTATTTTTTCTGATGGAAGAGAAATAAACTTTGATGTTGAAGCACCTGATGATATAGAACTTAAAGTATGGTATCTGGAATCGGCTACTACACAACACAGGTTACTCTTCCAGAGAGCTGGGACAATCTCCATGGCGCAGTTCTACAAATTGGATCGCTGAACAAAAATACCGGAGCTGTATATGTAAATGGTATAAAAGCAGGAAATCTGAATTTTGACAAACTTGAACAGGATATTAGCAGACTGCTTCATCCTGGACAAAATGAAATTCGAGTAAAAACAGCTACCAGCCTCAATAATCGCCTGCTTGCTCGGGGATATTACCAAATGGGGAACCTGATTTCAGGAAAACTTGCATCACATTCTAATAATACCATGCCTGAAAGTAACACCATATTTGATGTCCAAGCAAAGGTGCGGAATTATGGAATGATTGGCCCTGTAAAACTTAAAACCTATATTCTGTGCCCATTGCCCTGACAGTATATTATAATTCTCAAATATAAGAAAATAGAGCGCAGTATAACTGGTCGACATATTTATCGATTCAATTAACAGACTGTCTCCTCACACATGGCCGGGACAATCTGTGTTATTTAGTCAAATTCATGTATATAAAAAACCTCAAAATACATTTTCCGCCGGAATTTCTTATATCTGCGTCTCATCCCGCGAAGCTTCTGACAGATCACATTTCAGGATTTTTTGCCGCCGATATAATAAGTCGCCAGCACAAAGAAAAAATCATCAGAATAAAGACAGTAATCGGAACCACCGGGGCCTCCGCAAAAAATTCTGCCGTATTCAGACAGTTGGCATTGATCATAACCCACAGGAACACCGCCGCGACAGGCAAAGTGATCAGGACGGGACGGTCCGCTATCACCAGTGCCTCTTTTGTTTTTTCCCGACATAGAATGGCTTTGGGGAAGTATTCAATAACTAATCATTTAGCAAAGCCAGCCGCAGCGAGTGATCGGCGTACATATCGGCCGACCACGCAGCACAGCGGGGCGACATATCCAGCTTGCCTTGCAGCGACTACGGCAGCTCATGGAGAGAAAAGACCATAAGTAAACTTCTACCCTATGAAACAATCGTCAAAGCCCATGAGGGCGACCCGGACGCAATAAACGCTGTCCTTTCCCACTATGCCGGATATATCCGCTACGTTTCCAAAGTACACGGGCAGGTCAACGCCGAGATTGAGGAATATGTGAAGCAGCAGCTAATTGCCGCGCTATTCAAGTTCAGATTTGGCCGATAAGCATAGACCTCACACCGTAGATATGGTAAATAATACAGAACACAGAGCCTTTTTAATTTCCCATATCCCCTGCTCGTAAGAGACTTTCACTTTTTGCGCGCCTGAAATCAAAAAACACCCGGCGCTGGCCGGGCATGATTTCTCTGCTCTGTTAAAAAAGCAGTTCTCTCGCGTTTTTCTCTGTGACCGCAATGACTTCTTCTGGTGTGATCCCCTTGATCTCTGCAATGGTTTCTGCCACATAGAAAAGATTCAGAGAACTGTTTCTTTTTCCCCGGTTGGGTTCGGGACTCAGATAGGGGCAGTCCGTTTCCAGCACAATCTGAGAAAGGGGCGCATACTCCACCACTTCCTTCAGCTTTCTGGCGTTTTTGAAGGTTGCGACGCCGCCGATCCCCAGGCAGAGTCCCATATCCAGATACTCTCTGGCAATCTCTTTCCCGTAGGAAAAACAGTGGATAATACCGCCGTACATTCCTCCCTGCATATACTCTTTTACTATATCCAGGGTATCCTTTGCCGCTTCCCGGCTGTGGATCATAAAGGGAAGTTTTTCGGCTCTTGCAATGTCCATCTGGGCGCGGAACATTTTTTTCTGCACCTCATGTTCCTCTTCTTCCTTATGCCAGTAATAATCCAGTCCGATCTCCCCTATGGCGACCATTTTTTCCATTCGGGAAATCCTGCGGATCTCCTCCAGTGTTTCCTCTGTCATTTCCGCAGCATCGTCGGGATGTATCCCCACTGCCCCATAAATAAAAGGATAGTTTTCCACAAGATCCACTACGTCTTTCAGACCGTTGATAGAAGCTCCCACATTGACAATCGTTCCTATCCCGTTTTTTTCCATGGAACTCAGAAGCTCTTCTCTGTCCGGGTCAAACGCCTCGTCGTCATAATGCGCATGTGTGTCAAAAATCATGGCTTTGTTCATTTTTCTATACTCCTTCTTACCATCCTGCGTCCCATATAAATTTGTCATTCTGCAGGTTTCGCTGCTCAGATTTCCTCCTGCGCGTTTTGCGCTTCCCGGTTTTCCCCGCAGATCTCAAATTCGTCTCCCTCATGGATCACTCCCCCGTGGAGAACCCTTGTAAAGACTCCCTCTCTGGGCATAATGCAGTCTCCCATTTTCTGGAAGATGGCGCAGCCGTGGTGGCACTTCTTGCCGATCTGCGTCATTTCAAGGAGCACGTCCCCGCAGGAAAAACGGGTTCCGACAGGCAGCGAGGCAAAGTCAAAGCCTTCTACTACGAGATTTTCCCCAAAAGCCCCGTCTTCCACTTCCGCGCCTCTGCTTCGAAATTCTTCAATCTTATCATAGGACAAAAGGCTTACCTGTCTGTGCCACTTTCCCGCATGGGCATCGCCTTTGATCCCCCAGTCCTCAATAAATTCCGCTTCTTTTACCTTATGCTTCTGGGTACCTTTTTCCTCACTGATGCAGACCGCAATTACTTTCCCCATTTTTCTCCTCCATCTTGTAAAACCGACCTCTACTTTGCCGCGCAGTCCGTGGCCTCGCCGCTTAGAATTTCCAGTCCGTGGCCAAGGGCTCCTATGATATATTCCAGGCTCTCTCTGACAGCTTTCGGACTGCCGGGGAGGTTAATAATCAGAGTTGTTCCCCGGATTCCTGCTGTGGCGCGGCTGAGCATGGCCCTTTTGGTAATCGTCATGCTGTAGGCCCGTATTGCCTCGGGAATTCCCGGAACCCGCCTTTCAATTACTTCTTCTGTAGCCTCCGGCGTCACATCTCTTTGAGAAAATCCGGTTCCCCCTGTAGTAAGAATCAGGTCTGCGCTTCCGGAATCAGCGATCTCCTGCATTTTTCCGGCCAGCATGGCTCTGTCATCCGGAAGAAGTTCCATGGCGACTACCTCGTAGCCTTCTTTTTCCAGGATCTCACGAATCGCCGGCCCGCTTTTGTCTTCCCGCTCTCCCCGGTAACCGGAATCGCTTGCTGTAATAATTGCCGCTCGTTTCATATTCATCCTCCTATCTGGGACATACAGAGCTTTTCTGTATCGTCGTCTTTTGCTTTTTCCAGAAAATGGTGACCATCCGGCTTTTCATCCAGAGCCGCCGTGATCACCGCTTTTAATTCATCGTCTGTGCCTCCGCTGCGGATGATTTCCCGCAGGTCTCTTCCCGCAGTGTACTGTAAACAGGTTTTCAGATATCCCTGGGAAGTCAGCCGGATACGGTTGCACTCCCTGCAGAATTTGTGGCTCACCGCACTGATAAATCCGATTTTTCCCTGAAAGCCTTCCGCCTCGTAATACCTGCACGGTCCATTGCCAAGGGCTTCTCCTTCATATGGGGTCAGCTTTCCGAAGCGCTCTTCCAGAAGATTTCTCAGCCTGTCTTCTTTCATTCCGGGAAACTCAGCCCCGCAGCCAATAGGCATCATCTCAATAAAACGTACATGGATCGGATACTCCATGGCAAGCTGCGCCACAGAGCAGACGTCCTGTTCTTTTGCTCCTAAAGGAACGCAGTTTATTTTTACAGAAATTTCCGGATAGCTCAGGGTTGCCCGGACGCCCTCCAGCGCTTTTTCCAGAAGGTCTCTTCTCGTAATCCGGCGGAAGCATTCTCTGTCCAGCGTATCCAGACTGATATTGATTCCATCCACCCCGGCCGCCGCAAGGCTCTCTATCTGTTCTTTCAGAAGAATTCCATTGGTGGTAACTGTTACCTTCCGGATTCCCGGAATTTTTTTGATCTCACCGGCCAGCTCGGACAGGCGGCAGTACAGAAGCGGCTCCCCTCCGGTAAGCTTAATTTTGGAAATTCCCAGTTCGGCCATCACCTTTACAATTCTCAGAATCTCTTCTCCTCTGAGAAGCATAGACCTGTCCACCAGCTTCACGCCGCTCTCCGGCATGCAGTAAATGCAGCGGAGATTGCAGCGGTCCGTCACGGAGATTCTCAGATAATCAATTTTTCTTCCTATGCGGTCTATCATGATTTCTCAAAACGGAAATCTCCGCTTTTTCCTCCTGTCTTTTCTAGCAAATGAATGTCCGACATCACCATATGTTTGTCGATCGCCTTGCACATATCGTAGATGGTGAGAAGGGCGGTCTGGACGCCGGTCAGCGCCTCCATCTCCACTCCGGTTTTTCCCTCCGTCTTTACGGTGCAGTACACATAAATCCGGCTGTTTTCACGGTCAAGCTCAAAGTCCACTGAGCATTTCTGGATGGGAAGGGGATGACAGAGGGGAATCAGGGAGGACGTCTGCTTCACTCCCATAATTCCTGCCACTCTGGCAACTCCCAGAACATCGCCTTTTTTTACATTGCCCGCGGCTACTGCTTCCATAATTTCGGAAGACACCAGGATACAGCCTGCGGCGCGCGCTGTCCGGAAGGTGGGTTCCTTTCCGGAAACATCCACCATCACTGCGTTTCCCTTTTCGTCAAAATGTGTCAGTCCCTTTCCCATAAAATCTCTCCCTGTGATCCATTCTTCTGTCAGCAGATTTCCGCTCCCGCAGGCATATTTTTCTCAGGAGTTACAAGCGACAGGTTGCCTTCCTCATCCTCTGCGCAGAGAATCATTCCCTCGCTGAGCACGCCTGCCAGTTTCGCAGGCTTCAGATTTGTCAGAACCATAACCTTCTTGCCCACCATTTCCTCCGGAGTATAGTGAGCCTTAATTCCGGACACGATCTGCCGCACCTGGCTTCCGATCTTCACCTGGGAGCAGAGAAGCTTCTTTGATTTTTTCACCGCCTCGCAGGCAATAATCTCTCCTACCTGAAACTGCATTTTTTCAAAATCTTCAAAAGTGATCTCCGGCTTCGGCTCCAGGTCGATTCCTGTTTCCTCCTCCTTCTTTTCCTCAACAGGCGGATGAAGTTTTTCCACTTTTTCCATTACCTCTTTCAGATCAAGACGGGCAAAAAGAATTTCCGGTTTCTCTGTCACTTTATTGCCTGACGGATAAAGACCAAATACGTTCAGCGATTCAAAGCTGCGCTTCTCTGCATGAAGCTGTGCAAGAATACGGTCTGTAGTATCCGGCATAAACGCTTCCAGAAGAACAGCTCCCATAGAAATGCCTTCTACCAGATTATAGAGCACTGTCGCCAGACGGTCCTTTTTCGTCTCATCCTTGGCAAGAGCCCAGGGCATTGTCTCGTCAATATATTTATTCAGACGCTTGAACAGAGAGAATACTTCTGTGATTGCGTCCGCCACGCGCAGTTTTTCCATTTTAGCGGATACGCGTCCCGGCACTTCAAGTACAAAAGCCTTCAGCTCCTCGTCTACCGGCTCTGCAGCGCCCTTGTTTTCCACTACGCCGCCAAAATATTTGTTGGACATGGAGATGGTGCGGTTTACAAGATTTCCCAGGGTGTTGGCAAGCTCGGAGTTCAGTCTCTCCACCATCAGCTCCCAGGTAATCACGCCGTCGTTCTCAAAAGGCATCTCGTGAAGCACGAAATATCTCACCGCGTCCACGCCGAAGAAATCCACCAGCTCGTCTGCATAGAGCACATTCCCCTTTGATTTGCTCATCTTGCCGTCTCCCTGCAGAAGCCACGGATGGCCAAATACCTGCTTCGGCAGAGGAAGATCCAGGGACATCAGGAAAATCGGCCAGTAAATCGTATGGAAGCGGATGATGTCCTTTCCGATCAGGTGAAGATCTGCCGGCCAGAGCTTTTTGAACTGTTCGGAGCTTTCTCCGTCGCAGTCATAGCCGATTCCCGTAATATAGTTGGTAAGAGCGTCCAGCCATACATAGACCACATGCTTCGGGTCAAAGTCTACCGGAATTCCCCATTTGAAAGAAGTTCTGGATACACAGAGATCCTGAAGACCCGGAAGCAGGAAATTGTTCATCATCTCGTTTTTGCGGGATTCCGGCTGAATGAATTCCGGATGGTCTTTAATATACTGGATCAGGCGGTCCGCATATTTGCTCATCTTAAAGAAATATGCCTCCTCCTTCGCCGGAACGCAGGGACGCCCGCAGTCCGGGCATTTGCCGTCCACAAGCTGAGACTCCGTGAAAAAAGATTCGCAGGGCGTACAGTACATTCCCTCGTAATAACCCTTGTAAATGTCTCCCTTGGCGTACATTTTCTTAAAGATCTTCTGTACCTGTTTTTCATGATCAGCGTCTGTTGTGCGGATAAATTTATCATAGGAAGTATTCATCAGATCCCAGATATTCTTGATTTCTCCGGAGACATGATCCACGAACTCCTTGGGAGTAATTCCTGCCTCCTCTGCTTTCAGCTCAATCTTCTGTCCATGCTCGTCCGTTCCTGTCTGGAAAAATACATCGTATCCCTCCAGCCTTTTGTAACGCGCGATAGCGTCCGCAAGAACCACTTCATAGGTATTGCCGATATGAGGCTTGCCGGACGTATAGGCAATCGCCGTTGTGATATAATACTTCTGTTTTTCCATTCTCAATCCCTCCTGGATAAATAATATTTTCCTATAATATAAAAAATCGCCTTCTCATTGAGAAGACGAGTCCTGCCCGTGTTACCACTTCTTTTCGCTTCCGCCTCACAGCCGGAAGCCTCAACGGGTACAAGTTCTTCTGCAGAGCGCATCGGCGCCTGCTCTCTACTTACCGATACCCTTCCGCTGTAACAGGCGGTCCTGTCACTGCCTACTGATGCTTCAGCAGCGCCTCTCCCAAGCCATCTTCCATCTGCCCCGGCACCTTCCCTCTCAGCCCCGGATCCTCTCCTTCGGGGAATTCTCTGTAATGCCGCGCTGCACATGTACTCTCTTGTTCTGTGAGTTTCTCTTATCCTGCAGACATTGTCTGCTTTAAAGAAAATACTAGCATATTTGCGGTATTTTGTAAACCCGAAGATTCTCTTGAGTTTCCGCAGAATTATCCCCTAAGATAAATCTGCTGGGTTTTGTTATCCACAACTTTGAAAAAATGGCCAAAATATAAGGAATCCTGTTCCTTTTTGATGTAAAATTAAGTTGCCAAACAAAAAC
>DWYN01000071.1 GCA_019118645.1 Candidatus Blautia excrementipullorum | reverse complement strand
TAATAATCTGTCGGATTTGGTCTTTTGCTACTGCCATAAATAAACTCCTTTTCGATAAGAATTGTCATATCTATAATTCTTACCAAAAAGGAGCCATTTTTTACCAAAGCCACAAAGTTTTTTACACTACCATCCAAGTAAATAAATGCCGCCATCAAATACGTTTTACCTGCACCCATAGGAAGGCTAAACAGATAATCCGTATAGGAAACACCATAAAACGCATTACGAAAGAATTCATTATAATCAATTCCCGTTGGATCTTTCTTTATCTGTTTTTCCAATTTTTCAGATACCTGTTCACCTTTATCATTTGTCAAACATGCATATTCAAATAATGCCGCAGCCGCTGGGTTCTGAAACAAATATTCACGAGTAGATTGTGACAATTCTATCTCATTCAAATCAATAGAATTAAAGAATCCCTGTCTAAACAGCTGTGTCAACGACTTACATTCACAGGCAATTTTTAGAAACAGATATACCTTAATAGCCTCAATCTGAGCATCACGCATCTGCCCTGTTTTCTCTATATACTCAATTAAGTTTTTAACCGTACACCGTTCTGATTCATACCATTGTGTACACTTATTTTCTATCATTTTATAGAACATGTATTTACTCCCGTCTTTAAAATGTATATTATTATTTTTTCTCAAATCGCAAATTTTTCACTTTGAATCACGTTTAATATGCAATTCTAAAATAATCCAAATATGCCTTGTACTTATCCTGTGCGGTCAAACAGGTATCTGTCAAATAACCTTTCTCATTGTTCCACTCTTTCAGTCCACGGTAGTAGAACATCTTCAGATTATCCTCAATGATAAACGGAACGATATTATATTTCAGACATTCCTTAAACATAATTAATCTGCCCACACGACCGTTGCCGTCCTGGAATGGATGGATCCGCTCAAACTTCACATGGAAGTCAAGAATATCCGCAAAGGTCTTTTCTTCTTTGGCGTTGTATTCCGTTAGCAATGCCTTCATTTTATCGGCAACTTCTTCCGGAAGGACGGTATCCATGCCGCCGACTTCATTCGGAAGTTTCTTATAATCGCCGACAGCAAACCAATCTTTTCTGGAATCACTGGTGCCATTCTTCAAAACCAAGTGAATTTCTTTAATGAACTTCTCCGTCAGAGCTGCTTTTGCGTGATCAATAATCACATCAATGCAACGAAAGTGATTTGCTGTTTCAATCACGTCATCCACGTTCAGCACTTCTTTTTCTACACCGATGGTATTGGTTTCAAAGATATATCTGGTCTGATCGTGCGTCAGACGGCTTCCTTCCATATGGTTAGAGTTATAGGTCAAGTCAATCTGTGTCTTATGATAAATCCCACCAGAGTATTTACTTGCCTTCTGCTCCTGCAGAATATCCAGCAATGTAATTGGCTGCTCTTTCTTTTTATTGGAACGCTCCGGCTTTTCTGCATTTTCGGGAATTCTCCACGTCTTGCCTATAAGAAAAGCACCATCCACTCGTCCATGAGCACAATAATTTCTAACACTTCGCTCTGATATATTCCATTTTTTTGCTATTTCAGTAACTGAAAGATGTTTCATCTGCTATCCTCCGTCATAAATCAAAAACGTACTAATCTATTACTTAGTATATCATATTATCGGCAAAAATACTATTATTTTTAGCCGATACGTTATTCTTTTTAGCCGATACGTAACGCCTTTTTCCTTCAATCAAAAAAGACGTAAGTTTTCCCTACGTCTTGATTACCAATCCGATCTTCCAAAGGTGTAAATAAGGTGTAAATTCTACGTTTCCATCCAAGAAACCCAATAAACTCAAGGCTTTTGCCCCGTCCCTTAAACACTGCCGTGGCATACGAATAGTATTTTTATCATATCTCTTATATCCCTTCAAAAGCCTTCAAACCTTGATATTACGGGCTTTCTGGCGCTTTTTTTATTTTTTTGTTTTGCCCCAAACCTACGTTATTCTTCGTAAATCCACGCAGATTTACGGGCAAATAGTGTAGTAAGTGGTGTCTGAAGAATATTATTTCATGCAGTGCATGACAACACTTATCATCATCTCTTTTTCTTCTGAAGTTGTCGCAAATTTTGCGACAACTGAATTTTGTTCGGACAACTCTTCTCTTAAGGCATTATTGATATGTTTTCCAATAGTTTTGACATCAAAAAATTGCGATTCAAACGGCACTATCCAATATTGGGAGCCTTCTGGTGATACATCTCCACAATCCAGATAATCAATATAATCATATTACATAATCAACAATGGGCGTATAAGTACCATTAAAAACAGGAAGGTAACCGCTTGATATCATTCCAGAAGTGCATTTAAGTATGCCTGAACTGTATGTGTACTCGGTGTGCTGTTGCATCTTCTAAAAGTTCTTCATCCACCAGTCTGTTCCCAATAGAAGAAACTAAAACACTGCTTCCAAATTTCAAATAGCATAGCATAAACTTCTTTTTTATTCAAGTTTATATGCTCAAGTGCAGAAACATTTTATTTTTTTCTTCTGTTTTCGCATTTCAAGGAAAGAATCCCATTCTTTATCCTCAACTTACAACTTAATCTACAGATATCACCAGCCCCAAGTACTGAATCTTCCTCTATTATTAATCTTATCCAAATCTTTTTCTTCTTTGGACCTGGAATGCTCCCTACGTCCCAGGTACTCATCTTCCACTGCAATAAGCGGATCATACCAGTCAGCTTTCTTTTTCGCCCATTTAATCCATTCATGAACTTCTGGCGTTATGTCTTTGTGCTGCGTAACTGCATTTATGTACTGACGGATTTCACAGGCAATTTTGTAATCTTCGGCCCGATTTAACAGTTCCTTTGTTCTTCGTATTTCGTCTTCTTTCCGCTTTCGGATTTCTTCCTTCCGTCTGGCTTCTTCTTCCCGCTTACGCTGCTCTGCTTCCAAACGCTCCCTTTGTATCCGGGCTTCGTCTGCCTCTTCATATAAACATAATAAAATATCCCCCAATCGATCTTCCAACTTTTCTTTCTCGCCGTCCCTGATGTATTTGCCACTCTCAAAAACGATACGCAGCTTTCCATTATAAATATAATCATACTTTCGAATTTGCGGTTTCGATGCCCACCGATTCTGTTTTATCAGATCATTATATTCTACCAGCTTACGGGCCTCTTGTTTGGTCAGTTCATGTATCACCTTATCTTGTCCTTCTGCAATTCGAATTCTTACTGTATCTGCCATCACGCGCATAGAAAGGTCTGCATTCACTTTTCCACCTAATTCTTCTACAGCACAGAATAAAGCATCTAAAACCAAAAATACTCTCTTCTGTGATTCTGTTGATATTTCGTTAAAAAATGTAGGTTCATTATCCATTTTATTATATCGATAATGATATCCTCTCTGATTCTGAGTCTCTTTTGTTTTCCGTTTCCATTCGGTTACGGAATTTTTATATTTTATTAGCTGTTCATGCAATCTTTTTTTATCATGAATACTGAGTTCAGAAGCGGTTTGCAATACACGTTTCTTCTCTGTGCTGTCCAGAAATGGCAGAACTGTATCATCAACCTCTTCCTTGAGATCAACTATTTTTTTCCAGTCCTCTTCCGAGTCATTAACGGATTCTTCTGCATCTAGTTCTTTTGCAGGTTCTTTTACGGGTTCTTTTACAGTCTCCTTTTCTATTCCTTTCTTTTTCTTCTCTGATTTTACATCCGCCACAAACAGTTCCACATTTTCATGATCAGATGTGGGTAATGCAACAACTTCTCCACTGACATCTTTTCCCATATTTTTTCTTGTCCAATAGCCCGAAGTAGGAAATGGTATATTTTCTTCTCTGCACTTTGCAATCAGCTTTGAATAATTTAAATTATATTTTCTGGCTACGCCTGCTACAGACACTTGCCAAATCTCATCATATAACTGCTGGCGGGATAATGTCATCGTTTTTTTCGTCAAACCAAAGTCCTCCCTTTCCCTTCATATTTTTTCTCTGTATCTGCATATTTGTTCAGCGAAAACGCATATTCGTACAATTCCAGTTCTTCTACTCTGCGTTTTCGCTTAATAGAAAAAGCCAGGATCAGCTCTCGCTCCATTGGCTGCGATCACGTTCTTCATTATGTACTGCAAATCCAATCGGCAGCAGATTATTCCTCATGCCAATTCCTACAGCCATTGGAGAAATCCCCAGATACTCACCGGTAATTTTCAATGTAATCTTTGACATATTTCTGATTTCATCATCTGTGTATTTCGCCATATTTCTACCTCCGTAAATTTACTCTTACTCCATGTCTTATCCATTAAGCCGCTTTTTTCTTAATTTTATATCACACCCATGTTTTTTTCCACAAAAAATGGAGCAGTCGAATCCGCTCCATTTTCCTTGCCATTGACAGTAAAATCCTATATTAACATGGCTTTTATCTGCATATCCCGGTTTATCGTTCTCCTGAAAACCTCAAACTTCTCTGCCAGTTCCGGTGCTGTACACTTTTCCTTCTGCATTCTCCCATTCCTCCTTTGTCTGGCAGGAAATATGTTCTGTCCGCAAAACGCCCTCTATCGCACAGGAAACATTTTCACTGGTATGATGATAATGGAATCCGCATTTTTCCTGAACCCGTTTTGATTTTAGATTTCCATCAAAATAGCCGCACCATATTTTAGTCAGATCCAAGTCTTCAAATCCATGACGCAGAAGTTCCCTGACTGCTTCAGGGATCAGCCCCCGTCCCCAATACGGAACGCCAATCCAGTAACCAATCTCACCTTCCGTTTCTGGAAGTCCGATATTGCTGGTTTCACCAATCATTAATCCCGCGCTTCCAACCGGCCGTCCGGTTTCTTTCAAAACTACAGCGTAGGTTTCCGGCGCAGACAGTACTCCTCTGATAATTTCCCGGCTGTTTTCCACACTTGTATGAACAGGCCATCCAGCTATAGGACCAACATCAGGATGACTCGCATATTTATATAATTCTTCTGCATCCTCTTCTTCCCATGGACGGAGGATCAATCTCTCTGTTTCCAAAATCATACTTTTCTACCTCCCCATCTTCTCAAAATCCTGCAAGTTCTTTTTTGACAGCTTTGTCATCTTTCCGTATATCGTATCAAATCCCAGAAGGACCTGTCTACGGATCTCTATAAACCGAAGCGTATCCCGATACATTTCATCTGTATCTTCCAGATCAAGCATCAGCCATTTTTGACCGTTCCCGGCTTTTGTCTGCTTATATATTTCCCGCAGTTCTGAATTGCACTCCGGAAGAATTTCTTCCACTATTGTTTTTTCTTTCTGCCCTACCACGACTAAAACAGTAAAAAATCCTTCATGTGGATAAAGCGTGCATAAATTCTTTCCAGACTTTTTGAATTTAA
Source organism: Candidatus Blautia excrementipullorum (assembly GCA_019118645.1). Lineage (GTDB taxonomy): Bacteria > Bacillota > Clostridia > Lachnospirales > Lachnospiraceae > Blautia_A > Blautia_A excrementipullorum. The sequence continues at coordinate 6,792 of DWYN01000071.1, read as the reverse complement.
TATTCCATCCCGGCATCCAGCTACAAGAACTAAATTCTGTTTTTTCACTGCAGCCATACTGCTCCTTTATATGCATACAGAATTGCAAAAATACAGGGTTGTTTATATATTCACCTATTTCTTTAATGGAAGGGCAATACCCTTTGTCTTGTAAATCAATCATTTTATTTTTCTATGCATCCTCAATATATAATTGCTTTTTTCATTCAAAGGTTAAATAATTTTATTCCGGAGAACATTTTATGCAATTTGTATTCATCAAACGGCAGATACTCTGCGATCGTAAGTCCGGCCACATCCGCATTTTCTTCGATCAGCCGGAGAATCTCCCCCGCTCTTTCAAGAGTCATCTTCCCGCCGCCGGAGCCGTCCCCCACTAATTCAGGATTCGCAAAATATGTGGAATGAAACAGGCGCTCGTCCAGCACATCGATGTCAAAGTGGATAAGGATATGGTCAAATCTCGCTGCAAATGCTCTGATCTCCTCATCACTGACAAGTTCTTTGTCCTGTATTTTATAGTTCACTCCTGCCTTATCCAGAAACGCTTTCTGGTAATCATGCAATGGCTGTAATCCTACATAAAGAATCTCATTGGCAGAAAATGTTTGATTCTTCATCAGTCCCCTGAGCTGCCCGGCGCCACCTCCAAGCAGACTGCCAAGCACCATAGCGTGGGCGTTCGGATATCCGTCTTTTCCAGTGGATACATCCGGATGTGCGTCGATCCATATAATCCCCACGCTCTCATATATACCGTGTAAATAATCAAAGGGAGCAAGAGACACGATGCAGTTTCCGCCTATCGTGATCACCCGGTCGGGTTTCTCTTCTGATAATTTTTTCTGCGCATCTTGAATCCCCGCCAGTACTTCCGCCTCAGCATAGATTCCGTTTGTAATCTGCTTTTCTTTTCCATCCGGCGGAAGAATATCCACCTTTATCGTGGGCTGATCTGGATTAGGCGGAAGGATATGCTGGAGAAGATTAGCGCCAAAATAATAGGTTTCCAGTCCGCCGCTCACATGATCCGGATATAACAATCTGATTGTTTTCATTTTCTCTACACTCCATGATCTTTATGTTTCATGCATACCGCCCTGTTTATTTCTTTAACTGCAGGCCGTCCTTGAATGCTTCGCCTACTCTTTCCGTAACCTTATAGTAGCCGTGAGTATATGGATCGAATGCAATAGCAGCAACCTTAGAGATATCAACCTTGTCGCCATCCATGACTCTCTCGTCAGCAGTTGTATTTACCACTTTCCCGATGACTCCGCAGCCATATTCTCCGTCTTGATACTCTATAAATTCACATTCCATGCACAGCGGAAATTCCTGTATAACGGGCGCGTCAACATGTTCGGATTTTGCGGCGGTCAATCCGCTGTTTTCAAATTTTTTCAGTGTTTTATTTCCGGATTCAACGCCAAAATAGTCTGCCTCCACCACATGGGAAGCGTCTGCTATACTGACCGTAAATGCCCTCCGTGCCTTGATATTCTGAACGGTTTTATGTGTTTCCGTCAGATTCAGCACTACATGGTCTCTTTCCTGCATCGTCCCCCATGCGGCATTCATCACGTTCACGCTGCCGTCTTCATTATAAGTAGCCACCATAAGTACAGGCATCGGGAAAATCGCTTCCGTTGTTTTAATATTTCTTCTCATCATATCAACCTCCTGTTTTTATTGTCTTTCGGATAAATCTATGATAACATAGCACCGAAACAACTAAAAGTACCCACATAAATGTAAGGTACTTTCCCAGAGGTAAGCTTAATGAGTAAAAAAGATATCGAAAACGCAAATTTTGATGATACCGGTTATAGTTACACACTTTCACTAATAGCAGGGAAATACAAGCCTGTTATCCTTTACTGTCTGATGGAATATGAACCTGTCCGTTTTAATGAAATGCAGCGCTATTTAAAGAAGGTATCCGATAAAACCCTGAGCCAGAACCTGAAGGAACTGGAAGCCGACAATTTGATCATCCGCAAAGTATATCCGCAGATCCCACCGAAAGTAGAATATTCTCTTTCAGAAAAAGGACATTCTCTCATGGCGGTACTGGATCAATTATGCGTATGGGGAATGGAGCATCGCGATCAGTAAATCAGAGGACTGTCCGTGCATTTGTTTAATTTTTACTTCTCTCGTTTTATCAGTTCAATCGCCTCTTTCCCGGAAATATGCTCCGGCACCATTTCCAGCGTACATAAAGGATTCCACTCTTTTTCAATAGCTTCCTGCCGACTTTCCATCGTATCGTCAGGAGCATATTTCAGCGCCAGCTTTTCAATGGCAGATCGTTTTTCTCCATCATCTTTCAAAATCCGAATTTTGCCAAAGACAATTACGCTTCTGAAATAAGTGGTATATTCCTCAGGCACAATCTGATCCTGATCTATGACACAGAAAGAGGCCTTTGGATTCCTGCGGATAGCATCCAGCTTATGGCCGCTTTTTGCACAGTGGAAATAGAGCTTCTCCCCGTCGTATACATAGCTGATGGGAACGGCATAGGGATAATCATCATCGCCGGCAAGGGCAAGCACCCCTGACGTTCCGCGGTTTAAGACAGCAGCGCAGTTCTCTTTAGAGAGCGCCTGCTTTTTTCTTCGCAATTCTCGAAACATTTTGTTTCCTCCTGTATTTCAATTATTTGTATATCATTATACACTATTTCGCCCGATAAAGTCTGGAATAGAATGAATCCCGGTTCAACAATTCCTCATGGGTGCCGTTTTCAATAATATTCCCGTCACGCATCACAAGGATGAGATCGGCATTTCTTAATCTTCCGGCGAGGTTTCCAAACGCACCAGCACCACTTTTTCACCCTGTTTCCCAAGTTCAGCGGCGTCCTCGGCATGGAACACGACCTTGCCTGCGACGGCTCCCGGAGAAGTGGCAATGCCCGTTCAGGCAAAAAAATAAGCGTCAACTTCGTATCTTCATTGGCCTAACGATACGAAGTCAACGCTAAAAGCTTCCCCGACGGCAGGCAAATCAGAATCATTCTTTATCTGCCCATGATAGAACGCCTTCTCCATCTCATCAAAAGGATTCCAGCAGCCGGAGCAGGAAGGGTTTTGTCAGTTCATAAATCGTATAGTCGCCCTCCTTGATCCCCGCCTGTTTCATTGCTTCCAGTTGTTTTTCTGTATGGGTCGTAAAGGGATATATTCCGAACAAAAAGGGAAAAAAGGCGCAAAGGAATTTCTTCCTGTCCTCCTGTGTCATGGATGAGAAAAACTTTTGCAGGCATTTCCCCAGCGTATCAAAGGCTTCCGCGTAGGATTTCTTAAAATCCACCAGATTTTCCATCCGGCTGTTGACTTCCATATCATAGATGTTCATGGACATCAGTTTCAGCATACAACCGCGTTTCTCCAGAATCCGGGACAAATCCTCTGCAAATGCATCCTCATCCATAGCCGTATTCTTCCGTAACATTTCATCCATGTCTGTAATCCACGCATCATGCTCCCGTTTCAAAAGAGCCAGAAAGATTTCTTCCTTTGTATGGAAATAATTATAGATGGATGTCCTGGTAAAAGAAGTCTTGTTCCCGATATCCCGGAGGGTGATATCCCTGAAACTCATGGTTTCATAGAGGGCGGCGCAGGCATTTACGATTTCTTCCTTCCTTGCGTTCGTTAATTCCTCAGAACCTCTTGGCATGGCCGCCTCACTCTCCCAGAAGGGACTTTATCCATGCAGCCGCCCCGCTGTTTACTAATTTGCCCTGTTTCCAGTTAGCTTTAGGGCAGTGTTCCCGCAGACTTTTTTCTGCGCCGCCGATACCGCTTCCTCCAGATGTGGCAAAGGGAATCACAGTCTTGCCGGAAAAATCATAGCTTTCCAGGAAGCTATCCACGATTCTCGGCTCTACATACCACCAGATCGGGAATCCCACCAGAACAGTATCATACTGCTCCATATGTTCTACGGTTCCCTCAATCTCCGGACGGCATGCAGGATCGTTCATCTCCGCCGTGCTGCGGCTCTTCTTATCTGTCCAGTCCAGATCCGCAGCCGTATAGGCTTTAGCCGGACGGATCTCATATAGATCAGCACCTGCTGCCTCTGCAATCTCTTTTGCCGTACGCGCGGTTGTCCCGCTGGCAGAAAAATATGCGACTAATGTCTTTGTCATTACAAACCCTCCTGTTCTTTTTCTGTTCTGACATTATGTCAATACAGTTAATATAACACTATTCTGACGTTATATCAATATAATTTTTCCGTAATTTCAGCGATTTGCCGCGTCATCCTCAGGCAGCGCACGCCCTGTACGACTCCATCAGACGCCTTCACTGATATCCGATCACTTTTTATCCTGTAAATACTGAATATATTCATTCCCCCGTACTTCCAGCACATCCTTAAACTTTTCCCCAATCTCGCCGAGTCTGTACTCCACCTTCAGCGGAATCTGCCGATACTCTTTTCGTGCGATCAGTCCTTCCTCTTTCAGCGTCATTAACTGCCGGAAAAGCGTGGTGTATGTCATTTCTTCCGGCATCCGCCGCTGTAATTCATTAAACCGCACCGAACCGTCCGAGAGCAAATACATGATGTACATCGACCATTTGCCCGTCATACTTTCTCTTTTTTCTGCTGTAAAAACGGCTGCCGGGAGTTCAGGCTGCTCATGCTCTGCAGACTGACGCCCAGGGTGGAGAGATTATGGAGCATAGCAGATGCTGCAGGTGGCAGGATTCCTAAAACCCCTAGAGCAATCAGTGCCCCGTTAAATCCGATGACAAAACTGTAGTTCGTATGGATACGTTTCATAAGCGCCATGGCAATCCGGCGCAGTTCTACCAGCTCCCACAGGTTGTCAGCGGCAATGGTAATATCTGCAATCTCCCGCGCAATAGCCGCGCCATCGCTGATAGCAATTCCCGCATCTGCCTCGGACAGCGCCGGAGAGTCGTTGATCCCGTCTCCCACCATCAGGACCGTATGGCCTTCCCGCCGAAGCTTTGCCACATACGCCGCCTTATCCGCCGGAAGTACTTCCGCGCAGAAATCATCTACCCCTGCCTGCGTTGCAATGGCTGCGGCAGTCCGCCTGCTGTCTCCGGTGAGCATGACTGCGCGCTGAATTCCCATGATACGCAGTTCGTTCAACACCTCCCTGGTTTCCTTCCGCAGAGGATCGGCAATACAGATCACAGCGGCCAGTTTCCCGCCGGCGGCCAGATACAGATGGGAATACTCTGGCGGCAGAGCATCAAAGCGCTCCTGCTCCCCTTCTGGGATCCGGCACTGTTCGTCCTCAAACACAAAATGGGCGCTGCCGATCAGAACCTTTTCTCCGTTGACGGTACTGGCGATCCCATGTGCCACCAGATATTCCACTTTGGAATGATACTCTTCATGTCTCAGGCCGCGGCGCCTCGCTTCCGCTACAACGGCGTTTGCCATAGAATGAGGAAAATGTTCCTCCAGGCAGGCGGCCAGCCGCAGCATTTCCTGTTCATCTTTGCCGCCGAAAGGAACCACCTGCGCCACCCGCGGGCAGGCGTAAGTCAGCGTGCCGGTTTTGTCAAAGACAATCGTATCCGCGGCGGCGACCGCCTCCAGAAATTTACCCCCTTTGACAGTAATATTGGCTCTTCCGGCCTCCCGCATCGCAGAAAGGACCGCCAGCGGCATGGCCAGTTTCAGCGCGCACGAAAAATCCACCATCAACACAGACAGCGCCCTGGACACATTCCGGGTGAGGGCAAGGCTCAGGATACTTCCCGCAAAGGTGTAGGGAACCAGCCTGTCGGCAAGGCTGGCCGCTTTGCTTTCGGCATCCGACTTCATCTGTTCCGACTGCTCGATCATGTGGATGATCTGGTCGTAACGGCTTTGACCGGAAACCTGCTTTACTTCAAAAACACATTCTCCTTCTTCCACAACGGTTCCGGCATAAACTGCCCCGCCGGGATGTTTGGGTACCGGAATGGACTCCCCTGTGAGAGAAGCCTGATTGACGGTAATTTCCCCTTCCAATACCAGGCCGTCCATGGGAATGACCCCGCCGGCCCGCACCACTACCGCGTCCCCGGGCTGGATCTGTGAGACTGGTACCAGAACCTCTCCCTGTCCGGTACGCACCCATACACGGTCTACATTAAGCGACATACAGCGGGCAAGGTCTGCCACAGATTTTTTCCGTGTCCATTCCTCCAGCAGTTCACCTACTTCCAGCAAAAACATCACCATACCTGCAGTCCCAAAGTCCTTTCGGCAGACAGAAATGGAAACAGACAGGGCGTCCAGCATCTCTACTTTCATACATCTGTGGCGCAGGCAGCCAAGTCCCCGCTTCACAAACGGGATCATATGCCACAGAATACGGGCAATCCGCAGAGGAGGCGGAAGAAACAGTGTACTGGCGGCTTTGTATAGAATCTTCCCTGCCAGCTTCTCCTCAAATTCACGGTTTAAAGCCCTGCTGCTGTGGGCCGGCAGTGCCGTAGTCTCTTTTGCTTCCTCCCATGAAAAATGCCGGAGTTCATCCAGCATGGCCTGACGATCTCCTTCATAATACAGGATGACACAGCAGGTACGTTCATGGACAATGGCACGCCGGACCCATGGCTTTTCCTGCAGCCAGGTCTCCAGAAGATCAGCCTGTGGAAGCGTCATCCGTTTCTGCTTCAGCTTCAGACGGATGCGCCCCCGGCTTTCATGCAATATGGTTGCGTTCATAAGTTCCTCCTTCACGAAAATAGGGAGCCGTCTGTGCGACTCCCCGGTATCCATCATTCTTCTTCATTTTCC
>DWYN01000070.1 GCA_019118645.1 Candidatus Blautia excrementipullorum | reverse complement strand
TGACCGTGTGAACAAGCGCGACATTATGGTAGGGCTGGATTTCTCTACGGCCGCCATTATCATGCTGTTTTACTTTTCACTGGGGAAGATTCCAACGGTTCCGCTTTTTATCGTTGTCTTGATGTTGCTCTATGGTATTTCCGGTACATACCAGCCAGCAGTACAGGCGAGTGTTCCGCTTCTGGTAGCGAAAGATAAACTGATGGCCGGAAATGCGGTAATCAATCAGGTCAATACACTTTCCGGCATGTTAGGGCCGGTAATCGGCGGTGTAATGTTTACCCTTTGGGGCATTTATCCGATTTTGCTTTTGAGTGCAGCGTGTTTTGCTTTTTCCGCCATCATGGAAATCTTTATCCATATCCCACATGAAAAACGCCCGCGTGAAGTCGGCGTGTTTCGTGTAGTCGGAATGGACTTAAAAGAAAGCTATCAGTTTGTAAAAACAGAAAAGCCCATTTTCTTTTCGGTGGTCTTTCTGGTGTCCATCTTCAATCTGGTTTTAAGTGCGGTGATGATTGTTGGAACCCCCATTCTCATTACACAGGTGTTAGGGATGTCTGATACCATGTACGGCTTCACACAGGGGGCGCTGGCATTGGGCGGTCTGTGTGGCGGAATTTTAACCGCAATCGTATCAGAAAAGCTGAAAATCCAAAAGTCGTATGTGTTGCTTTTGGTTTGTTCGATTGCTGTGGGGGTTATGGGCATTTCCCTTTTCCTGAATATGCCAGCAATCGTATCGTATTGGGCAATCACTTTTATGAGCTTCACTGTTATGGGAGCCTCTACGCTCTTTATGGTTCAGATTTACACACTGGTACAGACGCAGACCCCACCTCAGTTAGTCGGAAAGATCATGGCGGCACTGATTTCTATTGCTATGTGTGGACAACCGATTGGACAGGCGATTTATGGTGTTCTGTTTGACATTTTTGCAGCGCATACATGGGTGGTTTTAATTGGGGCTGCGATAGCTGCATTTTTGATTTCTCTTTATTCAAAGAAAATATTCGGCAGGTTGGATAATAGCAAGTAACCACCTGCTGTAATATGAATACTTAAACTTGATCTGCCCGGTGGAAAAAGAAAAAACTTTGCGGGGCAAGTGGTTTCGTGTACATTGGCCGCGAATCCAATTTTTTATCAGCATACACGCAGTTTTATCGTCAATTAGTCTGAATTACGAGATATTTAGACTGATTAAGCAATCCCAAAAAGGAAAATAGTTTGCGCAGTTGAATCTAAGGGTAAAAAGCAGTGTATATCATACGGCACGAGAAGCCTGCAGGATTAAGCATGACATCAGTGAGCAGAGCTTCCGGAAACTGAGAAATGGAAGGAGCGAGAATACTCTGAAGAGACAAATGGTGATTGAATTTCCAGAGGAACGGCTGCCGGAGATCAGCTGTATCAAGAGAAAGCTCCAGACTCTGGAAGGTGTGAAGGTCTACATGGAGCCGCAACAGATCCGATATCCGGGATTTTTTCTGGATACGCTCCAGCGTAAGGTTATGGTGGAGGAAAAGGAGGTGCTGCTGACTGCCAGGGAATTTGATGTCCTTGCAGTTATGGCCAGGCATCCAGGACGTGTGTATACCTATGCTCAGATCTGCCACATGATCTATGGAGAAACGGATGTCGGGGAAGAAACGTACAGCAGTGCCTACTGTCTGATCAGCAGCCTGCGGAAAAAGCTGGAGAAGGAACCACAGTACCATCGGTATCTCCATACCACATATGGCGTTGGGTATCGGTTTGAGGACGTATTAGAAAAGTAAATCATAATGAGATTAGCAAGAGGGTGTTGCGTAGAAGCAGCATCCTTTTATTTGGCATAGTTTTAGTACCAGGGGCTTGAAGCGGAGCTGATGAAGTGCATCTGGTATTTCCTGGATATGGAGTGATTAAGAAGGAACTGTGTGGCGTAATATATTCACTTTTGAAATCTTTATGAAATCTTCAAAGTTATCCTGTATCCTGATTTTGAAATCAACAAGAAAGGACAAAAAGATATGGATATGATTTTGAAAACAACTGACCTCTGTAAAAACTTCAAAGGGCAGATGGCCGTAAATAATGTATCGCTAAACATTCAGAGAAATTCCGTGTATGGCCTGCTAGGGCCGAATGGGGCAGGCAAATCTACCGCACTAAAAATGATTACAGGTATTTTGAGGCCCACTTCCGGCAGTATCGAGTTTGACGGTCATCCGTGGCAGCGTGGCGATTTGACACAGATCGGTGCATTGATTGAAACGCCGCCCTTATATGAAAACCTGACCGCATACGAAACTCTGAAAGTGCGGACAACGATGCTGGGGCTGCCGGATAATCGGATTGATGAAGTCCTGCACATTGTCCGTCTGACCGATACAGGGAAGAAGCGGGCCGGACAATTTTCCCTCGGTATGAAGCAGCGGCTTGGCATTGCCATCGCCTTGCTGAATAACCCGCAACTTTTAATTCTTGACGAGCCGACCAATGGTCTTGACCCGGTAGGTATCGAAGAATTACGGGAGTTGATCCGTTCTTTCCCGGAAAAAGGGATTACAGTGATTTTGTCCAGCCACATTTTATCGGAAGTCCAGCAGATTGCCGACCATGTGGGTATTATTGCCGGTGGTGTGTTGGGATATGAGAATGAGCTTCGCAACGGCGAAAATCTGGAACAGCTATTTATGGATGTGGTAAAACGCCACCGAATGGAGGTGTAAGGAATGAATTACTTGAAAGCAGAACACCTGAAATTCAAACGGACAATTTCAAATAAGCTACTGTTTATTGCACCATTTTTGACGGCCCTCTTTGCATGGATCATCGGCGGTTTTTATGGCTTCCAGTATATGACCTTTTACTGGTGGTATGCGTTTCTTCTTCCCGGAACTATTGCTATCCTGTGTTCACTTGCCCATCAGAAAGAAGAACGGGCCGGAAAGTATTATTCTGTATTATCTGCGCCTATCAACCTGAAACGGTTTGAATATGCAAAAGCATTGCTCATGATCGAGAAACTACTTGTGGCTGCGGTATTCTTGGCCGTTTTTGTCGCAGTAAGCAATTTGATCTCCCCGGCTCTGGCTGTGTATTCTGCGGGACGAAACTTTGCCGGAAGTATTGCCTTGATAATTGCCTCAATCTGGCAAATCCCTCTTTGCCTGCTTTTGGCCCGGAAAACCGGCTTGTTTCTCCCGATTGCAGCCAACACTCTGCTGGGTATTCTCATGCCTATCCTGCTTGGAAATACAGCTTTTGCATGGGTATATCCCTATTGCTGGGCTGCGAAAACGGCGGAGTTGCTTATGGGAATTGAAAGCAACGGAACCTTTGCCGGTGTCACTCCTTTTTCATGGAGCGTTTTGCTGCCGCTGGTATTTTCCGTGATCCTGTATGTCCTGCTTGCTCTTTGGGATGCGGCCGATTTTTCAAAGAAAGAAGGAATGTAAATGGGAATAATTGCTCTGGTTCGTGCCGATTTTCTGAAACAAAGGCACACATCCTATTGGGGTATTCATACAGTGATCCCTATAGCTGGGGCCATCCTGTTTGTGTTTTACTTCCTGCTTTATCAGAATGTTGATGAATTGAAAAAATTGCGTTTGCTTCTGGAACTGACGGCAATGATATTTCCGCTTTTGATAAGCGTTATTGTCGGTCTGAATATCACGCAGGAAGAAAGGGCCTCGCATTTTCAAAGCCTGCTGGCGGTGCCAGATCGCCGGAAAATACTGCTGGCAAAGTTTGCTGCCCTGTATCTGTCAGGTATCTTTTCCTTGGCGCTACTTTTTGTACTATTTACGATTGGGGCAGGAATGAGCCGGACAGGAACTATCCCGTGGGGGCTGTTGATACAATCCGTGCTGGGGCTGGCAATGGGCAGTTTCGTAATATATGCGCTACACCTGCTCCTTAGTCTGAAGTTTGGATTGGGCATTTCCCTGTTTTGGGGCGTATTTGAATGTTTGCAATGTATCTTATTCAGCAACATTGAATTGCATGGCCTGTGGCGGTACAATCCATTTTCGTGGTCTGTAAATTGGGTGCATGACGTTTTGAACGGCAGGCTGATTGCCAATGCTGCACAGTGGCTTTTGATTGCCATATTATCTGTTGGCATTTTGCTTGCAATTCTCTATTGGTTTTCTCGTTGGGAGGGACGAAAGAATAATGAATAAAACAATGAAATTTTTCCGGGGGATTTTTTTCATGGGATGTCTCTGCTGTGTCCTGTCTGGCTGTTCTGTCCTGCAAAACGGGATCAGAGAATATTCCAGCGACAAGGAGCAATGCCACTTAGTCAGTGAAGATGTGACGCAGTTTACCTATAAAGGAGAGGCATACACTATTTTGGATAACACCGTTTCCAATGATGGACTTGGAGAATGGCTTGGGTACATCCGACAGCTTGCAGCGGTGGACGAGGACGGAACTGTTTTGCTTCAGGAAACGATTGAAACCGCCTCTTTTGAAACCTTGTCCGATCTGGCAGATAAAGCCCCGGACGC
>DWYN01000069.1 GCA_019118645.1 Candidatus Blautia excrementipullorum | reverse complement strand
TTCTTCAGTCCGGCGATTCTGGCATAGCCCAGGACCTGATTCTCTTCATCTTCGTTTACCGCGCAGTGGATATCGTTGGTATAAAGAACAACAATACCGCCTTCCTGTTCCCCGGCGGATACGGCTGTGCTGCAGGCGGCCGTCATGGACGCCGCCAGAATAAAAGATAAAATTTTCTTATTCATAAATTCTCCCTTGTGTATAAATAATTGATCGTATTGTAATTTGCACACTAGCATATGTGAAAAAATATTTCAAGCAATATTTGTGTGATTTTATGTAAAGAAGATATAAATTATGCTTTACACCCTGTATGATTTCGGGTAAAATAAAGTATGACTTTAATTCTAACGATAATTTGCGGCGTTTTGGAGGTGTGAACATGTATATCAGGAGACATCTGGAGGAGCAGATTCTGAAAGCCTCGCAGAGTTATCCGGTTGTCATGGTATGTGGACAGCGGCAGGTGGGAAAATCTACAATGCTCTATCATATCAGGGAAAAAGAACGGAAATATGTTACCCTGGACGACGGGAACGCACGCCGTCTGGCGGAGGAAGATCCGGCTCTGTTTTTCGAAACTTATGGGTTTCCTCTTCTCATTGATGAATTTCAGAGAGTTCCTTCTATTCTTCTGGAAATAAAGAAGATTGTGGATCAGAAGGCGCTTGCAGGCGAGGATAACAGGGGAATGTACTGGCTGACAGGTTCTCAGAAGTTCAGGATGATGAAGGATGTGTCTGATTCTCTGGCGGGCAGGGTGGCTGTGTTTGATCTGGCTGCGCTTTCTTCTGCGGAAATTGAAAACCGTACAGGCCGGGTATTTCATCCGGATCTGAAATCTCTCCGGGAGCGCATGGGAGACAACAGACCAAAGAATATCCATCAAATATATGAGCGGATATATCAGGGAGGAATGCCGGGATTTATTACAAAGGAAATGGACAGAGACCGTTTTTTTCAGGATTATGTGAATACGTATCTGGAGAGAGATATCCGTGAACTGGCTCAGGTGGGAAAACTGAGTGAGTTTTATGATTTTCTGATATATATGGCTGCCAGGACATCGCAGGAACTGAAGTATAATGAGATATCCAACGCGATAGGTATTTCTGCTCCCACAGCGAAAGCCTGGGTGTCGATTCTGGAAAGTTCCGGCGTTATTTATATTCTGCGGCCGTATTACTCCAATATTACCAGCCGTCTGGTGAAAACCCCCAAGTTTTATTTTATGGATACCGGACTGGCCGCCTATCTGTGCAGATGGCCTGATTGGGAAACGATGGAAAATGGAGCGATGGACGGCGCTTTTTTTGAAACATATGTTGTCTCTGAAATTATAAAGAGCTATTACAATTCAGGGAAACAGCCGGATATCTATTATTACCGCGATACGGATCAGAAGGAAATCGATCTTCTGATAACAGAAGGAGATAAGCTGTATCCAATAGAAATTAAGAAAGCAAAAGAACCGAAACATCCTGACAGGAATTTCAGTGTTTTGGAAAAATTCGGGATGGATGTTCAGCCGGGAATTATCATCTGTGCAAGTGACGGATTCCTTCCATATAACAGGAATTCCTGGTATTTTCCGGTTTCTGCATTATAAAACAGGAGGAAGTGATTAAATGAAGAAACGAAACATGAATAAAACAGGAAACAGATTTCAGGCTCTGATGCTGTCCGGAATCCTTGCGGCGGGAACCCTGGGAGCGGTTCCGGTGATGGCAGAGGAGGAACCGGAGAAAGCGGCGCCTTTTGTCATGGAGGACATTAACGGCGAGGAATATACGGAAGAGATTTTTGAGGACGCGGATTTAACGCTGGTCAATATATTTGCAACCTGGTGCGGCCCGTGTATCAGTGAAGTTCCGGAACTTCAGAAGCTCAGCGAGGAGATGGAGGACGAGGGCGTCCAGGTGATCGGGATCGTGATGGATACCGGCAATACAGAGGAGAAAGATGAGGAAGCTGTGGAGACGGCGAAACTCCTGGCGGAGATCGCGGAGACAGATTATCCGTTCCTGATCCCGGATCCGGATATGATGAACGGGAGACTGGAAGGCATCCAGGCGTACCCGGAGACGTTTTTTGTCAATAAAGACGGCGAGATCGTAGGGGAGACCTATGTGGGAGCCAGAGATCTTGACGCCTGGAAAGAGATTGTGGAAGAAGAGCTTGCGGCCCTGGAGAAGTAATCCGGTTTTAGGTGAGGATAGAATATGAAGAAAACAGAAAAGAAAAGCGGATTGTGGACGAGCCTCAACGACCGTTTTCCACTGCCCGGGATCGGACTGGCGTGCGCCGGGATACTGATGATGGCTTACGGTATTTCCAGAGGGGAAATGTCGGTGGTTTTTGACAAAGCCGTGAGAATCTGTATGGAGTGTATCGGAATTGGATAAGAAAAAGCAAAGCGAATGGAAGCGTCACAGGTTCCAGATCCTGTGGGCGTTCCTTACCAACAGTTATCTGGTTGGTTTCGCAAAAGGTAAAATATATGACGGGAAACTGAAGAATCTGTGTGTTCCGGGCCTGAACTGTTATTCCTGCCCGGGAGCCCTTGGATCCTGTCCCATCGGAGCCATGCAGGCGGTGATCGGAAGCTGGAATTTCAGGATGGCGTTTTATGTGGCGGGTTTTCTTATTTTCGTTGGAGCCCTTATGGGGCGTTTTGTCTGCGGATGGCTTTGTCCATTCGGCCTGATCCAGGACTTTCTGCACAAGATTCCTTTTGTAAAAAAGATCAGCACTTTCCGGGGCGACTGGCTTCTCAGGAAACTGAAGTACGTGATCTTTCTGGTGTTTGTGATCCTTCTTCCCATGTTTGTGGTGGATATGCTGGGACAAGGCGCGCCGTATTTCTGCAAACTGATCTGTCCTGCGGGAACGCTGGAGGGCGGGATTCCTCTTGTGCTTCTCAACAGCGCCATGCGCACCGCGGTGGGATGGCTTTATGCGTGGAAAAATGTGCTTCTCGTGGTGATCGTGCTTCTGTCTGTCGTCATCTACAGGCCTTTTTGCAAATATATCTGTCCCCTGGGCGCGGTGTATTCGGTGTTTAATCCCATTGCGGCTTTCCGCTACCGGGTGGACAAAGAGGCCTGTACTCACTGCGGCGCCTGTGCAAAAGCCTGCAAAATGCAGGTGGATCCGTCGGAAACGCCTAATCATCCGGAATGTATCCGCTGTGGCTCCTGCAAAAAAGTCTGTCCCACGGGAGCAATTTATTCCGGAATAAATTGTCGGAAAGGATCGGATACGGCGGTTTCTTCCGCGGAAAAGACAGTTTGAAATGAGATTGACGGATATTCCGGTCAAAAATTGTAGAAAAACAGATAATTATATATATGAATCTGAAAATTCAGATAAAATGGGTTGACAAACAAAAGAAACAGGCATATAATAAAACCACAGGCGAAGACCTGTGGTTTATATGTTCCTGTAATTTAATAACGCGGGGTGGAGCAGTCCGGAAGCTCGTCGGGCTCATAACCCGAAGGTCGCAGGTTCAAATCCTGTCCCCGCTACTTGGAAAGACGTCATATTTCATTACGGTGGGATATGACGTTTTTTCATTTTATCAAAACAATTTTGGGCGCCAATATGCGAAAGCATTGGTTTTACAGAAAAAAGTTTAAAATATGTGGACGGTTTTCTCCTTCTCATTCGTATTAGTAGTGAAGAGGTAAAAAACAAAATATGAAATATGAAGGAGGAATCTACTATGAAGAAATTATTTGCAGGTATTTTATTTGTGGCATTATTAACGGCAGCTGCGGGAACCGCATTCGCAGGAGGACACGGGCGGGGACATCACAGAAACAGCGCATGTTATTACAGCGGCTCCTGTAACTATACATGCGGTAGAGATCTGAGCGGATGCATGCAGGGAAGGTACTGCGTGGACGAAGACAACGACGGAGTCTGCGACAACTGCGGATATAATGCAGGCGGGAACGGCCAGGGCAGGAATTATGTAGATGCGGACAATGACGGAGTGTGCGATAATTACGGAACCGGAAACTCCGGTCAGGAACATCACGGCGGCAATGGCGGCGGATGCCACGGAGGCCGCTGCAGATAACGGATGAGGAATGGATATGCGCAGTGAAGAAGAGGCAAACCGGGCGGTTGAGAAGTACGCGGATACTGTCCGGAGAATATGTATCGTTCATCTGAAGAATCATGCGGACACTGAGGACATATTTCAGACAGTGTTTCTGAAGTATGTCCTCAGTTCCGTTTCCTTTGAAAATGAGGAACATGAGAAGGCCTGGTTTATCCGGGTCACAGTGAACGCGTGCAAAGACCTGCTGAAAAGTTTTTTTCGCAGCCGGACCGTATCCCTGGCTGAAATCATAGAGAAGCCTTCAGAGATGCCCCAGGACAACAGAGAGGTGCTGGAGGCCGTACTGGAGCTTCCGGAAAAATACCGGGACGTGGTCTATCTTTATTACTACGAGGAATACACGGCGCCGGAGATCGGCAGGATTCTGGGAAAGAAGGAAAATACAGTCTATACGCTGCTGAAACGGGCGAGGAAAATTCTGAAAGACAAACTGGGAGGCGATGAGTATGAAGCGTAAAATACAGGAAACGTTTGATATGATACACGCCGACGAAAAACTGAAAGACAGAACCAGGGAATTTCTCGCGGAAGCTGCGGGAAGTTCCCGGGGGCATTCCGCAATCTTTCGTTTTGCGCCCGCGCTGTGCCTTGCGCTTATTATTCTGGCAGGCTTCGGCGGATGGCAGCTTTATTTCAGGCCTGTATCGGTGATCAGTATTGATATCAATCCTTCGCTGGAACTGGATGTAAACCGCTTTGACAGAGTGGTAGATGTGAAGGAGTATAATGAAGACGGAGAGAAACTGTCGGAATCTCTGGAAATCCTGTTCCTGAACTATGAGGACGCTCTGGAAGAGATCATGGCTGACGAGAACGTACAGACTTATCTTGCCGGAGATCAGGTGATGTCTATTGTGGTAACCGGGGAGGACGAAAAAAAGACGCAGACCGTTTACTCCAATGTGGAAGCGTGTACACGGGATCAGGAAAACACCCACTGTTATCACGCGGATTCTGCAGATCTTGAGGGGGCCCATGAAGCCGGCCTTTCCTATGGGAAATATATGGCTTATC
The DNA here is from genome assembly GCA_019118645.1 of Candidatus Blautia excrementipullorum. Lineage (GTDB taxonomy): Bacteria > Bacillota > Clostridia > Lachnospirales > Lachnospiraceae > Blautia_A > Blautia_A excrementipullorum. Next base: position 17,555 of record DWYN01000069.1, on the reverse strand, counting down.
TGGAACTGAAAGAACTGGATCCGGATATCGCCCCTGAGGATGTGCAAGGGATGACAATGCGGGAGATCCGGGACCGGATCGGCCAGCTCTCCGGTAATGCGGATTTAACTGATATTGACGGCAGCGGACAGGAATCCGGCGGCCATCATCAGGAAAATTACGGCGGGCACGGAGCAGGCCGGGGACGGCACCATGGAGAATAAATAATACGGAGGCGGCGCTATGCGGATTTTAATTGCGGAAGATGAAAAAGATCTTAATACATTGTTGAAAAAAAGACTGGAAAATCAGAAATACAGTGTGGACGCCTGTTTTGACGGGGAGGAGGCCATCGATTACCTGGCTGTCACAGAATATGACGCGGTGATCCTGGATATTATGATGCCGAAGAAAAACGGGCTTCAGGTGCTGAAATATATCCGGGGACAGAAACGGCATACGCAGGTACTGCTTTTGACCGCGAAGGACAGTATTGAGGACAGGGTGACCGGCCTGGACGCCGGAGCGGACGATTATCTCGTCAAGCCCTTCGCCTTTGACGAGCTTCTGGCCCGGATACGGGTGATGCTGCGAAAGAATTCATCTGCGGAGACGAAGACCAATATCGTCACTGCGGCGGATCTTACGGTGGATCTGAATACCCAGAGAGTTTTCCGGGGAGATAAGGAGATTTCGCTTTCCAGCAGAGAGTTTTCGATCCTCCGGTATCTCTGTATGAATAAAGGGATCGTCCTGTCCAGAGAGAAGATTGAGGAACATATCTGGAATTATGATTACGCGGGCGGCTCCAATGTCGTGGACGTATACATCCGGTATCTGAGGAAAAAGATCGATGAGGGATTCACGCCGAAACTGATCCATACGGTGCGGGGCGCCGGTTATGTTCTGAGGGAGGAAGAATGAAGAAACTGCCTTTAAAATGGAAGCTCACAATTCTCTATACAGCGTTTATGACAATCCTCACTGTGGTGATGCTGGGGGTGCTTCTCTCATTAAGCAGCAGCGAGATCCTTTCTTCTGTGGAACAGGAAATGGAAGAAAAGGTTTTCGGCGTATCCGAGGATATCCAGTGGACCGGAAAGAGGTTGCAGCTTGACAGGGATCTTTACGAGGTGGAGAACGGGATTTATCTTTCCGCCTATAATGAGAACGGAAGCCTACTGGGCGGCAGGATCCCCTATGAGTTCACAGAGGATGTTCCTCTGGAAGAGGGACTCCGCAAAATCTCTGCCGGAGATATTCAGTGGGATATCCGGGATACGGCCCTGGAAGTTCCCGGATACGGGACAGTATGGGTGCGCGGGATCACTTCCATCACAGACGCCGAGAGCAGTCTCAGGATCACAGTCCGTTTTTCTCTAGTGCTGTTTCCGCTGATGGTAGCCCTGGCGGCAGTGCTGGGATATTTATTCGTGCGCAGGGCGTTCCGGCCGGTCGCGCAGCTTACGGCTACCGCGCGGGAAATCTATGAAAAGGAAGACCTTTCCAAGCGGATCGGCCTTACCGGAGAAAAAAACGAGATATATGTAATGGCGGAAACCTTTGACATGATGCTGGACAAACTGGAGGCGTCTTTTGAAAAAGAAAAAAGATTCACATCCGATGCTTCTCATGAACTGCGCACACCGGTAACGGTGATCCTGTCCCAGTGCGATTATCTTCTGGAGGACAGAGAGCTTTCAGAAGAGGAGCGGTCTGCGGTGGAGGCTATCCGCCGGAAAGCCCGGAGTATGTCGAAGATGATCTCCCAGCTCCTTTTCCTGTCCAGAGCGGATCAGGGGCGGCAGGCAGTGCATAAAGAACTTCTGGATCTTTCACTTATTACGGAGATGGCAGCGGAAGAGCAGGAAGCAATGGCGACGGAAAAGAACATTTCCATAGTCAGGGATATCGAGGAAGGAATCGAAGGATATGTGGATGAAACTCTTTTTATCCGTCTGTGGATGAATCTGATAGGCAACGCCATTTCCTATGGGAAAGAAGGCGGCTGGCTGAAAGTGAGCCTGAAAAAAGAAAAGAACACTGTCTTCGGAGCTGTGGAAGACAACGGGATCGGGATTTCACAGGAACAGCTGCCTCATATCTGGGAACGCTTCTATCAGGCGGATACTTCCAGGACAGGAAAAGAAAACACGGGTTCCGGACTGGGCCTTCCTATGGTAAAATGGATCGTGGAAACCCACGGAGGCAAGATCTCTGTAAGGAGCACGCCGGGGGCGGGCAGCAGATTCGCGTTTTATCTGCCGCTTGATCCGACAGCGGATCCCGCTGCGGTGACCTTCGGGGAGAAAGAGGTATAACCGCGCTTTCGGAAGAAACGGAAAGCTGGCGGCAGGAGTAAGGAATGGCAAAAAAGAAGTTTTACGCAGTAAAAAAAGGACTGACAACAGGAATATTCGATACATGGGAGAAGTGCCAGGCAGCGGTGAAGGGATATCCCGGGGCGGAATTTAAGGGATTCGCCACAGAAGAAGAGGCGAGAGCCTATCTGGGTCCGGCGGTCGAGACGACTTTTGACAGAAAACCCTCCGGGGAGGCCGGAAGTCAGGCGAAAGGTCCCCGAGTCGGAGAGGGCCTTGCCGCCTATGTGGACGGCAGTTTCGACCAGACTGTGGGACGGTATGCTTTCGGTTGCATCCTCCTCGTTCCGGATGGAAGAGAGATCAGGATATCCGGAAGCGGCGACAACCCGGAGTCGCTTGCTATCCGCAATGTGGCGGGGGAAATGCTGGGAGCCATGCACGCGGTAAAGTGGGCTGCCGGAAACGGTTTTGACGCGCTGAAAATCTATTACGATTACGAAGGGATCGAGAAATGGGCGAACGGCAGTTGGAAGGCGAAGAATCCTCTCACACAGAAATACGCGCAGTACATGATGCGGAACAGCCGGGCAAGAGTCCGGATTTCCTTTCACAAAGTAGCGGCGCATACAGGGGATTATTATAACGAACAGGTGGATAAGCTGGCGCGGAGCGCTCTTACGGAGACGGAAGCCGGCGAGGTGCGGATGGAGGAAACGGTATGGAATTCCAGCACGAACTGATCATTCCCAATGAAGGCCTGCCTTTTAAACTGTTTTTGTTTGAAGGATATAACGGGAATTATATAAGGGAAAAACACTGGCATACATCAATAGAAATATTCGCGGTGATGGACGGGGAACTGACTTTCTTTCTGAATCAGGAGAAGTATCCCCTCACCGCCGGTAAATTTCTTATCATTAATTCCAATGAGATCCATTCCATCAACGCGCTGGAAAAAAACAGAACGGCGGTGCTGCAGATCCCGCTGAAACAGTTTGAGGGATATTTTACAGCCGAGAGATTTATTCGTTTTTCCCGTCCCGAAACGGCTGCGACAGAGAAACGGAAAGAGGCCAACAGAAAAATGGCGGCTTTGATGCAGGATATTTTTCATATATATGAAAAGGGAAAGAAGACAGATATCCTTTCCGGCAGGACGGGGCAGGGAGAATTGTCAGAAAAAACAGCCGGATATGAATTCCGGATGCTGGCTCTCTTTTATGAGATCATGTATCTTCTGGTGACGGAATACAGAGAGACCGAGGTGCAGGAACGGGAACTGAGACACAACCGGCATCTGGCCGTGCTTTCCAGGATCACCACATATATGCGGGATCACTATCAGGAGGATCTGAAACTTTCCCAGGTGGCGGCTGCGTTCGGGTATTCTCCGGAGTATTTGTCGCGAATGTTCCAAAAGTATATAAAAGTCAATTTTAAGACATATCTTCAGGATATCCGTATGGGTTACGCCTACGGAGAGGTGGTCCACACGGACAAAACCATCAGCCAGATCGCACTGGACCATGGATTCTGCGGCAGCAGAGCCTTTGCCCGTGAATTTCAGAAACGGTACGGAAGCCTTCCCAGCGCTGTCAGAAAGGAACAGAATATTTCCTGAAAAATGTCAAAAAAGTGCTATGATTTAGACAAGAAAAAAGGCGAAAAGCATACCCGGATGTGGTATGCTTTTTATAATTTCAGGGGAAGGGATTTACGGACGGAATAAGAGAAGACCGGAGATTCCCCGGGGTTTTAAGGAGGTAAACGGGATGAAAATCCAGAATGTAGCAGACGCTTCTTTCCGCAAATACGGAAAGGTGCTGGAGGGGTATGATTTCAGCGCGCTTATCAGAGAGATGAAGCACACTCCCGTTCCGGAGGACGTGATCTATGTGCCCTCTGTGGAGGAACTGGAAGCGCTGGAAGTAGAGAAGACGCTGACCAATAAGGCTTTCGGCGGACTTCCCATTCAGATCGGATACTGCAACGGCCACAACAAAAAGCTGAACGCGGTGGAATATCACCGGAATTCCGAGATCAACGTGGCAGTGACAGACCTTGTACTGCTTCTCGGATGCCAGCAGGATATCGAAGACGATCTTACATATGACACATCGAAGATCGAAGCTTTCCTGGTTCCGGCAGGAACAGGAATCGAAGTTTACGCAACCACGCTTCACTACGCTCCCTGCCATGTGAATGACAGCGGATTCCAGTGCGTTGTGGTACTGCCCAGAGGAACCAATACGGATCTTACCTTTGAGACAGAGAAAACAGGCGAGGACAGCCTGATGACAGCGAAGAACAAATGGCTGATCGCCCATGAAGAAGCAGGCATCGAAGGTGCGTTTAACGGCCTGAAGGGCGAGAATATCACGCTGTAGATCATCCGGCAGGAGCAGAGCAATCCTGCGGACAGTGAAACGGAAAATATAATAAGAAATATAAAACAAAAAGGAGAAAAAAACCATGAATAACAAACCAGAAATCAAAATCGGCATTGTTGCAGTCAGCAGAGACTGCTTCCCGGAAAGTCTTTCCGTAAACAGAAGAAAAGCCCTTGTTGACGCCTACACAAAGAAATACGGCGCAGCTGAGATCTATGAATGTCCCATCTGCATCGTTGAGAGCGAGATCCACATGGTACAGGCTCTTGAAGATGTAAAGAAGGCAGGCTGCAACGCGCTCGTAGTTTATCTTGGAAACTTCGGACCGGAAATTTCCGAAACTCTTCTTGCAAAACATTTCGAGGGACCGAAGATGTTCATCGCCGCAGCAGAGGAATCCGGAAACGACCTGGTACAGGGCAGAGGCGACGCATACTGCGGTATGCTGAATGCAAGCTACAATCTGCAGCTGCGTAACATCAAGGCTTATATTCCGGAATATCCGGTTGGAAACGCAGAAGAGTGCGCAGACATGATCCATGAGTTCGTTCCCATCGCAAAAGCTGTTTACGCTCTGAACAACCTGAAGATCATCAGCTTCGGACCGCGTCCGTTAAACTTCCTTGCCTGCAACGCACCTATCAAACAGCTCTACAATATCGGCGTGGAGATCGAAGAGAACTCCGAGCTCGACCTGTTTGAAGCATTCAACAAACACGCAGGCGATGAGAGAATCCCGGCTCTGGTAAAAGAAATGGAAGAAGAGCTTGGCGCAGGCAATAAGAAACCGGAGATCCTTCCCAAACTGGCTCAGTATGAACTGACCCTGAAAGACTGGGTTGAGGAGCACAGAGGATATCGTAAGTTCGTTGCCCTTACAGGCAAATGCTGGCCGGCATTCCAGACACAGTTCGGCTTCGTTCCCTGCTATGTAAACAGCCGTCTTACCGCACAGGGAATCCCGGTATCCTGCGAGGTTGATATCTACGGAACCCTCAGCGAGTTCATCGGAACTGTAGTAAGCGACGATACCGTAACGCTGCTGGATATCAACAACTCCGTACCCAACGATATGTATGACGAGGAGATCAAAGGCAAATACAACTATACACAGAAAGATACTTTCATGGGCTTCCACTGCGGAAATACAGCTTCCGGCAAGCTGACATCCTGCGAGATGAAGTATCAGATGATCATGGCAAGAAATCTTCCGGAAGAGGTTACACAGGGTACTCTGGAAGGCGACATCGTTCCCGGAGATATCACTTTCTTCCGTCTGCAGAGCACAGCGGACAACAAACTCCGCGCATACATCGCACACGGCGAGGTGCTTCCGGTTGCCACACGTTCCTTCGGTTCCATTGGCGTATTCGCTATTCCGGAAATGGGCAGATTCTACCGTCACGTGCTGATCGAGGGAGGTTATCCGCACCACGGCGCAGTAGCGTTCGGACACTGGGGCAAGGCTCTCTATGAAGTATTCAAATACATCGGCGTTCCGGTAAACGAGATCGGATACAACCAGCCGGCAGGCGTAAGATATCCTACAGAGAATCCCTGGGGATAATCCTTACAGTACAGAATACGGAGAATGAATTATGTATTATATAGGCGTTGATCTGGGCACCTCCGCGGTGAAGCTTTTGCTTATGGAGGAATCCGGAAAAATAGAAAAAATCGTATCAAGAGAATATCCCCTGTATTTTCCCCATCCGGGCTGGTCGGAGCAGAATCCGGAAGACTGGATGAAGGAGGCTATGGCAGGGATCAAAGAACTGACATCTGAGATTGACAGATCTCAGGTGGCAGGCATCGGCTGCGGCGGACAGATGCACGGACTGGTGACGCTGGATGCGGAGGATCATGTGATCCGTCCCGCGATCCTCTGGAACGACGGAAGGACCGGCGCGGAGACCGAGTATCTGAACACCGTTATCGGCAAAGACAAGCTTTCCCAGTATACGGCGAATATCGCATTCGCGGGATTTACCGCTCCGAAGATCCTCTGGATGAAGAAGAATGAGCCGGAGAATTTCGCAAAAGTAAAGAAGATCATGCTTCCCAAGGATTACCTTGCGTACTGTATGACAGGTTCCTTCTGCACAGATCTCTCCGACGCTTCCGGTATGCTCCTTCTGGATGTGAAGAACCGTTGCTGGTCAAAGGAAATGCTTGAAATCTGCGGCATTACGGAAGAACAGCTTCCGAAGCTTTATGAGAGCTGGCAGGTTGTGGGCACCCTGAAACCGGAGATCGCTTCCGAACTGGGTCTGTCCGCAGATGTGAAATTTGTTGCCGGCGCCGGAGACAACGCGGCTGCAGCAGTGGGAACAGGAACAGTAGGCGACGGACAGTGTAATATTTCACTGGGAACCTCAGGAACTGTTTTCATTTCCAGCAAAGATTTCGGCGTGGACGAGAATAACGCTCTTCATTCCTTCGATCATGCGGACGGCAGATACCATCTGATGGGATGCATGCTCAGCGCCGCTTCCTGCAACAAATGGTGGTCTGAAGAAATCCTCCACACCAAAGATTTTGCGAAAGAGCAGGAGGGAATCGTGAAACTGGGTGAGAACCAGGTATTCTTCCTTCCCTATCTGATGGGCGAGAGATCTCCCCACAATAATCCTGACGCAAGGGCTGTATTCTTCGGAATGTCCATGGACACCACAAGAGAAGAGATGACACAGGCGGTTCTGGAAGGCGTTGCCTTCGGCCTCAGAGATTCTCTCGAGGTTGCCAGAAGTCTGGGGATCAAGATCGAAAGAACGAAGATCTGCGGCGGCGGAGCCAAGAGCCCGCTGTGGAAAAAGATCATCGCCAATGTGATGAATCTGAAAGTAGATGTACCCGCAGTAGAGGAAGGTCCATCCATGGGCGGCGCCATGCTGGCGGCGGTTGGATGCGGAGCCTATCCGGATGTGGAGACTATCGCAGAGAAGTTTGTTCATGTGGTAGAGACTGTGGAGCCGGATCCTGAACTGGTGGCGAAATATGAGGAACGTTATCAAAAATTCAAAAAGCTTTATCCTACAATGAAAGAGCTTTTCTGAGAGAGGATTCCAACAGCAGTTTTTAAATGAAACAAATCAAGACTGGTATATTGTGGCAGGAAAATAAGTCCATAATATACCAGTCTTTTGTTTTCAGAAAAAATCCGCTGTTTGATATCTGCTTGAAAAAATTACAAAAAATCATATAATAAAATAAGAATAATATTACATTTTTTGCCATATGCCTGGAGGTTACATAATGAATCAGAAAAAAACAAAAAAGCCAGTGAAAAAAGAAATACTGCTGATCCTCCTGGGTATATTTTTTGTCGCGCTTTTTCTCGTCTTCATGAACAGCTTCTACGAGACCGTATGGGAGAGAAGCGGCATTGACGAGGCGGAAGAGATACAGACTTATGATTATCAGTACGCCATGATCGTAGACAGCGGAAACGAGGAACTGTGGGACGCGGTGTACACCAGCGCCCGGGAACAGGCGGAGAAATACAGAGTGAACCTGGAACTGATGGTCAGCAGCAAGGCGGACGGTTACGACGAGCTGGATTATATGGAGATCAGCATAGCCGCGGGAGTGGACGGGATCATTCTGGAGTATAACGGAGAAAATAATCTGAAGGAAGAGATCAATAAGGCTGTGGAGCAGGGAATCCCTGTAGTTACGGTAATGAACGACGCCCAGGACAGTCTCAGACAGAGCTTCGTGGGAGTGAACGACTATCAGAGAGGGCAGGCTTACGGCGAACAGGTGGTGAGCCTGATGGACGAAAATACCCGCTATGTTCTGATCCTTCTGGACAGCGAGGAGGGAGATCTGGAGAAAAATCAGATCTACAGTCTTATCAGCAGCGCTGTGATGCAGGTGGCGCCTACGGGGAAAGCCTGTCAGGTGTTTGCCCGGAACATGTCCACCGGAAGCAAGTTTGATATCGAGGAAACCATAAGGCAGATATTCCAGGATCCCATGGGACCGCCCCAGATCCTGGTGTGTATGGACGAGACCACAACGGAATGCGCCTATCAGGCCATGATCGATTTTAACGTGGTGGGAGATGTGAAGATCATAGGTTATTATGAGTCGGATACCATCATGGACGCGGTGCGAAAGGGGCTGATCCCCGTCACCTGTACGCTGGATACGGAGCAGCTGGGAAGAGATTCGGTGGACGCTCTGTGGGAGTACGGACAGGAAGGAAGAGTGAATTCCTACTATAATGTAGATCTGAAGTTTATCACAAAGGAAACGGCGGGTGAAATTTCGGAAGGAGAAAGCGGAAATGAAAACAGCTAACAGAAAACGGTGGGTGGATATCCCCCTTGCCAGGAAGGTTTTGATCGCTGTGGGCAGTATATCGGTTCTCCTTCTGCTGATCGATTCCCTTCTGTATTTTCAGGTAAACAGGATCATCAGGAGGATGGATACGGTATATTCCAGCAACGTCAACATGACGGGGCTTTCGGAATCCCTGGATACGGTACAGGACGATCTTTACTCCTATTTAAGCGTTAACAGTTCAGACGTTCTTGAGAAATATTACCGCAGCGAGCAGGCGTACAGAAACCTTCTGGGAAGCCTGAATCTGGAGATCACCTCAAACCCCGCGAAGCTTCTGGAGCGCAAGATCCGCAGGATGTCCAATACATATCTCGCCCTGGCGGAAGACGCGGTGACGGCCAAGAGGGGACGTAACGTGGAAAAATACAAGACGCTTTACGATGAGACCCAGAACCTGTACGGCTATATCAACAGTTATATTGAAGAACTGAACAGCCAGCAGTTCCGGAACAATTCCTCCAGTTACCAGACCCTGCGTGAAGCCCTTACTTATCTTGAAGTTTCCAGTATGGTGATCATGACCGTGATGATGGGGATCAGTATCGCCATTCTGTTCCTGCTGACAAAAGAGATGATCGTGCCCCTGACCAATCTGGCGGAGACGGCCAATCTGGTAGGTCAGGGAAACTTCAGCGTAAAGATGCCGGAGACGGATTCCAGAGATGAAGTGGGGATCGTGACCAGGGCTTTCAACACCATGGTAAAAAGTCTGGAAGAATACATTATCCGTACCAAAGAAAGTATGGAAAAGGAACAGCAGATGATGGAGAAGGAACTTCTGATGGAGAATCATCTGAAAGAAGCCCAGCTCCGTTACCTCCAGTCCCAGATCAATCCTCATTTCCTTTTTAATTCCCTGAATGCCGGCGCCCAGCTTGCCATGATGGAGGATGCGGAGAAGACCTGTGTCTTCGTGGAAAAAATGGCAGATTTTTTCCGTTACAATGTAAAAAAAGGAATGGGCGACGCCAGTCTTTCGGAAGAAATTGAGGCCGTGGAGAACTATGTTTATATCCTTAACGTGCGTTTTGCCGGGGATATCCATTATACCAAAAACATAGACAAAAGAGTTCTGGACGTGCGGGTTCCCAGTATGATCCTTCAGCCCATCGTGGAAAACGCGGTGAATCACGGAATCCGCAATAGCGAGCGGGAGGGCACGATCCATCTGGAAGTACAGAAGGACGGCGGGAACATCGTGATCAGTGTGAAGGATAACGGAAAAGGAATGAGTCCGGAGCGGATCGAAGAGGTGTTAAGCGGCCATGCCGGAGACGGGGAGGAACAGTCGGACTCCACCGGTATCGGTATGAATAACGTGATCAGCCGCCTGGAGCTTTACTATGACCGCAAAAATCTGATGGAAATATACAGTGAAGGGGAGGATAAGGGTACGGAAGTGATCCTTACCATTCCACAGACCAGAGAGGGGGATGAGACAGATGTACAGGATCATGCTGGCTGACGACGAGGGGATCATGCTGGAGGCCCTGAGGAATATCATCGAATCCAATTTCGGGGATGAATGTGAGATCGCTACAGCCAAGACCGGAAGGGCTGTGGTGGAACTGGCGGAGAGTTTCCGGCCGGACATTGCCTTTATGGACATCCAGATGCCGGGACTGAACGGGATACAGGCGATGAAAGAGATCCAGAAATTCAACAGCAATATCGTTTTTATCGTGATCTCGGCCTACGATAAATTCAGTTACGCAAGGGAAGCCATCAATCTGGGCGTTCTGGAATATCTCACCAAGCCGGTAAATAAGCGGGTTATCGTAGACGTCTGTATGAAGGCCATGCACAAGGTGGACGAAGCCCGTCAGAAGCGGAGCGACGATCTGGAGATCCGGGAGAAGCTGGAAACGGTGATCCCCATCCTGGAAAGCGGATACATTTATAATCTTCTTCTGCAGGACGCTTTTCACAATTATAACGACAAGTACCGCCAGCTGATGGGGATAGAGGAAGAATACGGTTTTATCATTGTGATCGAATTCGGCGACAACAATGAGAACGGTACGCTTACCAATGCGGTGGGCGCAGGCGTCCGGGCGGAAAAGAACTACCCGGAACTCCGGGAGATCGCCAGGGAGTTTTTTCACTGCCTGGTAGGTCCGGTTATGGGAAACAGGGTGGTGCTCATGGTGCCGTCGGAAAAAGATTCCCTTTCCTATGAAGAGCGGGTACATATCCTCACCAGGACAAGAAACATGGTCCACAAGCTGGAGGCAAGGATCGACAGCAGGTTCCGGGCCGGAATAGGCAGGACCAAGAAAGAGGACAATCTGAGAGAATCCTACGCCGAGGCTCTCAAGGCGCTCCGGGAGGAAGACAGCCATGTGGTCCATATCAACGATATCACCCTTCTTCCGGACGAAGATACGGAAATGTCGGAGGAGATGGAGAACAGATATTTCCAGAGCGTGCTGAAGCAGGACATTGCCGGGGCGTCGGAGGCGGTGGAAAGTCTTTTCCGGTGGATGGAAAATCATTACGCGGATCAGGCGGAGGAGATGAAATTCAAAACCCTGGAACTCCTGATCCGTCTGGAAGCCAGAGTGTCCGAGGAAGGGAGATCCGGAGGAAAGCAGAAGAACCGGAGCCGTTATCTGAAGGAACTTCAGAATATTGCGGATACAGAGCATCTGAAGAACTGGTTCTGGGAGCAGACGAGGGACATCTGCAGGAACATGGAATCGGCGAAGGAGAAACAGTCCGAGACGGTAATGGAGAAGGCCCAGAGTTATATCCGGGAGAACTTTCAGAAAGATCTTACTCTGGACGAGGTTTCCAGAGTGGCGGATATCAGTCCCTATTACTTCAGCAAGCTGTTCAAACAGGAGACAGGAGAGAATTTTATAGAATATCTTACCAAAGTACGGATCCGGAACGCCAAAGACCTTCTGAGAAATCCGGAATATTCCATCAAAGAGGTGTGCGTCCGTTCCGGTTATGGCGATCCCAACTATTTCAGCAGGATCTTCAAGAAATACGAGGGGATCACGCCCAGCGAATACAGAGAAAGGCTGTGAAAAAATGGCTCTAAAAAGAAAAATCTATACGACGGTCCTTCTGGCTGCAGGCCTGTTTCTGACAGGCTGCGGCGTCGTCGAGACGGAACCCGAGGAAAACACAGAGACAGAAGTGCAGGAAGAGGAGAGCGCAATCAGCATCGGATTCAGCTTTGACACCTTTGTTCTGGACCGCTGGCTGAGAGACAGAGACGCCTTTGTGGCGACCGCGGAGGAGCTGGGAGCGGAGACGAATGTGCAGAACGCCAACGGGGACGTGGAGGAGCAGATCGAACAGATCCGCTATCTTATCCGCAAGCAGGTGGACGTCCTGGTGGTGGTGGCCACAGACTGCGAGGCTCTCTCCGATGTGATGACCGAGGCGAAGGACGCCGGGATCAGAACCATATCCTATGATCGCCTGATCCATAATGCGGATACTGATCTTTATATCTCCTTTGATAATGAAAGAGTCGGGGAACTGATGGCGGAGACCCTTATAGAAGAAGTTCCCGAAAACAGCGAGATCTTTATGATCCAGGGACCGGAGGCGGACAACAATGTTCAGCTTGTGCGCAAGGGGTTTGAGAGAGTGATCGAGGACAGTGGCCTTAAGGTGGTATATACCGCTAACTGCGAGGGCTGGCTGGCGGAACTGGCTGTGGAATCGCTGAACGAAGGCCTGGAGGAATATCCAAAAGTCGCCGGCATTATGTGCGGCAACGACGGTATAGCCGGCCAGGTGATCAACACTCTGGCGGAGACAAGAAGAGCCGGAAGCATTCCCGTAGTGGGCCAGGACGGAGATCTGGCTGCCTGTCAGCGGATCGTGGAGGGAACCCAGTATATGACCGTGTTCAAGCAGATGGAAAAAGAGGCGGAGGCCGCTGCGGAATTCGCCGTGAAGCTGGCAAAGGGAGAGGAGATCGACTCCGGCGGCGTCACCATGAACGACGGTTCCTACGATGTTCCCGCTTATCTTCTGGAGCCTGTGGCAGTTACAGAGGACAATCTGGACGAAGTCGTGATCGACAGCGGGTTTTACAGCCGGGAGGACGTATATCTGAACGTACAGCAGGAGGAAAGCGTTTCAGCGATCGAATGAAAAAGTCAATAGCAAATTTTTGTCACAAAAATGTCTTGCTCTGTGCAGGACATTTTTCTTTTTCATAAAAATTTACAGATGCTTGCCAACTATCTCCAGAAACAGCTGTGTTATAGTTAAACCATCTTAAAGAGAGGGACGTGTCCCAAATAAAAAAGATTGGAGGATCTTAAGATGAAGAAAAAAACAGTGGCAGGTTTACTGACATTATGCATGGCGGCAGGAATGATGATCGTTCCCCAGACCGCAGTAATGGCAGAAGAAGAGAGCGGCGGAAAGCTTGTAGGCGTTGCAATGCCCACCAAGGATCTTCAGAGATGGAATCAGGACGGCGACAACATGAAGAAATCTCTGGAAGATGCAGGATACGAAGTAGACCTTCAGTATGCGTCCAACGATGTTGCTACTCAGGTATCTCAGGTTGAGAACATGATCTCCAACGGATGCGATATCCTTGTAATCGCTTCTATTGACGGAAGTTCTCTCGGAGAGCCGCTGAGCCAGGCAAAAGAGGCAGGCATCCCAGTTATCGCTTATGACCGTCTGCTGATGGAATCTGACGCAGTTTCCTATTATGCTACTTTCGATAACTATATGGTAGGTCAGAAACAGGGCGAATATATCGTGGAAGCTCTGAATCTGGAAGAGGAAGACGGACCGTTCAATCTGGAGATCGTTGCGGGAGCACCGGACGACAACAATGCAAACTTCTTCTACGGCGGCGCTATGGACGTTCTGCAGCCCTACATTGACGAAGGCAAACTGGTAGTTAAATCCGGCCAGACAGAATTCGAGGAATGCGCTACACAGGCATGGGATTCCGCTAAGGCTCAGGACAGAATGGACACCATCATCGCAGGTAACTATTCTGACGGAACCAATCTGGACGCAGTTCTCTGCTCCAACGACTCCACAGCACTTGGTGTTGCAAACTCTCTGGCAGCTTCCTACACAGGAGAATATCCGGTTATCACTGGTCAGGACTGCGACCTTGCAAACGTTAAGAACCTGATCGCCGGAAAACAGGCTATGGATATCTTCAAGGATACACGTACACTTGCAGACCAGGTTGTTACCATGGTTGAGGCAGTGCTCAGCGGAGAAGAAGCTGAAGTTAACGATACCGAGTCCTATGACAACGGCACAGGCGTGATCCCCACATATCTTTGCGAGCCGGTTGTTGTTACAGCAGACAACTATCAGGAATACCTGATCGATTCCGGATACTACACCGAGGATCAGCTTCAGTAATCAATACGGAACCAGTTCAGCAGGCGGGGGCGTTTCTCCCCCGTCTGTATATTTAGGAAAAGGAGGGACATCATTGGCTAAGATACTTTTGGAAATGAAGAACATTACCAAAACGTTCCCTGGTGTTAAAGCTCTTGACAATGTAAATCTCCAGGTGGAGGAAGGCGAGATACACGCTCTTGTAGGTGAGAACGGCGCGGGCAAGTCCACCCTTATGAACGTACTGAGCGGAATCTATCCCTATGGCTCCTATGAGGGAGATATTATTTATAACGGAGAGATCTGCCGTTTCGCGAAGATCAAGGACAGCGAGGAGAAAGGCATCGTTATCATCCATCAGGAACTGGCGCTGATCCCCTACATGACCATCGGGGAGAACATGTACCTTGGTAATGAAAAAGGAAAAACATATTCCATCAACTGGAACGAGACATACGGCGAAGCGGATGAATATCTGAAGACAGTAGGACTGGAGGAATCTTCCCGTACGCTGATCAAGGATATCGGAGTAGGCAAGCAGCAGCTGGTCGAGATTGCAAAAGCGCTGGCAAAACACGCGAAGCTCCTGATACTTGATGAGCCCACGGCTTCACTGAACGAAGATGATTCCAGAGCGCTTCTTGACCTTCTTCTGAAGTTCAAGAAAGAGGGAATGACTTCTATCATCATCTCCCATAAGCTCAACGAGATTTCCTACGTGGCGGATAAGATCACAGTCATCCGCGATGGATCCACCATCGAAACACTGGACAAAGAAAAAGACGATATCTCCGAAGCCCGTATCATTCAGGGCATGGTAGGACGTGAACTGACAGACCGTTTCCCGAAACGTCCGGGCGTGAAGATCGGCGATGTCGCCATGGAAGTAAAAAACTGGACAGTACATCATCCCCTTTATTCCGAAAGAAAGGTTGTAGACAACGTTTCTTTCAATGTGCGTAAAGGAGAGGTTGTGGGAATTTCCGGACTGATGGGCGCGGGACGTACCGAGCTTGCCATGAGTATATTCGGAAAAAGCTACGGAACCGGGATCAGCGGACAGATCTTCATAGGCGGTAAAGAAGTGAAACTGAATACCGTAACAGAGGCGATCCGTCACGGACTTGCCTATGTGACAGAAGACCGTAAGGGCAACGGACTGATCCTCAGCAATCCCATCAAGATCAACACAACTCTTGCGAATCTGAAGGCAGTCAGCTCCCACGGCGTGCTGGACGCGGATAAAGAGTACGCTGTTGCGGAGGAATACAGGGACAAACTGAAAACAAAATGTCCCACTGTAGAGCAGAACGTAGGAAACTTAAGCGGAGGCAACCAGCAGAAGGTGCTGCTGGCAAAATGGATGTTCACTGAACCGGACGTCCTGATCCTTGACGAGCCTACACGAGGAATCGACGTAGGTGCAAAATATGAAATCTACTGTATCATTAACGATCTGGTAGCGGCAGGGAAATCGGTGATCATGATTTCCTCAGAACTTCCGGAAGTACTGGGAATGTCCGACCGTATCTATATCATGAACGAAGGAAAGATGGTAGGAGAAGTGGACGGTAAGGAAGCTACCCAGGAAATGATCATGTCACGTATTTTGAAATCGAGCAAAGGAGAATAAACATGGATAATAAAGTAAAAGTTTATGAAGTGTTGAAAAAATATACCATGGTCATCGTCCTGGTGGCAGTGGTGGTACTTTTCGCCGTGAACACGGGAGGAAAAATGCTCCTTCCCCAGAACGTAAATAACCTGATCGCTCAGAACGCCTATGTATTCGTTCTGGCAACCGGTATGTTGTTCTGTATCCTGACAGGAGGAAACATCGACCTTTCTGTTGGTTCTGTTGTCTGCTTCATCGGCGCCGTAGGCGGCAAGATGATGGTGACAAACGGAATGAATTCCTATCTCAGCATGCTTGTTATGGTGCTGGTAGGTATCCTCATCGGCGCATGGCAGGGATTCTGGATCGCGTATGTGAGAATTCCTCCGTTCATCGTAACCCTGGCCGGAATGCTTGTATTCCGCGGACTTTCCAACGTAGTGCTGGACGGTATGACACTGGCTCCCATGCCGGATGATTTCCTGGGACTTTTCAACAACTATGTTCCGGATTTCTTCGGAATGGAAGGCTTTAACATGACCTGCTTCCTGGTGGGCGTGATCGTATGTGTGATTTATGTACTGATGGTATTCAAGGGCCGCATCACCCGTGCGAAAAAAGGATACCGTGTGGAGCCGTTATCAGGCACTCTGATAAAAATGATTCTGATCTGTGCTGCAGTTCTGGCGTTTATGTTCCGTCTGGCTCAGTACAAAGGTATCCCCAACTCTCTTGTATGGATCGCGGTAGTGATCGCAATCTATACATACATCTCTTCCAAGACTACAGTGGGACGTTACTTCTACGCTGTAGGCGGCAATGAGAAAGCAACGAAACTCTCCGGTATCAACACCAACAGAGTATACTTCCTTGCATACCTGAACATGGGATTCCTGGCAGCGATCGCGGGCATGGTTACTACCGCCCGTCTGAATTCCTCCAACCCCACGGCAGGAACGAACTTCGAGATGGACGCTATCGGCGCCTGCTTCATCGGCGGTGCTTCCGCATACGGCGGAACCGGTACGGTACCCGGCGTTATCATCGGTGCTCTTCTGATGGGCGTTCTGAACCTTGGTATGAGTATCATGGGCGTTGACCAGAACATGCAGAAGGTGGTAAAAGGTCTTGTTCTTCTGGCAGCCGTTATCTTCGACGTTGTAAGTAAGAGAAAAGCTTTTATCGTGAAATAATGGAAAAATATAATGGATCCGCGTAGCTCACAGAGTGCGCGATCACTCGGACAGACAGGTCTGTATCTCTCAAAAGGATACAGGCCTGTCTGACTGTGTAATAGTATAAAAGCAAAAGCTTCTCAGCCGCAATATAGACTAAGAAGCTTTTCTCGCTTTTTTCGCTGAAATACAAAACTCCTGAAAACAGGTTGCAAGAAACTTCCTGGAACATTATAATGTAACCAAGGAGTGTGATTATGAAAGACAAGAAAAAAAAGACAAAAAAGAAAGGCGATCTTCTGCTGACGCTTGCGCTGATCGTTGCGGTGGCAGTATTCTGTTTTGCCGCGTACAATCTGTATCACATATATAC
>DWYN01000007.1 GCA_019118645.1 Candidatus Blautia excrementipullorum | reverse complement strand
TAAAATCAGAAATATATTTACACAGTCAAGGAGGCATGACACCATGCAGAATTCATCAGATCTTCTGAATATGCTCCGCTCTGTTCACCGGAAAAGCTACCCGGCGTACAAGTCATTGAGAGGAGTATATCGTTTCGAACACTACATTTTATCCATAGATCATGTGCAGGGAGATCCATTTGCGTCTCCATCCCATATCAGCGTGCGGATTTCCCTCCAAAGCGCCGGCTTTCCGCCCGCATATCATAAAGACGCCGTAACGACAGCAGCTCTCTGCGACTATCTTACCCGGCAGTTTTACCAGCAGGTAAACCGCTTTACTTTCCGCGCCAAAGGTTCCGGAAAAAGCGGGCTGATTTCTGTCAGTCACTGCGGGCAGGAAGTTCTGCGGCGAACCGCCTGTGAAATCACGGACAAAGAAATTATCTCCCGGTTTTTCATCGGATTTCCGGCTAACGGACGAACCATCAATGCGCCGGAGCTGGAAAAAATATTATTTGAATTTCTTCCTGTCTGTGTTCAGAAGGCCTTCTTTTACAAAAATCTGAATGCCCGCTCAGTAGAACAGGCTGTTTTTCTGGCTGAGGATCAGGCTTATATCCGCAGGGAGCTTGAAGGACGTTCTCTGGCGGCCTTTGTGGCGGACGGCTCTGTTCTTCCGAGAGAAAGCGGAGTTTCCTCCCTGCCGATGAAAAACTCCGTTCCCTTTGCATCGCCGGAATCCCTGCGGATTTCCATGGAGCTTCCGCATAAAGGAAAAATAACCGGCATGGGAATTCCCCGGGGCATTACCCTCATCGTCGGAGGGGGCTATCACGGAAAATCAACTCTTCTCAACGCGCTGGAGCTTGGGGTCTACAATCACATTTCCGGGGACGGACGGGAATATGTAATCACGGACGCCTCCGCCTTAAAGCTCCGCTCTGAGGACGGACGTTTTATCAAAGATGTTGATATTTCTCTTTTCATCAATGATCTGCCCAATAAAAAAGACACCCGCTGCTTTTCCACAGAGGATGCCAGTGGAAGTACCTCCCAGGCTGCCGGAATTGTTGAAGGAATGGAAGCCGGAAGCAGAGTTTTTCTCCTGGATGAAGACACTTCCGCCACAAATTTTATGGTAAGAGACGCATTTATGCAGAGCATAATTGCCCGTGAAAAAGAACCTATAACGCCGTTTCTTGAACGGGCCCGGGATCTGTATGAAAAAGCCGGTATTTCCACCATTCTTGTTGCAGGCAGTTCCGGCGCGTTTTTTCACATTGCAGATACGGTCATCCAGATGGACTGCTACCGCCCTGTCGACATTACGCAGACTGCCAAAGAGCTGTGCCGCCAGTATCCTTTGTCTTTATCCGGAGCTCCGGAATTTTCCATGCCCCGGAGTCACAGAATTATGACCTGCAGAGCATCTGCTTCCTCACGCCGCCGGGATGGCTCCCGCCGCGATGACCGCCTGAAAATAAAAGTTCACGGCAAAGACAGTTTTCTCCTGGACAGACAGGAGGTGGATCTCCGCTATCTGGAACAGCTCATCGATACAGAGCAGACAGCCTCCCTTGGGCTCCTTCTGAAATATGCAGCGGAGCACCTGGCGGATGGTAAACATACCATTTCTGAAATTGTCCGGTATCTGGATCATGAGCTGAACACAAAAGGGCTGTCCTTCCTGGCAGAAGGTTCCTATATTTCCTGCGGATATGCAATGCCAAGAATTCAGGAAATCTATTCCTGTTTCAATCGCTACCGGAGATAAGGGTCCTGCCTTAACTGCATTTTTTCGACTAAAAAGAAAACTGCCGCTTACCTGACGGTCTTGTCAAGTGAGCGGCTGTTTATTCGTTTTCTTTTTATTTTTAGGGAAAGGAAAGAGTTCCGGTAACTCTCCCGGCAATGAAGTGTTACCGGTGGTCTTAAAGGTCTTTTCCTTTAAGACAATTACATCATACAATATAAATGTGATGAGAATTTGTATAATTTCTAATAAAATTATAAAATATCTAAAATAATTATTTAAGCTCGCCTTTTATCCATCTTTCTGGAAAGCATCATTCCAATTCCCTGGAGGATCTGTACCAGAACCACCAATATCACAATCGTCACCAGCATAATGTCTGTCTGGTACCTGTAATATCCATATCGGATGGCAATATCGCCGAGGCCTCCGCCTCCGACAACGCCGGCCATTGCAGAATATCCCAGAATCGTTCCCACAGCAATGGTAACGCCTACAAGAAGAGAAGTTCTTGCTTCAGCTAAGAGGACTTTCCAGATCACAGTACCTGTTCCTGCTCCCATGCTGACGGCAGCCTCAATCACACCGGAATCCACCTCTTTTAATGAGGATTCTACCATTCTGGCAATAAAAGGCGCCGCCGCTATTACCAGCGGAACAATCGTAGCGCTGGAACCATAGCTTTTTCCCACAATCGCCTTGGTAACAGGGATGACAAGAATCAGCAGAATCAGAAAGGGAATACTCCTCAGAATATTTACAATCACATCCAGCACCTTATAAATAAAGGCATTTGGCCGGATCCCTTCCTTGTCCGTCACTGTAAGCAGGATTCCCATGGGAAGTCCCAGCACATAGCCGAAAAGCGTTGACATCAGGGTCATATACAAAGTATCTCTGGTGCCTTCCACCAGCATCATGATTGTTTCATTATCCCACATCAGAACTCAACTCCTCCACTCCCATACGAATATTTTTCAGATACCGGATCATCTTTTCTGCGGTCTCACTGTCCTCCGGAAGCTGCAGTATCATCTCTCCCTCCGCCTGGCCGTTAATATTCTTTGTGTCAGCATAAAGAATATTCACTGGCGTTCGGAATTCCAGCACCAGATTTCCGATTACCGGTTCAAAAGATGATTTGTTTTCAAAGGTTACCCTTACCAGGCGCTTTCCTCTCATCTCTTTGATCTGATTTCTTCCGCTGAAGACAAGTTTGCGCGCCGCCTCTGTCTTAGGATTGCGGAACAGTTCCTCCACAGTTCCGGTTTCTGCCAGAACTCCTTCGTCCAGAACCGCCACCCTGTTGCATATTTCCTGAACAACGCTCATCTCATGGGTAATCACTACAATCGTGATTCCGTAATTCTGATTGATCTCTTTCAGAAGTCCCAGGATGGATTTCGTCGTCTGAGGATCCAGTGCGCTGGTAGCCTCATCGCAGAGAAGAATATCCGGGTCGGAAGCCAGGACTCTGGCAATTGCCACCCTCTGTTTCTGGCCGCCAGACAGCTGGGCCGGGTAAGACTGGGCTTTATCCTCCAGTCCGACTATTTTCAGATATTCCATGGCTTTCTTCCTGGCGTCTTTCTTCCTGATTCCCGCAATCTCCATAGGAAAGCAGATATTGTCCAGAGCGGTTCTCTGCATCAGAAGATTGAAATGCTGAAAAATCATTCCGATTTTCTGCCGTTCCTTCCGGAG
The DNA here is from genome assembly GCA_019118645.1 of Candidatus Blautia excrementipullorum. Classification (GTDB taxonomy): domain Bacteria; phylum Bacillota; class Clostridia; order Lachnospirales; family Lachnospiraceae; genus Blautia_A; species Blautia_A excrementipullorum. The sequence goes on along the minus strand of DWYN01000007.1, from coordinate 5,609 downwards.
GTCCCTGTCCGAAAGATCTGTCAGATTTTTTCCGTGAACCCGGACCGTTCCGGATGTGGGCCGCTCCAGAAGATTCAGGCAGCGGACCAGCGTACTTTTTCCAGCTCCGGAGAGGCCGATAATTCCGAAAATATCGCCCTTCTCAATATTGAAGCAAATATCCTTGGCAGCTTCCACTGTGCCGCCTCTGGCAGAAAAGCTTTTGCAGAGATGCTCTACCTGTATGATAGGTTCCATGATTAAAAAGTCCTCCCATCCCTCATAAATTCCACTGTCCTGAACAATTATTCAGCCGTTTCCGCATCTTCTGCTTCTTCAAACGGAATAACCGCTCCATCATAATTTTCAGTGATGAAATCTTTAATTTCGTCGGATTTCAGGGTGTCCACCAGAGCTTTGATCTTTTCACTGTCCTCATTGCCTTCCTTAACTGCAACTACGTTTACATATGTCTGCGCTGCTTCTGAATCAGACTGCTCGTAAGCAATGGCGTCTTTTGACACGGAATATCCTGCCTGAAGGGCATAGTTTCCATTTAATACCACAAAAGCAACCTCCCCGGCCACACGGGAAACCTGGGCTGCCTCAAGCTCTTCAATCTCCACATTATTCGGATTTTCTTCAATGTCTTTTGCCGTTGCTTCCAGACCCACGCCGTCTTTTAATTTAATCACGCCGTTGTCCTGAAGAAGCAGAAGTGCTCTCGCTTCGTTTGTGGTATCGTTGGGAACTGCAATAACGTCTCCTTCTTCCAGCTCGCTGAGGTCTTTTTTGGTTCCCGGATAGATGCCGAAGGGCTCATAGTGAATGCCGCCTGCATTTACCAGGCTGGTGCCATGCTCTTCGTTAAAGTCATCCAGATACGGAATGTGCTGGAAATAGTTGGCGTCAAAATCTCCGCTTTCCACTACAAGATTCGGCTGCACATAATCGTCAAAGACCGTCACTTCCAGATCCCAGCCCTGCTCCTTCAGAAGAGGCGCCGCCTGCTCCAGAATCTCCGCGTGAGGTGTAGCGGAGGCAGCTACTGTGATCGTTGTATCTTCTCCCGCACTTACAAGAGCTGCATTTCCCGCAAATGCTCCCAGTGTCAGTGATGCTGTTATCGTTCCTGCCAGTAATTTTTTGATTTTCATAATGATTCTCTCCTGTCTTATTATTTTTCTTTATTTAGTTTTCCTTTCCTCTGAATCTTCCCGTAAACTGAAAAAACAGGAAGTCCAAAGGGATCTTCCTGCAGATGTAATCAACCCGATATCTGTTCAGATATTGTCCTATTTACAATCCGGCACCGCCTGCGGTTTTCTGAAAAGCAGCCGCTGCTTCAGGAAGTCTCTGATACATAAATGCACAACAAAACATAGACATATCCATGCACATGTCCATACGCATCTCCTGATTCATCATACCGCACATGTGTTTCTTCTGTTCTGCATTGACTGTAAACATGATTCTTCCTCCTTTTCTTTCAGTCTATTTATGTGTGAATGATAGCACGATATACCATCTGTGTCAACTGTTTTTTCATTGACACATATTGCCTGTAATGATACCATGTTAGCATCGATGTACACCTACAGATTCCCTGAAATCAAACTTTTAGGAGGTTATCATGAAGAAAAAAGCAATCATTGCCATGAGCGGCGGTGTGGACTCCAGTGTGGCGGCTTATCTGATGCTTCAGAACGGCTACGAATGCGCAGGCGCCACAATGAAACTATACGACAAGCCTCCCTGCTCCGAAGCGGGCTCCCGTGCCTGCTGCACTCCTTCTGATACAGAAGATGCCCGAAACGTAGCTGCGCGGCTTGGGATTCTTTATTATGTCTTTCCCATGCAGGAAGAATTCCGGAAAAATGTAATCCAGAAATTTACAGATACTTATTTTGAGGGCGGCACTCCCAATCCCTGTATCGACTGCAACCGTTTCCTGAAATTTGACGCACTGCTTCAAAAGGCAAGAGAGTTGGGCATGGAATATATTGCCAGCGGCCATTACGCCCGTATTGAGCAGGATCCCGAAACAGGAAGATTTCTTTTAAAAAAGGGGCTGGATCCTTCCAAGGATCAGAGTTATGTCCTTTATTCCATGACTCAGGATCAGCTTGCTCATACGCTTTTTCCTCTCGGCGGCTATACCAAAGCTCAAATACGCCGGATTGCCCAGGAACAGGGCTTTGTCAATGCGGACAAACCGGAAAGCCAGGATATTTGCTTTGTGCCGGACGGAGACTATGCTTCCTTTATTGAAGAGTTCACCGGGAAAATTTCTGAGCCCGGGGATTTCGTGGACAAAAAAGGAAATATTCTTGGAAAACATAAAGGACAAATCCATTACACGATTGGCCAGCGCCGCGGACTTGGGATTTCCGCCCCGGAATCTCTCTATGTCTGTGGAAAATCTTTAAAAGACAATTCCGTCATCCTTGGCGGAAAACAGGATCTGCTGTCGAGCACCTGTTTTGTGAACGATATCAATCTGATCCCCTGGGATCAAATGCCAGGCCCTGTCTCCTGTAAGGTAAAGGTACGCTACCGTCAGCCGGAACAGCCTGCCATTGCGGAACAGATCGGAAAAGATCTTCTGAAAATCACTTTTCAGGAGCCTCAGCGTGCCATCACCCCCGGTCAGGCCGCTGTGTTGTACGATGGAGATATCGTCCTTGGCGGAGGAACCATCCTCTCAGAAAAGTCTGCGGTATTGTAAATGATAAAAGCCAGGTCTGTACATGGCCTGGCTTTTGACATAAAATAGATTTAAACGATTTTAACGAATTTTAATAACGCAGATGTAAACGCACAGTACTGCTAAAAGGAGCAACATATTTATGACGATCATCTCGTATTTAACCGTTATTGAAATGCTGATTTTTAATTTATATACACTTGACCGCTGTTGTCACAGAAAGCACTCCTCTTTTAAAACCTTCCTGACATTTTTTCTGTTTTCTGCGGCCTTCTTTATCATTCTGTATTGTAATTCCATAACATTTAAGACAAATGGCAGACTGCTGATTTTAGGAATTGTTTTTCTGCTTCCTATTAATTATCTTTACAAAGACCATGTCCTTGTTCTGCTGGTGCTCATGTGTTCTATCTGGATATATACTTCAGGGGTATTATCGCTTTCCATTCAGGCTGTCAGCCTGATGGGTTCCGCCAGTCCTTTCTGTGTTCTGGTACTGGAAAGTCTGTTATTTGGCATTACCATTGTGCCTTTTAATAAAATACTCGTACCAAAATATGCATTTGTTCTGCAGAATATCAAGAATTTTGACGAAAAATGGTACAAATATCTTGCCATGGATACTTGTCTCGGTTTTGTTACCCTGGTTATTTTCCATGCAGCCCTTATGACAGAAAAAACTTCTCCTATAAAAATATTGGCGACAGTGCTTCTGCTTTTTTATATCATTGTCTCTTACTTTATTTTGTATAAGATTGTAATAGACTCCATGAAGTATAAACAGCTGAAACATACGGCAATGCATGATCCGCTGACTGGCCTGGCTAATCGTATACAGTTATGGGAAAATCTAAACAGCCTGGTCAAAAGCGAAGAAACTTTTTCCATTTTATTTATAGATCTCGATAAGTTCAAACAGATTAATGACCAGTACGGACACCTGACCGGAGATCTGTATTTAAAGCATTTTTCTGATATCGCTTCCCGAATCTTCCATGAGAACGGCACTGTCTACCGCTTTGGCGGAGATGAGTTTGTCGCTATCTATTATGGGCTTATTCCCCAGGCGACCATAGACCGTTTAACACAATGCAGAGAGTGGGATCCGGGAGCTCCCTGTCCCTTTAATCAGTTAAGCACCGGAATCCTTTTTTGCCGGCCCCCTCATCCGACTGCGGAAGAGCTTCTGCACCAGGTTGACGAATTGATGTACCAAAACAAACTGAAAAAGCACACTTCGTGATCTCAAGATCGCAAGTGTGCTTTTTTACTGTCATTTCATTTTTTCTCAAAATCCGGTTATTTTCCCGCCAGGGCCGTTCCAACTTTCATTACCCCTGCCAGCAGCATAACTGCAATCGGATTCATTTTCATTTTTTTCAGAAGGAAAAAGCAGATTATAAAAATTGCCGCCATCCCCCAGTCTGTACGCGAAAACAGAATTTCCGCTTCCTCTCCCCAGAAGGCGGTCACAAGAATGGATACCCCGGCCGAAGCAATCATTGCAATGACTGCCGGCCTCAGAAATCTTAATACATCCTGCATCATTTTCATATCCCTGTACCTGAGATAAAGCTTTGCCAGCAAGGTGACAATAAGACAGGACGGAAGAATACACCCTGCAGTCGCAACCAGTGCCCCCGGAAGGCCGGCAATTTTGATGCCTACAAAAGTCGCAGAATTTACCGCAATAGGTCCTGGCGTCATCTGGGAAATTGTGATAAGATCTGTAAATTCGCTCATGGTGAGCCATCCGTGGAGATCTACAATCTGATTCTGAATCAGGGGCATAGCCGCGTACCCTCCACCGAAACTGAACAGTCCAATTTGAAGAAAACTGAAAAACAGCTGAAGATAAATCATCAGATTCCCCTCCTCTTTTCCCAGAAAGCATGAACAATGCCAAGCATTACACAGATCACTACTATATAAATTACATTTATCCTGCAAAAGCAGGCAGCGGCAAAAGCAAGAACCATAATGACTGTGGAAATTCTGTTTCCCCCGCCAATAACTCCTGCCGCCATTTCATACACAACAGCTGCTATCACAGCGCCTACTCCTGCCTGCATCCCCTCAAGCATTTCACTTACAATAAAATTATTGCGAAAGGCGTTGTAGAAAAGAGAAATCAGCGATATAATCGCAAAAGGGGGAATGATTGTCGCAACAATAGCTGTAACTGTTCCGGCTATCCCTGCCAGCTTATAGCCGACTACTATCGCTCCGTTTACTGCAATGGCCCCTGGAGAAGACTGTGCAATGGCAATAAGATCCAGCATCTCCTTTTCTTCAATCCAATGGCATTCATCCACAAATTTCTTTTTCATCAGCGTTACGATCACATAGCCTCCGCCGAAAGTGAAGGCGCTGAGATATAAAGTTGAAACAAATAATTTTATCAGTACTTTCTTTTTGCTTTTCATTTTTCCCACCTTTAATATTCTAATAACTGATCTCAATAATACAGGAAATTGTTTCAGGAGGCATAAAAAAAACCTTGATTTCTCAAGGTTTTTCAGTGCCGCAGACCGGAATCGAACCGGTACGGGTATCACTACCCACGGGATTTTAAGTCCCGGGCGTCTGCCAGTTCCGCCACTGCGGCATACATATAAAATATGGGGCCTATAGGGCTCGAACCTATGACCCTCTGCTTGTAAGGCAGATGCTCTCCCAGCTGAGCTAAGACCCCAGAACAAAAAAGAAAACGACCCAGATGAGACTCGAACTCACGACCTCCGCCGTGACAGGGCGGCGCTCTAACCAACTGAGCCACTGGGCCAGGAAAATGGACCTTCGGGGACTCGAACCCAGGACCGACCGGTTATGAGCCGGTTGCTCTAACCAACTGAGCTAAAGGTCCAAAAAGCCGATGATCGGACTCGAACCGATAACCTGCTGATTACAAATCAGCTGCTCT
>DWYN01000068.1 GCA_019118645.1 Candidatus Blautia excrementipullorum | reverse complement strand
TCATGTATCCATTGCTCAATGTATTCCTTGTATTCCTGACGTTCCCGCTGAACCTCTCCAATCTGCTCCAGCATAGATTTTCCGGCCATTTTCAAAAGCCGATAGTAGACCTGATCCTCCGCCTGTTCTGGCAGCTCCATCACTTCGGAAATGAGATAGCGTTCAGAAAGCTGTCCGGCCATATCCAGAAGCTGCCGCATTTGTCGGCTCCGTTTCCAGTAAGTGAGGAACAGTCCTGCCAGCAAAATCAGTGCCCATACCGCCAAAATCAAAAGAACCGCAGAAATAGAATTGCCACATACCAGCAGGAATACAGTGAGCGCCACCATGCAGATCAGGTTGGTCAGCAGGAAGGGAATTCTATTTTTCCAATATTGTTTGCGGTTCATATCGTGTACCCCTGTCGATGCTTCGTTTTAATAAAATCTTTCAAGCCAATACCTGCCAGCTTCTCACGAATACGATTGATGTTAACGCTCAAAGCGTTATCATCCACATAGAGCTGGTTATCCCATAAAAACTCTACCATATCCCCACGGGAACAGATTTTCCCCGCATTTTTGAATAGGTAATAGAGGATTTTTAGTTCGTTTTTGGTCAGCTCCACACTCTGCCCATCATAGTCCAGACTGCTGGATTCCAAGTGCAGCACTGCACCTCTATAAGCCATTTGCTCACTCTGCTGCACCGGATACGCCCGCTTAAGTAGGGAAGCAATTTTCGCCAGCAGGATCGCTGTGTGGTAGGGCTTTGTAATGAAGGCATCTCCGCCCAACATGATACTGTTCAGTTCGTCCATATCGGTATTACAGCTTGTCACAAAAATAATTGGAACATTTGAATTGCTGCGAATTTGAGAACAGATAGAAAAGCCGCTTTCATTTGGCAGTTTAATATCTAACAAGACAAGGTGCGGTTCCTCTGCTCTAAAAATATCGTGCACCTTTGAAAAATCCTTTACAGAAACAGCAGAATAACCATTGCCGCGCAAAAGAGTTTCCAATTCACCTTGTATGACAGGATCATCTTCAATAATCAGTATTTTATATGGCTTCATGTTTTAATACCTTTCCTTGTTTAGTGCGCATATCCACGGGCTTTTCCGCACTTTTTGGGATCAGCCAGACACCAGCCATTTTCACAGCACCGGGAATACGTTCCTCGACGCAGTAAAAGTTGACTTAACGGGACGAAACACACCATTTCTCATTTGCTTCTTTTAGTGTCATGTGGTCCATATTCGCACCTCCGACGATATTTATCATTATATTTCATTATCTCGATGAATACAAGGCAGGGTATATGAATAGTAGAGTGCTAGCTGCATGCAGAACACAAACGGATATATGCGATATTGACTTTTTAAACTATTGAAAGCGAAAAAATAAGAACTATCGAATCGAGCAGGAGGGAGTTCGCCTAATTCTTCTTCTGTCTTCTGTTTTGGCCCCGTTTCCTGCCGGACAAATGTTTAATAATGTTAAACTGATATAGAACAGAATGCATAGAGGTACGGTTTGTTGACTTTGTTCCGGCGCCCGATATAATGAAGGTAGGCAATTCGAAATTCATAGTGGAGAGAAAATCATGAGGATTATAATATGTGACGACGATCCGGTCTTTCTCGATGAGATGAGCGGGCGTATTCGAACATATTTTGAAAAACAGGACAGAGATGTAATGGTAAAGACCGTCTTGGATGGGAAGGAGCTGCTCCGGATGCTGGAAAATCATCCGGCAGACGCTGTATTTCTTGACATTGATATGCCAGGGATAAACGGGTTTGAGACTGCCGGCGCTGTAAAGAAGCAGCATCCGGACTGTATCCTTGTATTTTGCAGCTATCATAATGAGTTGGTGTATGATTCTTTTGAATATGAGCCTTTCTGGTTCCTGTGCAAGAGTAATGCAGAAGAGAAGACAGGGATGGTTCTTGATAAAATAGTCCTGAAATTAATTGCAGGACGGAGGGAGTATACCGTCAGGACAAAAGACAGGATCATGCGGGTGCGGTACAGCGATCTGCTCTATGCAGAAGTAGAGAAACATAAAGTACGGCTTCACCTGCAGGATGACGCGGTGGAATTCCGGGGGCGGCTTGCCGATACGGCGGGAGAACTGGAACAGCATGGTTTTGTTCGGATCAATAGCGGCTGTGTGGTGAATCTGGAATGGATCAGCCGGATTCAGAACAGTGATCTTTTCCTGAAAAACGGAAAAATCCTTGCTGTGAGCAGAGGATGTAAAAAGCAGGTGAAAGACGCATTTTACAATTATTTGGAAAGGACGTAGGAAGAAGAATGACAGCACGGGTGTTTTTATCAGGAACTGGGGTCGGGCAGAGGAAAATTGCAGGGATGCAGACAGGTCTTGACATTCTGCAGCTTGGTACAGCCGTTTTTCATGCTGGGATTTGCTTGATACAGGCTGTTTTGATTGTCTGGATTCTTACAAAATTATACGGTAGGAGACATGACGGTATCAGGGGAATGGCAGGAAGCGCTGTTGCCGCAGCGTTGCTGTTTATTTTCTGGGGTGTCGAGCAAAGCGGCGCTGTTGCAATAAACGGAGTTTTGTCGCTGTTGCTTCCTTTTTTTGTCGCAGCGTTGTATGCCATTTTAGAGCTTCAGGGAACTTGGAAACGGAAACTGATCGGCGTGCTTGTGGTTACTTTGCTGCTTCCGCTTATATCTGTTATGATATCCAGTTTTGCTTTGGCAGTGCTGATTACGATGTTTCCGGGAATACGTGAGGATCCTGGGGTGCTCCCATTTGCCTCTTCAGCAGGAATCCTGGTTATTTACCTGACCGGCTGCCTTGTGGCTTACAGTGGTATAAAGCGAAGTGAGATGCGGAAAATGGAACAGGAGCTTCAGCGGCAGAAGTATGAAGCACAGAAAAGGGATATGGAAGAGCTTCGCGAACTATATGCACATCTGCAGAAAGTCAAGCATGATGCTAAGCATCATATCACTTTGCTTGAATCTCTTCTGGAAACCGGAAGAGTGGAAGAGGCGTATGCCTATTTAAAGGAGTATTCGTCTTCTGAGCAGATCCTGAAGATGGATAAGGTGTGCAGCAGGAATATGGTAGTGAATTATCTGATCAGCATGAAATCTGCGCGGATGCAGGAAGCGGGGATCCTTTTTTCCTGTAATATCTGTGACCAGATTACCGGGGTGAACGATGTAGATCTTAATATCCTGCTGGGTAATCTGTTTGACAATGCGATCGAAGCATGTGAAAGAGAAAACGAAACCAGAGAAATCTCTTTGACAATAAAGCGAAGAGGAACTTATCTGGTGATTATCATGGAAAATACAGCAGGGGAAACCGTGTCATTCGCGGAGACGGCGAAACCGGATAAAGTAAATCACGGTTATGGACTGTCCTCAATGGACGAAATAGCAGAACGCTATGGCGGAAGAGTGCATAGGGAACAAGTTGCATCAGAGAGTAATGATAATCGGGAGCGTAAAGTGAATATGGTCCGGGTGAGTATCATACTGGATACAAATTGGGACGCTTCTGATACAAAATAGGCCAAATCCTTGAATCAGGTATCCGAAACGCATAGGATTGTAATAGAATGATGCGGTCGGAGGATTGAAAGATATGGGTACGAAGCAAATTCAGTGTGATGGAGTGAGCATTTCCTATGAAAAGGGAAAAGAAGCTCTCAGAGGCATTACATTTTCTATGGGAAGAGGAACAAATCTAGGGCTGATTGGTCCGATAGGTTCTGGGAAAACAACGCTTCTTCGGATATTAGCCGGAATATTGGAGGCAGATGGAAGGATAGAGATGCCCACCTCCGAGCCAGCCGGCTATATGCCTGCATCGGGTGGTCTGATCAATGAGCTGACGGTACGGGAAAATCTGGATATCTGGCGCCGGGCCGCCCATACATCCAAAACGGAGTTTGATATGATACTTAAATCGTTAGGTATCACCAGGATTATAGACCGAAAGACTGGAGTCTTGTCTTCCGGTCTAAAGAAGATCGTGCTGTTTGCCTGTTCGGTGGCAGGAAGACCGCCAGTTGTTCTTCTGGATGAACCCTTTGTCCATCTGGATATAGAGAGCTGCATGAAAGTACAGAAAGTGATTAAAGAGTACCTAGCGGAAAGCACGGTAATCATATCTTCACACAATCTGGAATATCTGGAAGGGATCACAGACAGCCTGCTGATTCTAAAAGCAGGTTGTCAGATATTCCACGGTACGCCGGAGCAGCTACGGCAGCAGTACAGCAAAGATGCTGAGAAAGGCCTAAAAGAGTTATATCTGGAAGCGGTAAAGGTGTCAGACTATGGAAATGGACGAAGAGAAGGAGAGATGTGAATATGAGGACGATACAATTGTGTTCTGCGTTTGTGCGTGAAACCCGGCTGATGCTGATATTCTGGAGAATGGAACTTGGGATTATGATTCTTTCGCCGGTTATTTTTTCCCTGATACCATACTTAAGGGAGTTCCGAGGACGGTCAAATCTGGATCCTGGTGTTCTGGCATATGCAGGTTTGAGTGCAACTGCGGTATATCTCGTGTTCTACGTTATCTATGAGACCACAAAATGTGAAAGAGAGTCAAAAAGCCTGGAGAAAGCAGCGGCATTTTGGGGGATCAAAAGGATTGTCCTTGCAAAAAGTATCGTTGCTGGATGCGTTGGACTTCTGGGGGAAATCCTCTTTTGTGTCTGCTATAGCGCCATACATTTAGAAACAGATATATTCTCTTTGGAAATCTTCATATTTACCGCGTTGAACACAGTTATTTTTGCTTTCCTGGGTACGGCAATTTTGTGTATTACAGATAGCTTGGCAGCAAACACGGTTTTGGCAATGTTCCCCTTCCTATCACTTACGGTCATTCTTATACAAACGGTGTGGCTTAATATTTTTATTCTGGTTATAGAAAGTATAGCTGCAGTTATAGCGTTATGCAAGCTCCAGGGGCAGATCAGGAGAGGCCATGCCGGTTGGTTGCGATAAGCTCAACGGAATCTGTTTTGTATCAGTAAATGACAATAGTGGGTAAATGCGGATCTTATTTATTTGGGGTGAGAGTCAAATAAGAAATGAGATCTTTTAGACAGTTTTCTGGAAGAAATGTCATCAATATCTGATTATTCCGGGGCTCTTTGAGCCACCTGTCCGGACTTTGTGAGCCACCATTCCGGAGTATGAGAGCCACATATTCCGGTAATTCAGAGCCACTTTAGGCTCTATTACATAGATTTCCTTTATACTGTAAGAACACATCGTCTGATGTGAATACAGTTAAAGGAGGTCACCATTATGACCAAATATCGAGA
>DWYN01000067.1 GCA_019118645.1 Candidatus Blautia excrementipullorum | reverse complement strand
TTTTTAATCTCTAAGGTCGTAAATTTTCCTGTTTTCTTTTTGCTTTCATAAGAAACTCTGGAAATGTCTAACTTCTGAGCCATATCTGCGTTTGTATATCCCCGTCTTGCCTGTTCTGCTTCCAAGTTTCTGAACATCAGATTCCATCCTCCTTTCCTTGTTTGCGTATTGCAAACTTTAATTATAATATAATTGCTTAACGCAAACTTGTCAATAGTTTTCTTTGCATTTTGCAAACTTTTTTATTGACATGTTTACACGTAAAATATATAATCAAGGAAAAGGGAGGAGTAATTTATGGGAGAAAACTTTAACGATAATTTGAAAGAAGCCAGACTCAAACGAAATCTGTCCCAAAAAGAGGTAGCAGACCAGATAGGGGTCGCCAAGTCAACATACTCCCTCTACGAAAGTGGAAATCGCGAGCCTAGTGTTCAGACTATTAAAAAAATAGCAGATGTTTTGAATGTTTCTGCCGATGAACTTTTGGGATTAAGCGAACAGCCCACCACCATCGCCGCCCATTTCGACGGCGACGAATACACAGAGGAAGAGCTGGACAAAATCAAAGAGTTTGCCGCCTTCGTAAAATCCACCCGGAAATAGGTCCGGAGGTATTCTTACATGACCAAATACGAAGAATTATTGGAAATTGCTTCACAAGAAAATGTGAAGGTCTATGAAAAATATGACCTTTCAGGCACCCGTCTTAAGGGTTTGTATTGCGATGGAGTCATCGCACTGGATAAAGATATAGAGACGCAGACTGAACGGGTCTGCGTTCTGGCAGAAGAGCTGGGACACCATTATACGACTGTTGGAGATATCACAGACCTGACATCCATGAATAACCAGAAGCAGGAGCTAAAGGCAAGACTGACTGCCTACAATGACCGCATCGGCCTGCTGGGGATTATCCGGGCATACAAGGCTAGACGGACAGAATCGGAGGAAATGGCAGAATTTTTGGACGTAACACCGAAATTCCTCCAGGATGCGTTGGAGTGTTACCGTTCAAAATACGGCCCTTATGTATCGGTAGATAATTACGTCATATTCTTTGAACCATGCCTGGCTATAATGGAAACACTTAGATAATACTCGTTGATAAACGGATATTATAAAACTTAGGAGAAGAATCGAGGGATAGTATATGGGAATATCTGATATTTTCAAAGCTTCTAAAATTAAAGCAGAAAATGAAGATCTTAAAAAGATGCTGACGCCAGAAATGCGGGAGGCTGCCAATATCCAAGAATATATTCGAAATTTAAATGCAGACTCTGAAAAGTTGAACAAACAGCTGTCCAAAAAGCAAAAAGAATTTGAAAAAATATCTCATGAAATAGATGAGAAGAAAAAAGCCTTGATTGTTTTGGACGATGAGTTACTCTATCAAGACTTTGGGCTATATAAACCAACCTATGATTTTACCACGTCTGAAGAGTACAATTCTCGTCTGAAGAGTATACGCGATAAGCAGAAACAATGTATCAAAAACGGGCTGGCCACCTCTGGTAACTTGAACTGGACAGTAAACGGAAGCAAAGCCCAAGGAAACAAAATGGTTCGAGATATGCAAAAGCTGCTTTTACGCGCATTTAACAGTGAATGTGATGAATTAGTTGAAAAAGTCAAATACAATAATTTTGACTCATATTTAAAACGTATGAATGCTTCGGTAGCAGCTATTTCTAAGCTTGGTTCTGTAATGAGCATTTCTATCTCCGATGCTTATTTAAAATTAAAAACAGAAGAACTTCGACTCGCACTAGAATATCGAATAAAAAAGCAGGAAGAAAAAGAAGCTTTAAAAGAAGCTCGTGCTGAAATGAGAGAAGCAGCCAGACTTCAAAAAGAACTGGATGAGCAACGCAAAAAGGTTGAAAAAGAACAGGCTCATTATCAGAAGGCCCTTATCCAAACATTAAAGCAACTTGAATCAGCTGACGATTCTATGAAAACCTCATTGCTTGAGAAAAAGCAAGAACTAGAAAACCAATTACAGGTGATTGATACTACTTTAGCCGATCTGGACTATCGAGAGGCCAATCAGCGCGCCGGATATGTTTACATTATATCCAACATCGGATCTTTTGGCGAAAATGTCTATAAAATAGGAATGACTAGAAGATTAGATCCTCAGGAGCGGATCGATGAACTCGGAGATGCCTCAGTTCCATTCAATTTTGACGTGCACGCAATGATATTTTCTGATGATGCCCCTGCTCTAGAAGCCGCCTTACATAAAGCCTTCGAAAACAGGAAAGTAAATATGGTAAATCAAAGAAGAGAATTCTTCAATGTAACCTTGGCGGAAATCAAAGAAGTTGTAAAGAAAAACTTTGACAAGACAGTAGAATTTATAGATATACCTGACGCTGAACAATACAGAATCAGCCAGAAGATGAAAATAAAAGTATGATTTTCTCTTTCCCCGGCTCCTCCGGGGCCGGGACGCCTTGAAAATATAATATGTTTACCATGGCTACCGACAGAGGCGGCTCTCTATCCGTTCCGAACCTTGCGGAAAGGATGATTCTTATGGATACATACGAGGAATTTCAGATCATTCTTGGCGTAGCCATGCTGATTGTTGCATTCTGAATTTGAGAAATAAGAAATAGCCGCTCCTGTCTCTGGTAAAGATCGAACGGCTATTTCTGTAGCTTATTAAATTGTTACGCCTGGTCGGGTGACCTGCACTCACCTTCCGGCTCCCTTATTAAGTATAATACAGCAAATATACTGGAAATGTCAAATCCGATCATAATATATCCTGAAAGGATGTGATTTTATGCCTTTACTCAAATCCAACACTTACACATCAAAAGATTACTGGAACCTCCCGGAAGGCCAGCGCGCCGAACTGATTGACGGCCAGCTCTATGATATGGCCCCGCCAAGCCGGATTCACCAAAAACTTGTGCAGGAAATTTCCCGGACTATAGGGAATCATATTGCCCAGGCCGGAGGAACCTGCGAAGTCTACCCGGCGCCTTTCGCCGTCAATCTGGATGCAGAAGATAAAGACTGGGTGGAGCCGGATATCTCCGTCATCTGCGATAAAAATAAACTGACGGATCGCGGCTGCTCCGGTGCTCCGGACTGGATTGTGGAAATTGTCTCCCCCTCCAGCCGCCGGATGGACTACACCACCAAAAACACACTGTACTCGGACGCCGGCGTCCGGGAATACTGGATTGTTGACCCCGCGAAAGAACGTGTGACTGTTTACTATTACGAAGCTGATGCAGCCCCGGCCATCTATCCGTTTACTGACACACTGCAGGTAAACATTTTCAGCAATCTGAAAATTTGTATTACAGACCTGCTTAAATAAGAAAACCGGCCCGATGCGCCAACACCGGACCGGTCGATACCTCCGGAGAGATACCTGTTTCTCAACAATTTATAGTGTATCATCTCCGGGCAGCCACCGCAAGCGGAACATCCGTTCCCGCTGGCTGTCTTTTTTGTACCCTTTTTTCGAAATGCTGTTGCGACGTCGCAACACAAATCCGCCTCCCTGCGGGCATACAATAAATCATACACCAAGCCTGCAGGCACACACCAGGGAGCAAGGAGCTGATCACATGTACAGAGCAGAAATATCTTTCCGGCCGGATGAAATCGTCCAGTATCTCCGGAAATCCCGGACAGACGACCCATATCTCTCCGTAGAAGAAGTTCTTTCAAAGCATGAGACGATTCTGCGGGAATGGGCCGAGCGGAATCTCCCCGGACCGGTTCCGGAAGAGAATATTTTCCGGGAAGTCGTATCCGGGGAGACCATCAAAGACCGGCCGGAATTTCTGAAGCTGCTGCGGCTCATCGAGTCGCCGGACATTAAAGCGATCCTTGTGGTGGAAGTCCAGCGTCTCTCCCGCGGCGACCTGGAAGACGCCGGCCGGCTGATGAAAATTCTGCGTTTCACCCACACCCAGGTGATCACCCCGCATAAAATCTATGACCTGGAAGACGAATATGACCGTGACTTCTTCGAGCGGGAACTGAAGCGCGGCAACGAGTTCCTGGAGTACACCAAGAAGATCCTGAACCGCGGCCGCCAGCTCTCCGTCAGCCAGGGAAATTATATCGCTTCTGTGGCGCCCTACGGCATGGATAAGTACTGGGTGCAGGAAGGCAAACGGAAATGCCCCACTCTGAAGGAAAATGAAAAGGCCGACGTTGTGCGGCTCATTTTCCACAAATTCGTCCGGGAGCGGGTGTCTCCCTATGCCATCGGTCTTTATTTGGACAGCATCGGCGAAAAGCCGCCCAGGGGCGAGCACTGGACTTATACCGCCGTTCAGGAGATTTTGAAGAACATACACTATGACCAGAAGGTCTGCTGGGGACGCCGGTCCGTGGAGCATAAGATTGTAGACGGGAAAGTCCTGGAGATGCGCCCGCGCAAAAAAGACTTTGAGATATTCGATGGGAAGCAGCCCCGCGTAGTGGACCATGAACTGTTTCTGGAGGCCCAGGAGCTGCTGAAACAGACCTCCCGGACCCGTCACGACTATACTCCTGTAAATCCCTTTGCAGGGCTCGTATTCTGCCGCACCTGCGGCTACAGCATGTCTTTCCGCTTCTACCGCCGGAAGGGCCAGAAAGACACCTGCCCGCCCCGTATGCTCTGCAGCAACCAGATCCGGTGCCGGAGCAGTTCCTGCTCTTACAGTGAACTTGAGGAGGCTGTGGCCGGCATTCTGCGCCAGACCATCGCGGAATTTCAGGTGCAGCTAAACCAAGAGACCTTTGACGCCGCCAGAGCCAGCGAAACCGCCCTGAAGACACTGGAGGGCCGTCTCCATGAGCTGGAACAGAAAGAACTCCGTCAGTGGGAAAAATACGCAGATGGAGAAATGCCGAAGGAAATCTTCGACCAGTTGAATGAACGCTTGCAGGCCAGCAAGAAGGCTGCCCGGAAAGCTCTGGAGCAGGCACGCGCCGCAGCTCCGAAGACGCCGGAGCAGATCCGGGAGAAGATCGCCCGGCTGTCCGATGCGCTGAACGCGCTGGAGGACGACATGGTGCCAGTACCGCTGAAGAACGATTACCTGAAGGCCGTCATTGAAAGAATAGACTACTACCGCCCTGCTGCCGTCCGGAAACGCAGCGACAGCTCGGAACCGAAGGTCCGTGGCGGCTGGTACACGCCGCCTTTTGAGCTGGATGTAAGGCTGAAAATATAAGGATTCTTTTCATGTATAACATCCCGGCTCTGATTCTTCCGTACCGATATCAGTTAACAAAGCGGCGCACTCCTTGTACGGCATCGTGTATCTCTGGGACAGATACCGCATGGAAGCTCCAAGTTCCCCGTTGGGGCCGCCATATCTCGAAAAGTTATAATTAGTAGAACAAAAAACATAGCTTTTTTTCTAAACATTGTATATAATGTTTGATATAGGAGGAATTGCCATGCAATTAGATATATCAACTAATGGGTATAAAGTTTTATCTAGTGGAGAAATTTTATCATATACTACTGATTCAGAAGTATCTTTTGACATAGCAGCAGAAAGTGGATTTACATTTTCTATTGTTTTAAAATTTTTACAAGAAGCTAATAAAGAACAGAAACTTAACAAAAATATTCAAAATAACACTATTATATTTGAATGTGTCAATTTCAGTCCTCTCGGAACAGGTACCATCTCTCCCCTATCTCTCGCCACAGTGTCTGGAAAAGAATGGTTTTTTCATTTCTGGGTATTTTCAACCTCTGATAAAGGTCCTCGTCGAGTAGTCTATAGCATTCTTGAAAAGGCATAGGGGTGAAGATATGTCGGATAAAATCAACCAAAGTACTATAGATAATGGAAGTATTAATGGAATAAGCAAAGATAGCTTTGATAAATTATCGCCCGAGCAAAAAGATATCGTATTATCTGGAAATAATGCTTCTCGTGATAAAGATAAGGACGGAGGATGGCTTGGAAGATTCTTGGGAGTCAATCCCCGGAACGCATCTATGCATATAGCTTTTATTATATGCGGAATATTATTATTATTTTGTGCTGTGGATTTGCTTTTTTCGCTCTACCTGAAAAATGGAATTACATCACAAGTATGGGAATTAATATTCCCGGTAATAACCTTGTCACTTGGATACATTTTTGGCAAAGGAGATCATAAGTAAAAAGGAATAATTTTCTCAATAAATCGCCCAACAAATTTAGTAAAAAGCGGTCTTGGTTTTCTCAGAGACCGCCTTTAGTTTACTGTAACTCTGCCTTACGCCGTTATGATGATCGCATCATATCCGTCTGCCAGCAGTCTGTCACGCATGGCTTCCGCATTGGAACGGATGCTGTAGGCGCCAACCTGGACACGATACAGAATCTGGCCACCCAGATCTGCGGCGATAATAAAAGCATCGTATCCCTTACCCTTCAGCTCTGCCAGAAGACGGTCCGCATTTGCTCTTACTGCAAAAGCTCCGGACTGAACCCTATACAACATGCCTGTCGGCCGGCTCTCTTCCGGATCATCTGCGATGTCTCCACCGTGGATACCTTCAGCAATCAGAAGAGCCACATCTGTCTTCTCGGCCAGTTCACAGTCTACAGAGCTGTCGCAGAAGAAACTCTCAATCATAACCGCGGTCGGTTTTGTACTCTTGAGCATATACAGGCCAGTGCGCCTCTGGATACCACGGTCTTTAAATACTGTGGCGAGTTTTGACTGGATACGCTGTGCCACGGCCTTTCCTGTCTCGGAGTAATACAGCACTTCACATCCTTTTGCGTTGTGCAGCGCAGAGGCGTTCAGATGCAGTTCCGCTACCAGGTCATAACCGCCTGCGTTGGCCTTCGGCACCTTATAGCTCTTCTCGTCTGTACTGCGAGAAAACTGCAGTTCCGGGCAAACGATAACATCAATTGTGTGTCCCGCCTTCCGCAGATAGGCAGCCACCTGATTCACGATGCCTTTATTGTACGCATATTCCAGCACGCCGCCATAGGGGCGCCCATCGGCGCTTGTACAGACTCCTGTCTTCAAGATACTATGACCTACAGTTAATAATACTTTCATACTTTCCATCCTTTCTCCGGCTCTTGCGCCGGCGCAAAAGGGGCGGAAAACCGCCCCGGCTACTCACTTTCCGTTTCTTCCTTGACCTCCGGCAAGCCGGCCACACTGGTCAGCACCGACAAAACGCCGGACAGCACCGATGCAGACAGGACCACAGGCCAATCCACCTGAGACATGACCGCTGTGGTTCCAATCGTAGCCACCGCCGTCTGTGCCATAGTCTTCAATGCACGAACTCCTGCTGCCTTCAACCACTTCTTCGTCTTTCCACTCATTTTTCATCCTTCCTTTCCAGATCTTCTATTCTATGGTTTGCCACTTTGATTTTTTCTTCATGGACCTCCATTCGCTCTTCCAAATGGTAAGTCCGCTCTACCAAGCTATTGTGCGCCTGTACCCTTTTTTCCAACTCTTGCAGACGGTATGCGATAAGGGCGGAGCTCTTCCGCTGCGCAAAAAAGCTGCCTCCCAGCGTTCCGCACAGAGACAGCAATGCAACAATAATTGATTCAACCACTCTACTCCTACCCCTCCTTTGCGTGCCGCCACAGGCAGTAATGGGGCCTATCTTCATCAAACATCCAGTACCGTAACCAGTCATCAAGTATAAGTGCAATTAAAGATACTGGTATCCATAATAATATGTACGGAACGCAAATCTGTCCCAGCAGATTCAGCGGCATGTCGCTGTAATCCCAGACATTCCATCTCAACCACAGATTGACGATGCAACCTGTCAGAAATTCCAGTCCTGTGATGATAACGGTGCCGATGAGTGCCTGCTTCCACAATGGCATGCACCAAGGTATCAGTTCGTTGATGAGCCCGATGAGCGCAAAACACAAGCCGCCCAGGACAAACATAGTCCAGTGGCTATGTCCCCGCCAGGCCAGCTCCAAAATAATGTATAGCAGGCCGCCCGTCACAACCAGGAACATTTCTTTAAGATACTGCCTCATTTTCCTTTACCTCCCATATCTATTCCCCTTCCTTATTATTTAATGGCAAAAAGCCATTTTTAGAAGTCTTTCTGTCTGAAAGGCACCTAAAAACAGCTTTTTCAATCACAATATTCCAAGATCGTTCTGCTTGCTTTCAGGAGTTCCGGGAAAGTCGGAGATAATGTTTCATGGAGTCGTGAAGGAAATATCGTAACCGTATCCTGTAGCAGTTATTTAATACCGCAAATCAAAGCATGGGAG
>DWYN01000066.1 GCA_019118645.1 Candidatus Blautia excrementipullorum | reverse complement strand
CAGTTTATCCCTTTTCTGATAAATTTTATAATGGTTTTCTTTCAGGGACCGGCTTACCTTCAGCATACCGTCATCCCTAAGAAAACGCTTGATTTCTCCGGCAATCATGGGCACGGCATAGGTAGAGAATTTCACCTGATAGCCGGTATCGAACTTGTCGACAGCTTTTAAAAGGCCGATGCTTCCAATCTGAAACAAATCCTCCATTTCCACGCCTCTGCCCAGAAACCGCTTTGCTACACTGTAAATAAGCCCTGTGTTTTCCTCAAATAATGTATCTCTTGCTTTTTTATCCCCCTGGTGCGCAAGCCCGATCAGAGCAAGAGTATGATCCATCTTTTCACCTTTACCTCAGGATAGTTTTTTTCATATGGACAGAAGTTCCCTCCCCCACTTTGGATTCCACAGTAACCTCATCCATAAAAGCTTCCATAAACGTAAATCCCATTCCGGATCTGTCTTTTTCCGGCTTGGTGGTATAAAGAGGTTCCATGGCTTTTTTTACATCTGCAATCCCGGTTCCGTGATCGGTAATGTCCACAAACAGCTCTCTCCCTCTCAGCCGGAGATCCATGCGTATCTTATGTACCTTGCCCTCGTACCCGTGAATAATACAGTTTGTCACGGCTTCCGATACTGCTGTTTTCACATCCGCCACTTCTTCCAGCGTCGGATTCAGCTGAGTGAAAAACGATGCTGCCGCAACTCTCGCCAGTCCCTCATTCACAGGACGGCTGTCAAAAATTAATGTCATTTCATTGGTGTTTTCCATGCTATCTTCCCCTCTTCCTGAATCTTGTCAATTTCGATATACCGGTGAACTCCGGACAGATGAAGCAGTCTGTCTATGTGGCCGCTGACTTCCACGGCACGGATGCACCCCTGCCGCATCCCCAGCGCTCTGTATCGTCCCATCAGAAGCCCGATCCCCGAACTGTCCATAAAGCAAGTCTGACGAAAATCAAACACCATTGTACGGATATAGGTATCTGACATAATCCGGTCGGATTCCTTCCGTATAAGGTCCGAAACAGGATGATCCACTTCCGCAGGCAGGCGGACCGTGAGACATGTTCCATCCAGCTCAAAATAATCACTCATTCTGCATTTTCCCCCTTATTTTCTATTTTATGCCTTTTTTTCCACGCAAAAAGGATGTACATTTCTGCACATCCCCTGATCTGAGGTTTCTCTTTTGTATACGATACCTCCTCTATTCATAATACTCTTCATCATAATAGGATTCGTCATAGCCTTCTTCTGAATAGTCTTCCTCATAGCCGCCCTCATCAGAAGAGTCTGTCTGCACCTCTTCGGTATCTCCGATTCCGGTCACTCCTGTGGCGTCCCGAACCGCTGTGTAAATAGAACGCAGAGAATCCGGCAGAACGTCCACTCTGACATTCTGCAAAGCCAGCGCCGCTTCATCCAGCTCCTCCTGCTGCATATAAGAATACGCCGTCAGCAGAGCCTCATAACTCTGGCTCTTTTCCTGCTCCTGTGTAAGCTGCTCCGTGACAGCCTCCGCCGTATCGCCGGATTCCTGAGCTTCTCCCTGCGCTCTTGTCAGTTCCGCTCCCTGAGTAGCCAGAGATTCGCTGTACTGCACAATCTGCTGGTTTGCTT
This sequence comes from Candidatus Blautia excrementipullorum, assembly GCA_019118645.1. Taxonomy (GTDB): domain Bacteria; phylum Bacillota; class Clostridia; order Lachnospirales; family Lachnospiraceae; genus Blautia_A; species Blautia_A excrementipullorum. The sequence continues at coordinate 33,142 of DWYN01000066.1, read as the reverse complement.
CCTGGTAGATTCCCTGTCGTATGGCAGGAACCGCCAGCAGCCAGAATGCAATAGCGCCTGCCGCAATTCCCGACATCAAAAGAAGAAACACCGGAATTTTGGAATGCTCCCGGTAAACGGGAGTCTGCACCGTATACTCACTGTCCGCCACATCAAAATCCTGGTTTTTTCCTGAACCGGAACGGAAAATTCCCTTTTTCCTGCGCTCCAGACGGGTAGGAACCCCGGTCTGTTCATCCACTTCCCTTAAAAATCTCAGAGTGGTGGTATTTGTTTTGTCAATCTTCGCAGCTTTTCTTAAAGTTCTTCTCGCTCTGTTCCACTCTTCGTTTTTCATCTGTATCAGAGCCAGCAGGTGGTAGCCCTTAATCAGTTTCGGATTCTGCGTGAGAATTTTACGGAGCTGGATAGCCGCCATGTCTTCATGCCCCTCTCTGCATAAAAGAAGCGCATGGTTATACTTGCGGATCGTTTTGTTGATTGCCGCCAGCTTGTTGGAATTTGCCTGCAGAATCTGGATATATTCTGTCGCCAGATTTCGATTGGGCTGAAGATTTTTGCTGATCACCCATTCGCTCAGCGCAGCAACAACCTCCCCCGTTTCAAAATATACCAGTCCCAAAAGGTTTCTTGCCCGGATATTCCTTTTATCATAAATAAGACTCTGCTTCAGATAGGCGATTGCCCCTGACAGGTCTCTGATGCTTGCTTTCTCCAGTCCCTGATTGTAAAAGCTTTTGGAAAGATAGTCCACTTTTTTCTGAATCAGCACATTATACCCACAGCTTGGACAATAATCAAGGTCCATATCTGTAAGGAAAGCGCCGCAGTTCATACAATTCATTCGTATCTCCTTTTTATTTTATACGTCTGTTGCTTTTTGCTTCCCTCAGAACTTCCTGCAGTACATCCAGAATATCGGTAAGCTCTCTCTCATAAATCGCCCCTTCTGTATCTTTCACATCCATGCAGGGCTCAAATTTCTTCAGTTCCTCCTCGTAATCGATCATATTGCCTCCTAACTGTCATGATTGCGGCATGCCCTCAGGCATTTTCTCCCCGCTCTTTCCTGAGCAGTTCTTTTATCTTTCCCACCAGATACAGAGATCCGACGCAGAACAGAATTCCGTCTTCCTCTTTTTCTTCAAGAGCTTTCCTGAACGACTCCTCTGTATCCTCGCAGGACTCAGCGGACAGACAGCCTTCTCTGCGGAAAATTTCTGCCAGCTCCTCCGCCGGAACTTTCCGGTATCCGCCTACCTGAGTTACAATTACATGCCGGAAATGTATCCTGTTCAATATTGTTCTGATCATATCTGTATAATCTTTGTCTTCCACTGCGGAAAACAACAGAGTTAAAGGATATTCCTGCTGAAAGTGCTCTGCCGTCTCCACAAATTTTTCCACACCATCCTCATTATGGGCGCCGTCCACGATCACTCCCGGCAGAACGGTCTCCATCCGTCCCTGCCATCTTGTCTCCTTCAGTCCCTTTTTCACTGCATCCTGCGGAATTTTCACCTGAGAGCTCAGAACCTCCAGAGTTCTCACCGCAAGCGCCGCGTTCATCACCTGATATCCGGCAATAAAAGGTATGGAAAACGCTGTATTTTCATAATACCCATTCTTCATGGAAAAATCAATGCCCGACCTGGTATTTCGCAGAATTTTCGTGTCTTCTCTTTTCACCTCAAAGAAAGGAGCCTGCAGTCCGGCAGCCCGGTTTCGGATCATCTCTGCGGCTTCCTCATTATTCCCGTCAAAGATAACCGGAACACCCGGCACAATGATTCCGGCCTTTTCTCCGGCGATTTCCCGAATCGTGTTTCCCAGATACTGCATATGGTCAAAGCTGATGGAGGTAATCACACAGGCGATCGGATTTTCCACCGCTGTTGTGGCATCCAGGCGGCCTCCCAGTCCGGTCTCCAGCATCACATATTCCACACCTGCTTCCGCAAAAATAACCATCCCCATAAGAAACAGCATCTCAAAATAAGTCGGATGATAGCTTCCCTCCGACACCAGTTCATCCGCAAGAGCCTTTACTTTGTGAAACGCAGACAAAAACGCCTCGTCATCTACGTCTGTCTCATTAATCTGAAAGCGTTCATTGATTGTCACCAGATGGGGGGAAGTAAATAGTCCGCAGGAGAATCCGGCAGCTCTGAACACAGAGGCCAGAAAGGCGCAGGTGCTGCCTTTGCCGTTGGTTCCCGCCACATGGATCACCTTAAATTTTTTCTGAGGATCTCCCAATCTTCTGAGGCATTCCTTTGTATGGGAAAGCTTGTTTTTTGTTGTAAATTTTGGAGTCTCTTCGATATATGCAACCGCTTCTTCGTAATTCATAAAAAATCCACCACTTCATCTATAATGTATTCGCAGCGGCTTCGGAAACGGAATGTTCCGAAAACCGTTACGATATCATTATATATGAGTGGTGGAAGATGTCCAGTACCAATCGTAATCTTTTATTCGTCAGGATTATTCATCATCCGCCGGAAGCTTCCATTTATTTTCACTGTACAGCATGTAGCAGGACCGGTCATAGCTCTTGCTCAGTGCTTTTCTGGTGGAACTGTTGCTTCGCTGCACCACCGCCAGCCTGTCGAAATCATCCAGCTCTGTCCCTGAAATAAGCAGTGTTGTCGGATTGACATAAACTGTGTCGTACCAGTCTCCGTTCAGCTTCACCTGGCTGGAAGGAGTAAAGTTTGTTCCCGTAAGTCTGTAGGTGTAATCCGCGGAAGATATCAGTTCCAGGGAGTCCAGCGTTACATCGTACAGGCCGAGACGCATCTTCGTTCTCTTATAGGGACTTTCCCCGCCGTAAGAATACTGTTCTCCGTAAAGCAGATCATACTGCAGAGTCTCCAGATCCACCTGATAATTTCTCGTATTCTTTCTGGCCTGATGATACCGGAAAATTGTGCCCTCATGGATTCCCACACGATTCATAACCTCTGCGGCAATCTGGTAGGAAGCAAGATTCACGTCGTCTTTTTCCAATCCGAAATTGTCCCAAATAACATATTCTGTCTGGAACAGATATTTGTTTTCCAGATCCTCCACTTTCAGATCCATTGTAGGAAGATGGTCGCCGTACAGTACCAGAACCACATCCTCCGGATAGTCCTCAAGAGTCTCTACAAGCTCCTTAACGAAATTATCCATTTCATGGATTTCATTTACGTAGTATTCCCACTGATTGTTTTTTTCTTCTGTGGGAGCACCTGTAACAGTGATCTCCGGATCCTCCAGAATAGGCTCATCCGGATAGGCTCCATGTCCCTGTACAGAAATTGTGTATACATAATCCGGCTGGTCTTCCGTGGAATCCAGGCACTTCACAATCTCATCCGTCAGCACCCGGTCCCTCGTCCAGCCAAGCTCGTTCTTGTCATCCTCTTCCGGCATATATTCCGCCGATGTATATGTATCAAAGCCCAGATTCGGGAAAATGGTCCTTCTTCCGTAGAAGTTGGCCTCATTATTGTGTATCGCATGAGTGGAATATCCCAGGCTGCTGAGTATATAGGGCGCGCTTTCACAGGTCTTCTCCTTCAGAATGCTCTTATAAGGATATTCTCCCGGCCCGAAATAATGCATACTCATTCCTGTAATGGCCTCAAATTCCGTATTGGCCGTTCCGGCTCCCACTGACGGAACCTTAAAATAGCCGGACGTATACTCTTCCATCAGACTGCGGAAGGTAGGAATGGGATCCTCCGAGATATCCAGATAATTGACAAGTGTCGGATCAAAGAAAGATTCCAGCTGCACAAATATAATGTTTGGAAGATCTTCCGTTTCCGTCTCCGGAAGATCCTCCTCCGTTTTTTCAATACGGGCTATCTCCTCCTCGGAATAGTCCCTCGGACAGCTGATTCCCGTGTTAAAAATCGTTGTCGCCAGGCAGTAAGGATACCCGTAGTCCTCATAGGCAAAAGCAATATTTCCAAAATAATTGGAAAGGACTCTTTTTTCCAGCGCAAGCTGTGTGATACCCCCAAAGGCGGCCACACTTGCAAGAATAAGCGGAATGTTGTAGCGATATTTCAGTTTTCCTTTATACTTTGGGCCCTTGATCAGCAGCAGCAAAAGCACCAGGGCAAAGATTCCCAGCACAATCAAGGCCACCGTCACGCCCCAGGCAGGAAGATATTTTTCCAGAAGAGCCATGCCGTCTGTCAGGAGGTGGAGATCCGGACCGGTAAAAGGCGTTACTCTGTTAGCCAGAATCACCCCGTTGACAATTCCCAGAAGAAGCCAGAACATGGCAATCAGGACGCGCAGAAAGCACCTTCTCCGGAACAGATAGACAATCAGGGTCGTTGTGAAAATAAAAGCGGCATTATAAGCAAATACCAGCGGCCTGTCCGTCATATAATTCCATGCTTCCAGCAGAGAATGCCTGCAAATGGCTTCGATTATAAAATAGCCTGCCGCACTGAAAAGCGCATGAAGCAGAATAGATATTTTGTTGCACACATCATACCATTTCATCCTAATGCTCCTTTGTTACTTTTCCATCTGTTTCAGCTGCATATTTACCTTTTCCATCATTCCTTCATATTTCTGGAGCTTTTCTTTTTCTTCCTCCACCTTTGCCGCAGGAGCCTTATTTACAAAATTGGGATTGCCAAGCATTCCGGTGCACCGGGCAATTTCTTTTTTCAGGCGCTCCTGCTCCTTTTTCAGACGTTCTATTTCTTTCTCTCTGTCTATCAGATCCTCCAGCGGCAGATATACAACCGCGTCAGAGACCACTACAGAAACCGCGTCTTCCCCAATTCCGTCTTTTGTCTCCTGCACATGGATTTCCGTGGCAGATGCCAGATTAACAAAGGATTTTTTGCATTTTTCGTATCTGTCACAAATCTCCGGATTTTTTCCGACAATCGTAAGGCTGGTTTTTCTGCTCACCGGAACGTTCATCTCTGTACGGATATTGCGGATGCCCTTTACGGCTTCCTGGAATCCTTTCACTGCTTTTTCAGCTTCAGGAAAATCTCTTTCTTCTCTGAACTCCGGCCAGGAAGCGATCATAATGGATTCCTCCTCCGGAAGAAGCGTGCAGTAAATTTCCTCTGTAATAAACGGCATAAACGGATGAAGAAGTTTCAGGCCTTCCGTAAGAGCCGTGCGCAGCGTCCACAGCGCCTCCCCGGCCGCCTCCGGATTTTCGTCAGCCTTCCACAGGCGTACCTTTGCCATTTCAATATACCAGTCGCAGAATTCATCCCACAGAAAATCGTAAACTTTCTGAACAGCGATTCCCAGCTCATACTTATCCATATTCTCTGTTACTTCCCGGATCACCGTATTCAGCCGGGAGAGAATCCACTGGTCTTCCATGCAGAGGCTGTTCAGGTCGTCCGGCTTCTTCACCGTATGTCCTTCCAGGTGCATCATAATAAAGCGCGAAGCGTTCCAGATCTTATTGGCAAAATTACGGCTGGATTCCACTCTCTCCCAGTAGAAGCGCATATCGTTTCCGGGCGCGTTTCCTGTAATCAAAGTAAGACGGAGGGCGTCTGCGCCATATTTGTCAATTACCTCCAGAGGATCAATTCCGTTTCCAAGAGACTTACTCATCTTTCTTCCCTGGGAATCGCGTACAAGCCCATGAATCAGAACATGGTGGAAGGGCACTTTTCCTGTCTGCTCCAAAGCAGAAAACACCATTCGGATTACCCAAAAGAAAATAATGTCGTATCCTGTTACAAGCACGTCCGTGGGATAGAAATACTCCAGTTCCGGCGTTTTGTCCGGCCATCCAAGGGTAGAGAACGGCCAGAGCGCAGAGCTGAACCAGGTGTCCAGGGTATCTTCATCCTGATGCAGATGGGTACAGCCGCACTTCGGACATTTTTCAGGCATTTCCCGCGCTACAGTCACTTCGCCGCATTCGTCGCAGTAGTAAGCCGGAATTCTGTGTCCCCACCACAGCTGACGGGAAATGCACCAGTCACGAATATTCTCAAGCCAGTGAAGGTAAGTCTTTCCGAAACTCTGAGGAACAAACTCCAGCTCCCCTGTGTTCAGCGCATCTATCGCCGCCTTCGCCATCTCGTCCATGCGTACAAACCACTGCGGCTTGATCATAGGCTCTACCGTTGTACCGCAGCGGTCATGCGTCCCGACACTGTGGCTGTGAGGAACCACCTTTACCAGCAGCCCCTGCTCCTTCAGATCCTCCACCATAGCCTTTCTCGCCTCATAGCGGTCCATCCCCGCATACTTGCCGCCCAGGGAATTGATTGTGGCGTCATCGTTCATAATATTGATTTCCGGAAGGTTGTGGCGTTTTCCCACTTCGAAGTCGTTCGGATCATGAGCAGGCGTAATCTTTACGCATCCGGTTCCGAATTCCTTGTCTACATATTCATCTGCAATCACCGGAATCTCACGGTCTGTGAGAGGAAGCTTCAGCATTTTTCCTACCAGATCTTTGTAGCGGTCGTCATCCGGGTTTACCGCCACAGCCGTATCTCCGAGCAAAGTTTCCGGCCGGGTGGTGGCAATCTCCACAAAACGGCCTTCCTCTCCCACAATAGGATAATTGATATGCCAGAAGAAGCCTTCCTGATCCTCATGCTCTACCTCGGCATCAGAAATAGAAGTCTGGCATACCGGACACCAGTTGATGATCCTGGATCCTTTGTAGATATATCCTTTTTCATACAATTTGATAAATACTTCCTGAACGGCCCTGGAGCAGCCTTCGTCCATGGTAAAACGTTCTCTCTCCCAGTCTGCGGAAGCCCCCAGCTTCTTCAGCTGATTAATAATTTTGCCGCCGTATTCTTCCTTCCATGCCCAGGCATGTTTTAAAAATTCTTCCCGTCCGATTTCGTTTTTATCAATGCCTTCTTTTTTCAGTTTTTCAATAACTTTTACTTCCGTAGCGATGGCCGCGTGGTCTGTTCCCGGCTGCCACAGCGCCTCATAGCCCTGCATTCTTTTAAAACGGATCAGAATATCCTGCATCGTCTCGTCGAGAGCATGCCCCATATGAAGCTGACCGGTAACATTGGGCGGGGGCATTACAATAGTAAAAGGTTTTTTGTCGGGGTTTACTTTTGCATGGAAGTAGCCGTTGTCCATCCATTTTTGATACAGACGCTCTTCCAGACCTTTCGGATCATAAGTCTTTGCAAGTTCTTTGCTCATAAGCTCCTCCTTAAAATTATAACGCTTGATACACCGTGAATGCTTCAGTTTTTATCCGCAGAATCAAAAAACAAGCCCCTCACACAAGAGTGTGAAGGGCAATCTTCATCGCGGTACCACCTTCGTTATGCGGAAACTCCGCACATCTTATTCTCCCTTAACGCGGGCCACGGGAAAGCCTACATGGCACTTTCTCAGCTTTCCGGCTCCAAAGCTACCTTCAGAAGCTTCTTCCTGAAAATCCCTTTCAGCCCAGGGGACTTCTCTCTGACAGGGAACGCTGCCTACTCCTCTTTTTCTCCGCCTTTTTTCATGAAATTTACTATAATCTCAATTTTGCAGATTGTCAAGCGGGATTCGGCAAAATTCACATATTTCTCATAAATGGAAAAACTATTCCACCGACTTCAGAGACTCCACCATATCGATCTTTTTCATCTTTCTGTGCATAAAGATATTTACGATCACAGAAAACAAACCTGTGATCAGAGCGCAGTAGAGAAAACTGGCCGGCCGTATCTCCCGTCCGAACATCACCGCATCCACCTCTACCGTCTCAATAACAAAGTGATGCAGCAAAACGCCCATTCCTGACCCGAACAGAATGCCTGCAATGGTAAGAAGAATGTTTTCCCTCAGCACATATTCGGAAACTTCCACGTCATAAAAGCCCAGTACCTTTAAAGTCGCCAGTTCTCTCTGCCGTTCCGTAATATTAATGTTATTCAAATTGTAGAGAACCACAAAAGCAAGCATTCCTGCCGAGACAATCAGCACTACGATTACGACGTCCAGGGTTCCAAGCATACGGTCTACCTGTTCCGCCGTGCTGGTAGTATAGCTGATGCTCAGAGCAGCGGGATATTCCACTATTTTTTCTCCGATGCTTTCGGTCTCGTCTATGTATTCCTCTTTTACAGAAAACACAATATCCGCATAATCCGGAGGCTCTCCGAAAGTTTGCTCATATACCGCCGGAGTCATGTAAACATAGTGACCCATATAATTTTCTGTGATCACAGCAACCCGGGCCTGGTATTTTTCATGATCCTTCTCCAGTGTAATCTCGTCTCCGACCTCAATACCCAGAAGATCCGCTGTTTTTTCGCTGACTGCCGCTCCCTGATCCGTCAGTTCATAAGTTTCTCCTGTAACGCGGTTTCTCAGAGTCACGTCCTCCCGGAAGCTTTCCAGATCCTCGGGCACATATACGTATACACTGATATTGGAATTCTCCGTTTCTGCGGTCAGATTTGTAAGCTGTATTTCTGTAAATCGCTGAATTTGGCTGTTCGAAGCCAGATAATCTGTGAGTTCTTTCTTTTCCTCCTCCGATGCGTCCTCATCGGAAATAATGGTTCCGTCATAATGCTGCAGTTCCTCATACTGTTTCCGCGCAATGTCAGAGATAGAATCTCTGAGGCCAAAGCCTACCAGCATAAGCCCCATACTGCCTGCAATCCCGAAAATGGTCATAAAAAGGCGCTTCTTATAACGGAACAGATTGCGCAGAGAAGACTTCCAGGTAAAATTCAGATGCTTCCACAGAATTGTGATCCGTTCCACCAGCACCCGCTTTCCCTCTTTCGGCGCCGGAGGGCGCATCAGGGAAGCAGGCGTCTCCGCAAGAGCCCGGTAACAGGAAAATACCGTCGCCCCCACAGTGCACACCACGGCAGCTGCCGAAGCTATCAGGGCAAATTTCCATTCATAGTGGATCCTCAGTGTATTTTCCACATTATGGTACATCATTCCGTAGGCCTTGATAATAATATAGGGAAGAAGCTTCTCTCCTACCAAAATACCCGCCGCACTGCCTCCTATCGTTGCAAGGAATGCATAATTCAGATATTTCGAGGCAATCGCGTACTTTCCGTAGCCCAGCGCTTTTAAAGTACCGATCTGGGTTCTCTGCTCCTCCACCATTCTGGTCATGGTTGTCAGGCTGATCAGGGCCGCCACCAGAAAGAAAATTACCGGAAATACCTCGCCGATGCTTTTGATTCTGTCCGCGTTGTCTCCATAGTCCGAATATTCAGGAAGATCCGTTCTGTCTGTAATAATCCACTCGGGGACTTCAATTTCTTTCAGTTCCTCTTTTGCATCCGCAATTTCCTGCTGGCCGTCCTCGATCTCTTTTCTGGCCTCTTCCTCGCCGTCCCGGTATTCCTTCCATCCGTCTTCCAGTTCCTTTTGGGCGTCCTCCAGCTCCTTTTGGGCATCGGCAAGCTTTTCTTCATTTTCTGCGATTTCTGCCTCCCCGTCTTCTATCTTCTGTTCATTGGACGCAATTTCTGCCTCTCCGGCAAGAAGCTGCTGTTCTCCGGAACTAATTTCCGCCTCCGCCGCAGCCAGGGTCTGCCTGTTTGCATCGATCTGCGCCTGCCCCTGCTGAAGCTGCCGGAGTCCTGCATTCAATTCTTCCTCACTGGCATCCATTGTTTTTTCAGCCGCTGTAATTTCCTGTTCCGCCGGTATCAGCATTTCTTCCTGGGCGGCAATCTCCTCTTCCGCCTGTACCAGGGCGGCTTCTTTCTGCTTAAGTGCCTCCCTTCCCTGGTCAATCGCCGTCTGCCCCTGCCTGAGCTGTTCCAGCGTCTGTTCCAGCTCTGCTTTCGTTGCCTCTGCCTGGGCAATACCATCCTGTGCGGCTGCCAGACTGCTTTCAAGCTCAGCCTTGGATCCGGCAGTCTGTGATGCGGCGTCAAATGCACTCTGGGCTTCCGCCTCCGAGCCCTGGGCTTCCGACAGTTCATTTTCTGCCCCGCTGACAGCTTCCTCATAGGGAAGGAGCTCCTCCTCTGTCATCTCTCCCGCTTCCACCTGCGCTCTGGCTTCCTCCAGAGCTGACTGAGCCGCCGCAAGCGCCGCCTGTTTCTCTTCCACTGCCGCCCGGGCGGCATCCAATGCCTGCTGAAGCCCCGGAATCTGAGCCTGCGCCTCTTCTGCCTGCTGAATTCCCGCCTCTATCTGAGGAATCTGGGCCTGAAGCTGGGCTATTTGCTCATCGGCCGCCTGCTGGCCGCTCTGAACCTCAGCAATTCCCGCGTCCAGTTCCTCCTGCCTCGTCTCCAGGTCTTTCTTTCCCGCTTCTATCTCTGCCCGTCCTGCTTCCAGCTCCTCTTTCGCCTGAGTAATCTGGGCTTTTCCCGCCTCAATTTTTTCCTTCTCCCGGGCCAGCTGAGCCTTTCCGGCTTCAAACTCCTCTTTTCCGCTCTGGTACTCTGCCCATTTTGCCGAAAGCGTATTTTCCGCATCTTCCAGCTGGGCTTTTCCCTCGTTTACCTGCGTTCTTGATGAAGCGATCTGGTTCCAGCCGTCAGAAATCGTCTGCCGTGCAGAAGCGATTTCGGCTCTGCCGTCCTCCAGCTCCTGTTTTGCATCCTCCAGCTCTTTTTTTCCGTCCTCATATTCTTTTCTGCCGTCTTCCAGCTCCTGCTCGCCGTCCTCCAGTTCTTTTCTTGCATCGGCGAGTTCTTCCTCGGCTTCCTTCCGTCCATCTTCCAGCTCTTTCTCAGCATCAGAGATCTCTTCCTCCGCCTCAGCCATCACTTCGTCATAGCGGATCTGGCAGCGTTCTTCCTGGATTCCCTCTACCTTCTCCTGCACACGCTCCACAAGACTGTCATAGGCATCGGTATAACTGGTGACATCTTCTCCTCCGTGAACCCGAAGGTAAATCTGGGTATAGACATCCTGGCTGAAATCTTCCGGAAGCACATATACAAAACCGTTTACCTCGCCGGAACCCAGAGTGGAATTTCCCCTGTTAAAAGAAATATACAGAGGACTTTTCCCAATTCCGGTTACCGTATATGTTTCTGTCTTCAGCGCATCCTGATCCTCCGGCTCCTCCAGGTTTATCCGGCTTCCCACCTGATACCCCTGACTCTCCGCAAAAGCTGAATCCAGAAAACACTCCCCGCTTTTTTCAGGAAGCCTTCCCTCTGTAACAGTAAGCTGATTGGTTTCTCTGGTCATGGACTCCACATGAAGCACTTTCTGAGAATCCTCTTTTCCGCTGAGAACATCTGTGGAATAGGAGCCCTCTGCCGTCTCAACCCCCTCCGTATTTTTCAGCGCCTCCACATCCTGCTCTGTCAGGCCCAGGGTTCCCATAACCTTCAGATCCATCAGCTCTGATTCCGTATAATATGCGTCTCCGGAAAGTCTCATGTCCGGCGAAGCTGCCTGAATTCCGGAAAAAAAGGCCACTCCCAGTGCCACAATGCAGAAAATGGAAATAAAGCGGGCTTTGTTCTTCTTTATTTCCATCCAAAAATCTTTATGTAACGCTTTTTTCACCGGCCTCACCTACCATTCGATTTCTTCCACCGGAGTCGGATGCGCATTCTGCGTCATAGCGGAAACCTTTCCGTTTTTGATCCGGATCACTCTGTCCGCCATGGGCGTCAGAGCAGAATTATGAGTGATCACAATGACTGTCATTCCCCTCTCTCTGCACATGTCCTGCAGAAGCTTAAGGATCGCCTTGCCGGTCTGATAGTCCAGCGCTCCGGTCGGTTCATCACAGAGCAAAAGCTTGGGATTTTTCGCAAGAGCGCGGGCAATGGACACCCGCTGCTGCTCTCCTCCTGAAAGCTGAGCCGGAAAATTACCGAATCTTCCCTGCAGCCCAACTTCCTCCAGTACTGTGCGCGCATCCAGAGGATCTTTGCAGATCTGAAGAGCCAGCTCCACGTTTTCCAGCGCAGTAAGATTGGGCACAAGGTTATAAAACTGAAATACAAACCCGATGTCTTCTCTCCGGTAGCTGGTAAGCTGCCTGCTGGAATATCCGGCAATGTTCTTTCCGTCTACAAATATTTTGCCTGAAGTCGCTTTATCCATTCCGCCCAAAATGTTCAGAACCGTTGTCTTTCCGGCGCCGCTTGGACCAACGATCACAACAAATTCCCCTTTTGTAATCTCAAAGCTGATTCCATCCACCGCGACAATCTTCACATCACCGGAACCGTAAATTTTTGATACATCCTCCAGTTTTACATATGCTTTTTCACGACTCCCCATAGACTTCTCCTGTCTGTTCATTTGTCATTCTATTTGTAAGAGACCTCGAAAAAAACTTTTAGCGTTTTCTTCCAGGCCTCTTTTTCTTATAATCAGTATAACAGTTTTAAATTATTTATTCAATTACAGGCTGTGAAAAAAATGTGAAAAAAGCACAAGTTTCGGCAAAATAATTCTGTATATTCCGTCAAATTATCCTGGATCACATCCCCTTTTTCATTTTTCCTCTTCCATATTTTTTCCCGTAAACCCCAGCGGCAGCAGTTCTCCGAGTTTATAGCTGCAATAATCTTCCTCATCTTTTGCCAAAATAATCTCAAAGTTTTCCGGGTCGCAGAATTCTGCCATTACCTGGCGGCAGATTCCGCATGGAGGGCAATACTCATAAGCTTCCGCATTTTCCGCTTTTCCTACAACAGCAATCGCGGAGAATTTCCTTTTTCCCTCATAAACCGCCCGGAAAAACGCAGTCCTCTCTGCACAGTTGCTGGCGCCGTAGGAAGCGTTCTCAATATTGCAGCCTTCATATACGCTTCCGTCTTCCGCAAGCAGAGCCGCGCCTACCTGAAAGCCCGAATAAGGCGCATATGCATGTTTCTGAGCTTCAAAAGCCCTTTTCACCAATTCCTCTTTTCGAAACATATCTTTCACCTCTTCTTTTCTTATTTTTCTTTCACTATAACACAAAAAAGCATTGTCAGGAACTCCCCGGAGGAAAGTTCCTTTCAATGCCTTCTGCTTCCTTCTCTGCCCGCGTCAGTCTTTATTTTTCTGCTTTCGTTCTACTGCTTTTTTCTGCGGGTCATCAGACCGCCGATACGCCCCGTTTCTTTTGCGGACAGACTTTTCCATCCGCCCTCAAGCACTTTGTCCAGAACGCCAAGCTCCCCGGCGATCTCATACTTCATCCTTTCCTCTTCTGTCAGCTCTCCTCTCAGATATGCCTGAACTTCTTTATCCTTATTCAATGTCTTCACTCCTTTTCTGTAGTCATATGGAGTGTTGCCATTTTCAGGAAAAATTATACCTTCAGGAAAATACTGTGAAGCGAAAATGATTCTTTTTATCCCCGCGGAATAATGATAGCCGCTATAATATACGCCAGAATGCCAGATCCGCCGAAAAATGTCAGAACCACCCATGCCAGGCGCACCAGAGTCGGGTCTATGTCAAAATATTCCGCGATGCCGCCGCACACGCCGCAAAGCATACAGTTCACTGAAGATTTATACAGTCTTTTATTGCTCATGTCTCTGCCTCCCTTTCTGAATTGTTTATCCCGCAAAGCTTACATTCACCGTACCCATACCGCATTGAAGCTGCATTTTGCGGGATGCATCCGGATTGTCAATTTTTTTCACGGCTCCCAGGCCGGTGTATTCCCCGTCTCCCAGCTTTATGCTTCCTGCGCCGCAGGAGAGGCGGTAGCTGTAATCTTCTTCTCTTCCCTCCACTTCCATGCGCATGGTGCCAAGCCCACACTCTGCTTCAACATTTTCCGCGTTCAGTCCTTTGAGAGTGAGAGTTCCCGCTCCCACCTCCGCCTCCACATCCGCGGCTTTCACGGAAGAAGTATTGGAAAAAGTACCTGCGCCTACAGATATGCTGATGTCTTCCGCCTCCAGTGCATTTTCCACAGATACCGCGCCTGCATCCACATCAATTCCGATTTTGCGGAATCTGACATCGGGAGGGCAGGAAATCACAATCCGTCTTCCTTCCACCTTCTTCCGGCTTTTGATTTTTAACTCATCGTCTTCTGTATAGATCTTAACATTTCCGTCTTCGTCTCCTGTAATCTCCGCCTGAATCTTTTCTCCGTCGTATTCCCGGAAAATCAATTCATCATAGGAAAGATCGATTTCCATCTCTGACGGAACTTCCAGGGTATATATTTCACTGTCTGTTTTTTCAGACCCCGAGGAAAGACTTGTTCCGCTGAGCGCGGCATAGCGTTCCGGTTCTTCCACGTGGTGTTCTTCATCCCAGTCATCTTCGTCCCAATCCAGCAGTCTCTCCAGAATTCTGATACGGGGTCCCTGATAATACTGCTGCAGATCCATCTCCGAAATATTCGCCCCCATAGCAGCGCCGCCGGCAAAAAGTCCGATGCCCGCTGCTCCCAGTACACCAGCTGTGATCAAAACAACTTTTGAGAACTTTCTCATACATCTGCACCTCCCCTTTTTTCTCTGCTGAGAATCCTATGGCAGAAGTCCGTGAATCCTCTTAAGGCTTTTGGAAGCAGCCGGCCTGCGAACCAGACAACAAACACCAGACCTATAAGCGACACTGCCGTAAGGATACAGCCTACTCCCATGCTCAGAACTCCCATTGCAGGACTTGCCGCGCAGACACCGATTCCGGCAAACACTGTTACCAAACCGCCGATAAACAAAGCGATTACCACTGCGCCTACACCGAAGATAAGAATAAACGGGAGCAGTATGATAACTGCCAGCACTCCCAGAACGCCTCCCACTGTGCCGGTCAGAAAGGGAGCCAGAAAAATAAGGAGAATAATAATCAGCGCAATGGCTCCCGCTCCCCTCTTAGGCCTGGGATGATACCCTCTCTCCGCCCGGTCTGAGCGGGAAGAGGAACGTCCCTGTTCCGTTTCTCCGGTATGCTCCTCCCGTCTTCTCCCCGGCGTCTGAGCCGGATCTTCTGTTCTTTCGTCATAATAGCCGCGTTCCGTATACTCCCCGTATTCCTCTCCGTGCTCTCTGAGATCAGCTTTTATAATAGCCGCTACCTTTCCCGGACTTCCAAGCTCCTGTATCACCGAAGCTTCTTTCTCCGATCCCGCCTCGTCAAAGTAGCTTTCATAATATTCCAGTGCCTCCTTCCTCTCATCTTCTGAGATATCAGAAAGCAGTTTTTCTAATTGTTCCATAAACTGCGCTCTGTTCATAATCATAATCCTCCCTCAAATAACCTGGTAATTTTAGAAGAATAGTTTTTCCATTCCACCTTATATAGATTCAGCTGCGCTGTTCCTTTTTCTGTCAGCTTATAATATCTGCGGTTTCTTCCTGCATAAGCCATATCATATGTTTCCAGACATTCATCTTTCTGCAGTCTCCGAAGCACAGGATACAAAGTGGACTCTGATACATCCAGAACGCCGCGGACATCCTGGGTGATCTTATATCCATAAGTTCCCTCCTCCTCTTTTGAGACAACCGCAAGAACAATCGCGTCCAGAAGAGCTGCACCTGTATTAAATACCATCCGCTCACTTCCTATCTTTTCTTTTTAGGGTCTGTTATTTGTTTGCATTTGTTATATATTTTTATAATATTGTTTTGTTAATAATACTATATATTATATAATATAGTTTTGTCAATAGTATTTCGTATTTTTCTCAGATATTTTATACTCTGAATATCCCTAACATTATGATTGATGGAGGTATCTATGACAGATCAGAATCATCCCCTGTATCTTCCTGAGCCTTTCCTTGCGCGGATGAAAGATATGCTTGGGGAAGAAGAATATAACGCCTTTTTGAAAAGCTATGAACTGCCCCGTTCTTTCGGGCTCAGACTGAATACGGCAAAGATAAGCCGGGAAGAATTTGAAAATCTGGTTCCTTTTCCAGTAACCCCGATTCCCTGGATCGAAAACGGTTATTTTTATCCCGGAGACGTACGCCCGTCCAGATGTCCCTTCTATCAGGCAGGGCTTTATTATCTTCAGGAGCCAAGCGCCATGGCCCCGGCTTCCTTTCTCCCTGTTGAACCCGGAGAAGCCGTTCTCGATCTCTGCGCTGCCCCCGGCGGAAAGGCAACCGCGCTTGGATCCCGTCTGGAGGGAAAAGGGCTGCTGGTTGCCAACGACATCAGCGCGTCCCGGGCAAAAGCCCTTCTTAGAAATCTGGAACTTTTCGGCGTCACAAACGCTTTTGTGGCAAATGAAACCCCTGCCCGGCTGCTGGAACAGTTTCCCGGCTACTTTCATAAAATCCTTCTGGACGCTCCCTGCTCCGGCGAAGGAATGTTTCGGAAAGAAGAGGCTCTTGCAAAAGACTGGACTCCGGAAAAGTCCCGGGAGCTGAGCCGCATCCAGACAGAGCTGATTCTTCAGGCGGCGGACATGCTCCGTCCGGGAGGACTGCTTCTTTACTCCACCTGTACCTTCGCCCCCGAAGAGGATGAAGGCACTGTCTCCTGTCTGCTGGAAAACCGGCCGGATATGGATCTATTGGCGCTTCCGCACTACAGCGGTTTTTCATCCGGGGTTCCGGAATGGGGCAATGGGGATCTCCGGTTAAAGCGCTGCGCCCGTCTCTTCCCCCACAAACTGAACGGAGAGGGCCATTTTATGGCTCTTTTCCGGAAAGCCGGAACTCTTGATCAGATACAGCAGCCCTCTCACGTCCGCCCCAATCCCGGTACAGAAAAATGGCTTCGGGCCTTTTTTGAAGAAATCGGTCTCCGTTCTCTTGGAGGCTCCGCTTTCGACTGGAACCGTGTAGAAACAAGAGGAGACAAAGTATATTATCTTCCCCCGGTAAACACCGGTTTTCGTGGGCTGGCGTTTCTGCGGAACGGGCTCTATTTGGGCGATCTGAAGAAAAACCGCTTTGAGCCGTCTGAGGCTCTGGCCCTGGCTCTCCATAAGGACGATGCAGAGGCCGTCCTTTCTCTTCCTGTGTCCGACCAGCGCCTCGGCCGCTACCTTCACGGGGAAACGATCTTAGTATCTCCCGGAGAGGCTGCTCATGAGAAAGGGTGGCATCTTCTCTGTGTGGAGGGATATCCATTAGGCTTCGGCAAACTGGTGGGACAGACCCTGAAAAATAAATATCCCGCGGGATGGCGGCTCTGAGAGCCGCCCCCGCGGGATTTTTTATACTGTATTATAGCGGCTGAGTTCTCACCACTGTCCTCTGCAGACAGCAGAAACCTCATCATCCGCTCCGTTGTTTTCGCTCTACCGGAATTGGCTTTTCAAGAGCGAAGGAATAAATATAGCATTCTTTCACGCGCTTTTTCAGCATCCGCTCCAGAGCTTCCGCATAATCCTCAAGCTGGCTGTGATAAAGATTCAGCAGTTTTCCCTCCTCTCCGGAAGTCACGCGGTCTGTTTTATAGTCCACCAGAATCAGATCTCCGTCCTCCTGAAAATAGGCGTCAATAATTCCCTGCACCAGCACGGTCTCCTCTCCGGTCCAGTCCGGCTGGATTTCCTTCATTTTTACTGAAATCACAAAAGGCTGTTCTCTGTAAAGTTTTTTCTTCCGGGCAGCCTCCCTCATCCTTTTTCCAAGTTCGGACCGGGCAAATCCAAGAATGTCCTTGATATAAATGCAGTTTCCTTCCTCTTCTGTCATTTTTTTCTCTTCAACAAGCCTCTGGATCTGTTCCCGGATTTCCTCAAAGGAATCTGCATGGGCATAGTCCAGACATTCCATAAGACGGTGATATGCCGTTCCTTTCGCCGCCCCTGTATACGCTTCCGTATCTCCCGCAATAAAGGCGGGAATCAGAGGTACCACGTCCGGCTCATAAAACAGTGCCTCTTCCTTTTCCATTTCTCCCTGCCGGCTTCTCTTTTTCAGCTCGGAAACACTTACCTTCACCGGCATTTCTCTGAGATATCGGTAAGGATATACAAAAGAAAATCTCTTTTCCAGAGTATTCTTTATCTCTTCGTCATAAACCTTCTCATAATCCCAGTTTTTCAGAAGCTCTTCCTGAATCTGTACATCAGAAAGATTTAATATTTCTTCCTGAAGAAGACCGGCTGCCGTAATCTTCCGGATTTTAAAATCTGCCCCCTCGTCCACACAATCCGCCTCCGACACGGGAATGCCGTTTTCGCGGTACAATTCCGTCATAGCGCTGTGGCCGGCCAGTGCCGGAAGAATATAAGACCAGAAATTTTTTCCTCCGGCCCGCAGTCCCAGGGGAAGCAGATCTTCCCTGCGGCCGCGGAAGCGGGCGAGAAATGCCGCCTGTTTCTCCATCTTTCCAATGGAGCCTGTAAGATACAGCTTTTCCTTCGCCCGGGTGAGCGCTACATACAGCACTCTCAGTTCTTCTCCCAGACTTTCCTGTTTCAGTTTTCTTCGGATCATCTGTTTCTGCAGCGTGGGAACAATCAGCCGTTTCTCAGCAAAGACAGCGTCAGCTCCAAGTCCCAGATCCGGGTGCAGCAGAAGCCGGGCATTTATGTCCTGAAAATTAAACTGTTTTCCCATTCCCGCCGCGAAAACCACAGGAAACTCCAGCCCTTTGCTTTTATGAACAGTCATAATCTGCACTGATTCGCTTCCTGCACCGGACAGGTTCACTTCCCCGAAATCCACCTCATATTTCTGCAGGCTCTCTATATAACGGACAAAATTAAACAGTCCCCGGTAGCTGGTCTTTTCGTAATCCAATGCTTTTTCCACCAGCATGTGAAGGTTGGCTCCTCTCTGGCTTCCTCCCGGAAGAGCTCTTGCATACTCTTCATACCCTGTTGTCTTTAAAATATAAAGAATCAGCTGGTGAATCGGCGTATAAGAGGACATATCCCGTACTTTCTGAAGCTGATCCAAAAAATTCCGGAGTTTTATTTTCAGGCGTTCTTCTTCATTCTCCTCCGGAAAAAGCGTCAGCTGTCCGTCCTTCGCATAAGCACAGACACTTTCATACAGAAGTCCCTCCGGACATTGGCTTCTCACCATGGCCAGTTCCTGAGCCGTACAGCCGCAGATAGGCGAACGGAGCACTCCCGCCAAAGGAATATCCTGAAGAGGATTGTCGCAGACTCTCAGATAATTTAAGAGAGTCACCACCTCCACGGCGGAAAAATATCCCGTTCGTGAAGCTGTATACGCAGGAATGCCTTTGGATGCCAGCACCTGTGAAAAGGTCTCCGCCCATCCGCTCGCGGTGCGAAGCAGAATAACAATATCCCCGTAAGCAATCTTCCGTAAGGCCCCTGTTTCTTTATCTGCTATTTCTTCTTTTCCGACAATCCGCCTGATCTCTGAAGCCACAGCCAGGGCTTCCAGCTCCTGATCGGTCTTTCCTCCTTTTTCTTCCTCCAGTTCTTCTCCGTCTTTTTCCACCAGCAGGACTTCTGTTTTAAGGAATTCTTCATTTCCGCCTTCCAGGAAAACGGCACCGGGGTACAGGGCACTGCTGCTGTCGTAAGTAATGCCTCCCAGATCCTCCCCCATAATGCGTCTGAAAATATAATTGACGCTTTCCAGCACCTGAGAACGGCTTCGGAAATTTTTGTGAAGATCGATTCTTTGTTCCTCGCTGTCTTCCAGAGAATAAGTTTTATATTTTTCCATAAAAAGCTCCGGTCTGGCAAGGCGGAAGCGGTAAATGCTCTGTTTGACATCCCCCACCATAAAGATATTTTTCCGTCCCCCGGCCCATCCGGAAACCATGGCGGTGATCATCTCCTGAACATAATTGCTGTCCTGGTATTCATCGATAAGAACCTCTTCATATTTCTCAGAAAGTTCCCTGGCCGCCTGGGTCGGCATCAGCTTTTCCCCCTCTTTCCGGACCAGGATTTCCAGAGCAAAATGCTCCATATCTGTAAAATCCAGAAGATTTTTGGCCCGTTTTTTTTCAGAAAAGCGCTCACGAAAGGAAAGCGTCAGATCCACAAGACTTTCCATAGATTTTCTGCAGCAGGAAAGAAGAGCCAGGAGAGATTCTTCCCTCCAGCAGAAATACCGGGAGGATAATTCTTTGAGAATATTTTTTTCCTCTTCCCGCAAAGATTTCACCAGTTCCTTCTTTGTCTCTTCCGCCTCCGGCTGTTTTTTCCCCGGCAGTCTGGCGAAGGAAAGGCTTTCCAGAAATTCCGCCATTTTGTCGTAATCTCTCTCCTCTGCAGCTCTGCGGGCCGCGGAAATCGAAAGAAGATCACTGTCCAAAGCCTCCTCGTAAAGATAAGGGCCTCCCGGCTCGCGGCAGACCGCAGCGCCTTCCCGGACAAGTTCCTCCGCCTGGGCAAGCTCCTCATCCACAGTCTCCCACAAAAGTTTCATCCATTCCTCTTCGCGGAGCTTTTCCACACTGTCCGCCCGGTAGACCTCCAGACACTGGTTCAGCCATTCTTCCGGAAAGGGATGGCTCATCGCCGCCTCGTACAGCTTCAGAATCATCTCTTTGATTTCGTCATCTGTCTTTCCGGGGGCATAGCACTCCACAAGTTCTACGAATTTCTCATTTTTTTCCCTGTACGCATCCTCCAGAAGATCCTTCAGCACATCCTCCCGGAGAAGCTTCAGCTCGCCTTCCTCAGCAGTGCGATATCCGGGATCAAGGCCGATCATATGAAAGTAGTTCCGTATAACATAGGAGCAGAATCCGTCTATAGTAGTGATCTGTGCCGTATGGATCAGATTCATCTGTCTCTGAAGATGATCGTTTTCCGCATTCTCATAAAGAGCCTGCTCCAGAGCTGCTGTAATGCGCTCCTTCATCTCTCCGGCCGCAGCTCTTGTAAACGTCATAATCAGCATTCTGTCAATATCCACCGGATTCTCCTTGTCCATAATCCTGCCTAAGATCCTCTGTACCAGGACAGCGGTTTTCCCTGAACCGGCGGCCGCAGAGACAAGAATATTCCTGTTTCGGAGGGAAATTACCTTCTGCTGTTCTTCCGTCCATTTCATTCCCATCTCAGCGAACCTCCTTTTCCATTTCTCTCCACAGTTCCTCGCCGGCAAACTGTTTCAGCCTTCTGTATTCATAGCCCGGAATTTTTTTGTCGAATCCGCAGGCGCCCTGATAAGGGCAGTAAGTACAGGCGTTCTTCTTCCCAAGCTCATAGGGAGCCACTTCCGCATCCCCGGAAAGAATTCCGGCGCGGATATCCGAAATTTTTTTCTTTACGTAAGTATTCAGAAGCCGGAACTGCTCCCAGGTCGCCACGGATGAATTTTTACGGAAGCTTCCATCCTTATTGAAGGATACCGGAAGTGAAGTCAGCGTTCTGTCCATTTTCTGAATCAGACCGGAATCCGCAGTCAGAAGCCCGTTCATTTTCAGCTCTTTTAAAAGCTGAGGATGCAGCTTTTCTATGTCAGCCTCCATATTTGCCTGTATCATGGGATCTTTTACATTATAATAAAAAATTCCGGCCGGCTCCACTTCACAATCCGGATGTTTTCTCTGCTCCGCCTGCACGGCAGCATCCATATACACCACAAGCTGAAGCTGCAGTCCGTGATAAAGGCTTACCAGATCGAAGGAAGTATTCCCGGTTTTATAGTCGATGATTTTCACATATACGCGGTTATCCTCCTCCAGCACATCCATCCGGTCGATTCTTCCGCCGCCGATGGAGACTTCAAATCCCTCCGGATGAAATTCTCCCTGCTTCAGCTGCTCCTGAAGAGCCCACACTGTCCTCTTCAAGATTCTTCCGGTTCTCTCGATCATATACTGATTCCTGGCGCTGCTTTTCAGAATGGTGTTTCCATAATCTGCCGCCACTCTGGCGAGACATTCCTCTGCGATCCTGTCCCTCTCCTCTTTTTCAAGGCTGCTCCAGTCCAGCCCTCTTTTTCTTACCTCAGAGGCAAATTCCTCCAGGGACTGGTGAATGACATTGCCCATATCTGCAGCCCGGAATTCATATTCCGCCCTCTCTGTCACTTCAAGTCCATACCGGAGAAAATGAGCGAAAGCACAGGCCGCATACTTCTCCAGACGGGTGGCGCTGTGAGGCGAGATCTCCCCGTAAAGCGCTTTTGCCGCACTTTCGCTGATGCGGTCCGATGGTTTCCGAAGAAAAGCCGCCTCTGTCAGGCGTTTTATACGGTCATGATACGGAGGATTTCTCAGGTACCAGCTGTACAGCTCCTGGAAAATCCCGTTATTTTCTCTGTTTTCCCGATTTTCCATGCAGTCCAGAAAATAGTCCATCCCTGTGTCGGGCGTTTCCAGAAGCTCCAACTCCTGTTCTCCTGCCTCACACACAGAAAGATCCGGATACAGCCGTTTTATCGTATGAATCAGATAAGCCGGACTGGCCGCCTCTCCCTTCGCGTTGGAATGGCTGTAGGAAAGACAGAGCAGCTCACCTGGCTTTGTAAGATTCAGATAAAGATAAAAGCGCTGCATATTCATCAGCTCTTTTGGACCGGGAGCCAGCTCCACTCCCTCCTCCTGAAAGAATTCACGGTCCATCTCCGTAAGGATTCCTCCTCCGTCTGTGTTTTTGGGAATATTTCCCTCGTTCACTCCCACAAAAAACAGGGCGCGCACATCTTTCAGCCTGGTCCGTTCCATATCGCCCACAAGCACCTGGTCCATACTTGGCGGAATCAGGGCTACCTTTGCCTGCGTCATCCCTGTTTCCAAAATCTGGCGAAACTCTTCCGGGGTCACTTTTTCTTCGCCGAGGATTTCTGCCATTTTATCCAGAAGTCCCATAACAATCCCATAAATCTGAGCGTACTCCTTTTCCATAGCCTTTTCGCCGCGGCTCCGGAAGATCTCTTCCTGTCTCTTCAGTTTTTTCTGAATATCGCTTCTCACAGCAAAGTCATAAAGGCAGCGGCAGTACTCTCCCACTGTCTTCTTTCTGCCCGAAAATCCTTCCGCCAGATCCCTCACTTCCCCGACGAAGCGTTCTCTGATGGCGTTCAGCTCCAGAATGGATTCTTCCTTCATCCCCCGGTATATACGCACCCAGCGTTCCCTCCAGGAGGCAAAGCCCCTGATTCCAAGAGCTATCACATAATTTTCCAGCCAGTCCGCTTCCTCCCTTGTTATGTCGGACATACCGCACCGGAGATAGCGGAACACACTTTCATAAGTAAAATTTCGGGCTGTCATTTCCAGTACCGCCCGGATATACTCCACAAAAGGATTCATCAGAATGGAATGTTTTTCATCAATAAAACATGGAATCCCCGATGCTTCAAGTACCTGCCGGGCAATGGTTCCGTATTCTTCCAGATTTCCGGTAATCACTGCGATTTCTCCGTAACGATACGATTTTTCCCGTATCAGACGGACGATTCTTCTGGCGGCCTCCTCCATCTCCTTCTGAGGGGTTCCCGCGCAAAATACAGCGATCTCCTCCTGTTTTTCTCTGTACTTTTCCTTTTTATAACGAAACAGGTTCTGTTCCAGAAAATTTAAAGCAGGTGCCTCTGCAAAGCGGGAGTGTTCCCCGGGCTTTATCCACAGCGGCTCTTCCATATCTTTGGTAAGCTCTGACAGAGTGCGGATCATTTTATGGCTCATGTAAAAAAGCTGATGAGATTTTTCTTTATAAAAAAAAGGTTCTTTCACATCCATGGTGACTGTCACGGAAACCTGGCGGCACACGGCAAGGAGTTCCCTGATGACTTTGTTCTGTACAGGTGTAAATCCGGTAAATCCGTCCAGGAGCAGCACACTGTCCCTCAGCTTTTTTGAAAGAGGGAGCTCTTTTACCAGCACTTCCAGAATCTCCTCCCCGGTCATATAGTGGCCGGAAAGGTACTCCCGGAAAGCCCGGTACAGCACCGCAATATCCCTGAGCTTCATTTCAAGAAGCGTTTTATCCGACGCCTTCTCAAGCATCTGATCCAGTTCCTCGTCCCCCACTTCATACTGCATAAATTCTGAAATCAGTGATTTCACCTCATCCAGGTATCCCGGCTTCTTCATCTGACTTCTCAGATAGACAAGCTCCTTCTGGCAGGTCTGCACCAGTTTCTGAAGGACCATGTTTTTTCCTGTCTCTTCCAGAACTTTTCTGGTATCCCCTCCTACCTCTTCAAATACGCGGTAGGCCAGACGGTCAAAGCTCAGCACGTCAATATTGAGAATTCCCCCGTCAGGATGCATCTCCACCAGAGTCTTCTGTGTCTGCATTGTAAACTGTTCCGGCACAATTACATAGTACATCTGTTCCGGATGTTTCCCGGCCTCCTCAATAATATAAGAGAAAGCCCTGTAAGACTTTCCCGAACCGGAATTCCCGATTAAAAAACGAAGCGACATAATCTCCTCCCTGATAATAGAAAACACAAGTTTATCTGCCCTTAACAGGCCTGAGACAGAGCTATTTGCTGCCTTTTGAAAGCAGCAGCAAATAACCCCCTGCAGATTTCATTCATAAAAAGCATACTCTCATAATAAGATATATGGAGAATATTTCACTGTCTTTCTGCTCCCACAGGTTCTGACAGTAAATCAGGAGGCGCATACCATGAGTTCCAAAACAAAGATCATAGTCCTGCACATGAAAGAAATCATCTATACCGGTATTTTCCTGCTTTTTCTGGCAATTTTAGGAGTGCTGATGTTTTTTATGTTCGGCCCCGGAAAATCCATGACAGCCTCTACCGATACCGCAGATCTCTACATACCCGGAGTCTACCGGACCTCTGTCAATCTGAACAGCAATACTTTTGACGTGGAGGTAACCGTAGGCACTGACCGCATACAGTCCGTCAGACTCTGCAATCTCAGCGAAACCACCGCCGCCATGTTTCCTCTGGTGGAACCTGCACTGGACTCTCTGGCAAGTCAGATCTACTCCACCCAGTCTCTGGAGAATCTGCAGTATTCCAGCGACCAGAAATATACCTCCATGATGCTGATCAGCGCTATTGAGTCTGCTCTGGAGAAAGCCCGGACAGAATAATTCCTGCCGGGCTTTCTCACTGCAGAGCTTTCCTGCTCTTACTGGCATTCAATTTCATCCAGTTCCCGAAGCCAAAGATCCGCGCAGGCGTCGCTTGGCATCCGGAGATCGCCTCTTGGAGATACCGCCACGCTTCCCACTTTTGGGCCATCCGGCAGACAGGAACGTTTAAACTGCTGCGCAAAAAAGCGTCTGTAAAAAGTTTTCAGCCATTTCAGAATCACTTCGACGCTGTATTCTCCCGCAAAGGCCAGCTTCGCCATGCGAAAAATCTTTTTCGGCGGAAAGGTCCACCGCAGCATATAATACAGGAAGAAGTCATGAAGTTCATAAGGTCCCACCAGATCTTCTGTTTTCTGGGAGATAACCCCATCCTTCGGCGGAAGGAGCTCCGGGCTTACCGGAGTGTCCAGTATGTCCAGAAGTATCCCGTTCAGCTTCCTGTCTCCGCAGGTATCAGCGTAATACCTTACCAGATGACGGACAAGAGTTTTCGGAACAGAGCAGTTCACAGCATACATGGACATATGATCTCCATTGTAGGTCGCCCATCCCAGAGCGAGCTCTGAAAGATCCCCTGTGCCGATCACGATTCCTCCTGACTGGTTGGCAATATCCATCAGAATCTGCGTTCTCTCCCTTGCCTGTCCGTTTTCATAGGTCACATCATGAACTTCAGGGTCGTGTCCGATATCTCTGAAATGAAGGCTTACCGCCTCACGGATATTGACTTCCCGGAGCTCTGTTCCAAGGCAGCTGGCCAGCTGACACGCATTCTGATAAGTTCTGTCTGTGGTTCCGAAACAGGGCATGGTAACTGCTGTAATTTTTTTTCTGTCCATATCCAGCATGTCAAAAGCTCTCACGGCCACAAGAAGGGCAAGGGTGGAGTCCAGTCCTCCGGAAAGGCCGATCACCACATTCCGGCAGTGTATATGGGCAATCCTTTTCTTCAGTCCCATGGCCTGAATATTCAGGATTTCATCACACCTCCGGTCCCTCTCCTCCCTGGCGTCAGGAACAAAAGGACGCGAATCAAATTTTCTTGTGAGAACTGTCTCAACATTTTCCAGATGAAAAATAGCTTCTGTATAACAGCTGTTATTATCCGCGGCGATATCCGGCGCAAACCGGCAGGTTGTCATTCTCCGGCGTTCATTCATCAGCCTCTGTATATCCAGTTCCCCATAAATTGCACCGTTTGCAAATCTGCGGCTCTCTGCCAGAATCACTCCGTTTTCCGCGATCATGTTCTGGCCTCCGTAAACCACATCCTGGGTGGATTCCCCCTCCCCGGCCGTAGCGTAAATATAGCCGCAGAGCAGTCTGGCAGACTGGCTGCTTACGAGGCTTTTCCGATAAGAATCTTTTCCCACCACCTCATCACTGGCGGAAAGATTGACAATTACATTTGCCCCATGATAGGCGTGGCTGACACTTGGCGGATCCGGCACCCAGAGATCCTCGCAGATTTCCGCCGCAACCTGAAGCTTCGGAAATTCCGGACAGGTAAAAATAAGCTTTGGACTGATGGGAATTTCATATTCTTCCGCCTGTTCTTTTCCGGCATCTCCTTCATGATCATGCCCGATCGTTTTCCGCTTCAGAAATACAGTCCCGTCCACATCTTTTCCGGAGGTGAAATATCTTCCCTCATAAAACTCATTATAGTTTGGAATGTGTATTTTAGGCACAAAACCCAGGATTTCTCCCCGGCTGATACCCGCCGCCACATTATACAGTTTTCCATTGTATTCCAGCGGAAGTCCCACAAAAATCAGCGCATCTGCCGCCGCCGTTTCCTCTGCAATACGGAAAAGCTGGGCTGCCGCCTCTTCCAGAAGATTTTCCTGCCAGAATAAATCCCCGCAGGTATAAGAAGTAATGCAGAGCTCCGGGAAAACCATAAGTTTCGCTCCCTGCGTTTCCATCTCTGCGGCCATGGCAATAATTTTTCCAGCATTATACGCGCAGTCCGCCACCCTTACGTCCGGCGTTCCTGCGCTTACTTTAATGAATCCATCTTTCATGACGTTTTCTCCTTCTTATTTGCATCTTCTGAGAATTTCTTTCAGTTCCTCCACACTGAATACGTAATTTGTATTGCAGAAATGACAGTTCAGCTCCGCCGGCTTCCCTTCCTGAATCAGTTCCCTGAGGTCTTTTTTCCCTATACTGATCAGGGCTTTCTCCACTCTCTCTTTGCTGCAGTTACAGTAAAATTCTGTGGGCACCCGGTCTGTAATCTCTATGTCAAATCCGTCCAGCACCTTTTCCAGAAGGCTTTCTGCCGTATGTCCTTCCTCAAGAAGAGTGGTTACAGACTGAATTTTCTGTACGTTTTCTTCCAGCTTTGCAATCGTCTTTTCCTCTGCGAAAGGCATCACCTGAATAATAAAGCCGCCGGCCTGACGGACTGTATTGTCTTTATTCATCAGCACTCCCAGTCCCACTGCGGAGGGAACCTGCTCGCTGACCGCAAAATAGTAAGTCAGATCCTCTGCAATTTCACTTGTCTGCAGAGCCACCTGTCCGGAATAAGGCTCCTTCAGCCCCATATCCTTAATCACATTCAGAATACCGTGTCCTACTGCTCCCGCTACATCCAGCTTGCCTTTGGCATTTACGGGAAGAATCACATCCGGATTTCCCACATATCCTTTTACTCTGCCCTGGGAATCTGCCGTTACCGTAATTCCCTGCAGCGGCCCATCGCCCTGGATCTGCAGAGTGAGAATATCCTTTTCTCCCTTCATCATCACGCCCATCATAGCCCCGGCCGTCAGAAGACGTCCCAGCGCAGCCGTAGCCACCGGGCTTGTGTTGTGGTCCTTTCTCGCCGTTTCAACCACGTCCCTTGTCACCGCAGCAAAAGCTCTTACCTGACTTTCTGCAGCTGTTGCTCTCACAATATAATCTTTCATAGTTTCCTCCTGAACTGCCGGAGCAGTCCTTTTATTCTTCTTTTTTGCTTTCCTTTTTTCCATGCTCTCTGGCTATAAAAAAGAGCCTTTCACTTTCCGCCGAAGCCGGATTTTTCGTGTAAGCATCGTATACACCCAGAACTTCCATGCCGGCTTCTGACAGAAGCTTCCTCACCTCGTCCTCGTCATATCCTCTCTGACAGTGAAGCTCCTCACATTTCTCATAGAGACCGTCTTCTCTCGGAAGAAACAGAGCCAGCTCATAAATGTTCAGTCCTGTATCCGGGTCATAACTGTTCTCCCAGATAAAGCTTCCCTCTTCTCTGTTTTCCGCAATCGTGGCGTCTCCCAGCACATCCCGGTATTTATGAACAGTATTTACATCAAACAGAAAAATGCCGCCCGGGTCCAGATAGTTGTTTACCAGGCAGAAAACCTGCTTAAGCTCTTCTCTGTCGGTAATATAATTCAGGCTGTCGCAGACGCTGATTACCGCCTGGACGGTTCCGTAAAGTTCAAACTCCCGCATATCCTGCAGAAGGTAAAGGATGTCCTGGCCGGATTCCATCTTCTTTTCCGCCGCCTCCGCCAGCATTTCCTCTGAATTGTCCACACCAATCATATCATATCCTTTTTGCGCAAGCAATCCCGTCATTGTACCTGTGCCGCAGCCAAGCTCCGCCACCAGCCCGTTTCCGATTCCTTCTGACTTCAGGCACTCTTCCAGATAGTCCGCCCATGCCTCATAATCCACATTATCCATAAACAAGTCATATACCTGTGCAAATTTTCCGTAACTTTCCATCTGTATCTCCTTCGCCGCTGCCGCTCTTCCTCCTGTTTTCTTCCCGCCGCAGCACTCTTTTTCTGCTAAAAAGGCAGATGATTTCTCACCTGCCTTAAAGTATCCGCGAATCTTCAATTCATCCTGTGCCGCTTACTGAACAGGCATGTAATATACATCCGCACCTTCTCCATGCCAGTAGTAGCTGTTGCCCTCCTCGTCATAGGCATCCTGCTCTCCGGTAAAGGTATAGGTATTTCCGTCAAAGTCCACCCAGTTTCCGTTTCCGTCCGGCTGAATAACCAGCGGATGTCCGTCAGAGTTGCGGTAGATAGTTCGTGTCTGGTTCGTGTCTGTAAGCTGCTCATCCGTAAAGCCTGCCGAATTCGGAATGGTAGTAGAACCGCCTGAAGAAGAAGTATCTGACGTTCCGTCCGTTCCTGCGGCTGTATCTGTTCCGGTTCCGGCATCTGTTCCGGCTGCCGCATCCGTACCTGCATTGGCATCTGTTCCTGCCGCTGCATCTGTTCCTGTACCGGCGTCTGTTCCGGCTGTATTCGTATCTGCCGCAGAAGCAGTTCCCGGAGCCGCTTCACGAAGCGTTGAGTTTCCGAGGATCTGGAAGGAGTCTACTGCTGCCTGTACGGAAGAGAGAGCTTCCTCTGTCTTGACAGAAGCCTCAATGCTGTAGTATTCCTCGGCATTTGCAAACACTTTATGAATCACATACAGGTTTCCGTCACTCTTCTCTGTATTCAGCATATGCGTCACATAACTGTATACACCGATGCCGTTTACATCATTTGCCGTATAATTCTGAATCTCAAAATCTGTTCCCTGGACTTTGTCATTGTCTGCCTGCTCCAGAGAAACTGCCATATCCTGTGTGCTTGGAATCACTGTGGCAGCCATTGTCTCCTCGCCCTGGCCGTGCAGAATCAAAATATTGCCCACATCAGGGGATTCAAAGCTGAGTGTATTCGTCTCGTCTGTTCTGTTGGCCCAGGTTGCATCCGGAAGCTTAATTGATATTGTTCCGTCAGCGGAGGTGTAAGTCGTATCCTGCACATCCGGAGCGATCGTCGGAGTTGCCTCCGGTGTCGGTGTCGCTTCAGGCGTCGGCGTTACGGTAACCTCTACCTGCTCCTCCGGTTCTTCACCGCCGAAACCGCATCCTGCCATAAAAACGGATGCTGATACAGCAAGTGCTAATATAGCAAGTATTTTTTTATTTTTCATGATATCCTCCTTATAATTCTGATTATACCCCAAACCTTCTTGTATAGTTTACAATTTTATTACAAACGTGTCAATGAAATTTCCCTTTCTGAATGTGAAAATCCTATGAAAAACCACTTTTCGACTGTTTCTCCGCTGAAATTTATATTGTATACATTGCAAGCTCATGAAGGGCTCTTGTGGCCGTGATATATCTTGCCTGCCTGGAAAGAGGGCTGTCATCTTCCGCGGAGAAAATTCCGTATACCCTGTCAAACTCCAGGCCTTTTGCCAGATAAAAGGTGGTTATCGTCAGCCCTTTCCGGAAGCTCTGGCTGTTTCTGTCCAGATAGGAAATCTCACCTTTGAGTTCCTCTCCAAGTTCAGCCAGAAACCAGGAGACCGCTTCTCTTGCTTCCCTTTCCGTCAGAAAAATCACCGCAGAGGTTTCAAGCCGTTCCCTGTCTTTCCGCCAGGTTTCCAGGACTCCGGAAAAAGCTTCCTCCCGGCTCATAAACTTCCGTTCCGCAACTTCTGCCCCATGCCGTTCGAAA
Source organism: Candidatus Blautia excrementipullorum (assembly GCA_019118645.1). Lineage (GTDB taxonomy): Bacteria > Bacillota > Clostridia > Lachnospirales > Lachnospiraceae > Blautia_A > Blautia_A excrementipullorum. The sequence goes on along the minus strand of DWYN01000066.1, from coordinate 2,840 downwards.
AGTTCCATATCTGTAATTCCTGCAAGCCTGTTGGCATACTCAGCGATCTCCACTGTATTGCGGTAGCTTCTGTTCATAAAAATCACACGAATATCCCTGCCGAAAATTTCCGGAAGGAACGACAGTACATCCTGGGGCCGGTCTTCCATTGTCTGTGCCCTGTCTCCCATAATCGTCATCCTGCACGGGAAGAGCTTTTTCAGCAAAAGGTACTGGATCCAGGTATAATCCTGCATCTCATCCACAACAAGGTGTTTGATTCCTCTGTGTTCCCGGCAGCTGATAAGACAGTGCTTCAGATAGAGAACCGGATATACGTCCTCATAAGAGAGCCTGCGCTTCTCCAGAGGGCGGCGCGGAAGCGGAGCATACCCCTCCTCTTCCAGGAAGCGGCTGTAAAGTACGTAACAGTCTCTGGTCTCATACATCCTGAAAAATTTTTCTTCAACTTCCGCCCGCTCTTCTTCAGAAAGATCCCTCTGTCTCAGGGTTTCCAGTTCATCAATAAAATATTCGGCAACCGCCTCCATGCGGGAAAGCAGCGGTATTTCTGAGAATTTAAAATAAAAAAGACGTATGATTTCCGCTTCTTTTTTCTGGAATCCCCGGTACTCCACATCCCGGAAATTCATCAGCCCGTCCTCCAGTTCCATCATAAAACGGTTCAGCCGCGAAGTAAAATCCCGGGACTGTTTTTCTCTGAAAGACTCAAGAATTTCCGGCCGCAGAACTGCTTTCTCAATCAGATCATACTTGTCCTCACAGTCCGCCGCCGTATCCTGAAGATCCCGGTAAGCAAACAGGTCGAAACTCATCTCCTGTATATTTTCCTCGCCCAGTTCCGGAAGAATATGGGAGATGTAGTCGGCGAACACGCTGTTTGGCGAGAGAATCAGAATATTGGAAGACTTCAGATTCTTCCTGTCATGGTAGAGAAGGTAAGCAATCCGGTGCAGAGCTACCGAAGTCTTCCCGCTTCCCGCAGTTCCCTGGATTACCATAATTCTGTCCTTTGTATTGCGGATAATGGCATTCTGCTCTTTCTGAATGGTGCGGATAATATTTTTCAGCTGCACCTCGCCGCTGCTTCCCAGCTCCGCCTTCAGAATTTCATCATCAATCTTGATATCACTCTCAAATTCGTAGAGCATCTTTCCATTCCGGATCTTATACTGCCATTTTGAGCTGATCTCTCCGCGGAAGGTTCCGGAGGGCGCTTCGTAGGAAGCAGGCCCTTTGTCGTAATCGTAAAAAAGGCTGCTGACCGGAGCTCTCCAGTCATATACCAGCGGACTGCTTCCCGCCCTCTCCGAAAAGTTCCCGATACCAATATAAAACTCTTCTGCTTCCTCCTCTCCTTCGTAGGTAAAATCCACCCGTCCGAAAAAAGGGGAATCCAGCATTTTCTGAAATCTTCTGCGCAGCTGCCGCTGGTCTTCATTGGCATTTACCTGCTGCAGAAGCGCCTGCCGGTTGTCGAACTCCTCGTATCCGTACTGGTCCATCTCTGTATAATTTTCCCAGTAATAGTCATGCATATCCTCAATTTCTTTTGCTCCGGCGTCCAGGGCCTCCTGTACTTCCCGCAGCCTGCACCTCAGGCAGTCCAGCACATATCCGAGGTATTCCCGTCCGTTCCTCCCTGCGTTCATGGAACTAACGGACCACAACAGCCGTGCCGCTGGCTGTTACCATAAGCATGCCATTGTCAGCGCCCAGGACTTCATAATCAATGTCCACGCCGATTACGGCATTGGCCCCTCTCTGCTCCGCTCTTTCTTCCATCTCACGCAGAGCTTCCTCTCTGGCAGCCGTCAATTCGTTTTCATACGACTGTGATCTGCCGCCGAAAAAGTTTCTCATGCCCGCCGCAAAATCTTTCAGCACATTCACACCGGTGATCACCTCGCCGAAAACAATTCCCTTGTATTCCTCTACCTTTTTGCCCTCTATATAGCCCGTTGTTGTAACGATCATTCTGTTTTCCTCCTGTTTCGTAAATTATATGTGCAATTATACATGGTTCCCTTCCGGAATCTGTAAAATTCATTATAGCAGACAGGGAAAGACAAGTCCAGATTTACGGAAAAAGTGGACGGCGTATGAAAAGAAAACGATGGCAGCGGATATGTTGATTTTCTCAGTTTTGCTCCTCCCTGCTCCAGATCGAAAGATGTCAGGCCACCGCTTAATGGTTTCAATCCAAGTTTCACCGTTTACACAGCGTCCGGACATATTCCCAGTCCAACGGCTCCACGAAATGATATTGTACCGTCTGACCGGCGTGACCGGAATCATATATTTCCAGGTAATCGTCGTGAATATAAAATGTTCCGCCTGCGGTTCCCATTTTTCCGTACAGAGTATTTTCGCCTTCCAGCGGACTGTTTCCTGTGCCATAGGAAGAGAGAACTGTTTCCATTTGTAATCCGGACAGATAAGATGAGAGACGCTCCATATCCCCGATCTCATAGGGTACCTCACTGCCGCTTCCGAAACCAACAGACGCTTTCGTAAGATCCGTCATGTTCAGACCCGTGATCTCTCCTGTGGTTCCCCTCTCCGTGGCAATCGCGATCTTTCCCACAGCGAGAGAACTGACAAACATGACTGTAAATAAAAGGATGAATCCGGCTCTTCTCTTTCTTGCTGTCTGTGTTTCTTTCAGACGATACCGGAGCGTCTTCGCAGATGCGGACAGGCAGGTAGTGTAACCTCTGGATTCCCCTGCTGTTGACAGCAAAAGTTCCGCATATCTCCTGCGTTCAGCGCCGTCTGCGTTTTTCAGTACGATCTCATCACAGGCCAGTTCCAGATCGGCCTCCGCCTTCTTTACCGCC
>DWYN01000065.1 GCA_019118645.1 Candidatus Blautia excrementipullorum | reverse complement strand
TTATTGCGAAAAGAAAAACCTAAAAGATGGTTTTTGACAAAAGTTACACTTGGACAGCATATAGGATTTCCGAATGATAAAATACATCTACGTATAAATCTGCTTCTCCAAAAGCAATGAAATCTCATAGGCAGTAGCATAAATCGCTTCACCTTCAGAAGATGATTGGAAACAACAGTCCTGTTTTCTCTCCGTTCATTGTAGTCTGTAAATACAAGAAGAGGATGACGGCAGCAGGCATTCAGAGCCGTCAGTATATCCTCTGTATAATTTTTGTAATATCTGTCATCCTGATGGGCCAAAGTCACCAGAGACGTTTCCGCATGATCGTAAGCGAAATTCCAGTCGCCTGCCAATCCTTTTTCACCATTATTGACATAAAGGGGAATACCATATTTTTCTGCAGAAGAAAAAATATGAGGATTCGGCGTAGAAGTAATGATAAAAATGTGGCTTTTTACAGTTTGCACGACAAGAGAACGGAGGCATTCGTCCAGATAGGGACTTTCTCCGTAGGCGCAGACTGCAAAACTGTGGTCTTCTCCTTTATATAGAACTATTTTTCTATGCTCTATTTTTTTCATTTTTCTTATTTTCCTTCTCCGCACCTTTTTCTACTTCTTCCATTCTTTTCTCCATAGCATTAGATCGGAGGGCCACTTCTGCGGAGAGAATGGAAATTTTCTCTTCAAGCTGGGAAACAATAATAGATAAAGTAAAAACCTTCTCCATTAAAAGAAAAATGATCACCAGAAAGATAAGATTGGCCGGAGACATAATGCCAAGGCGCTCCGTCAGCCAGAAACCTGCCTGCGGAAAAATTCCAAGGATAAAAAGAATCACTGCAAAAACCACCCAGAAAATAGCATCCTGCATTTTCACCTGCAATTTTCGGATTTTGTAGACTATCCAGCCCCCTGTCATGAGAGCTGCGAAAAAAAGCAGAATCCTTAATGTATCTGACATATTTCCTCTCCTTTCCCTATCTGCGGAACCATTGGAACAATAATATAGAAAACAGCATTTTGATCATATACCATACAGAACTCTTTAAATTCAGATAACTGACTCCTGCAATTCTTTCCTGCATCTGTACCTGCACTTCCCGAATCTTCACTCCCCGGTTTAAAAGATATGCCAGTGTATCCGGCTCCGGACTGTAATGCATATCGTATCCAAAACGTTTGATCATTTTTTTGTTAAATAGACGCATTCCTGAAGTCACGTCTCCGATATATCTTCCTCTGGTAGTCAGCCAGATAGCGGCCGTAAGAATCTTGCTGCCCAGCATACGGGAGGTAAACGGCTTATGCTCTGTCTTAAACCGGGAGCCTATCACAATATCACAGCCTGTTTTTTTCATTTCTTCAAGCATGCATTCAATATATCTGGGATCATGCTGTCCGTCTCCGTCCAGCTGGAGAACATAATCGTAACCATAATAATTTGCATAACGCATTCCACTTTTGATAGCACCTGAAAGCCCTGTATTCACCGGCAGATCCATGAAGTTAAAGCCTCGCCGGGAACAGATTTTCCGCGTATCGTCTGTAGACCCGTCATTAATAATAACGTAATCATACAGAGGATAGTTTTCTATTAAATTGTCTACTACCCGCTCAATAGATCCTCCCTCATTATAAGCCGGAATAATAATCAACAGTTTCAATCTTTTCTCCTTTTATGTATTTCAGTTAGCAGGCTGCCACCTGCGGGATCATCAGTACCTCCGCGACCATCATCGTCATCCAAATAATGGATCTGTGTCTTCGTCCCACTTCTACCATAGAATTGGCCGTCAGGCAGAACAGCGGCAGGGCAAGAGGCAGAAAATAGCGCCCTTGAAGACCCTGAATATAATCAGCGCTTATTTTCGTATATCCCACCAACATAGATGCCATGATCAAAATAATAGAAATGCCACAGGCCGAGGCTATAAGCATTTTCTCCCTTCGGCAGCCATTAAAACGGTCCTTTTCCATATTAGCCATTAATAATAAGCAAATGAAAAATACTATCTGGAAAATCCAGTTCATCCTCCTATCCAGCCAGGAAAGTGTCCCCCCTAAAAGCCCCTGCAGCAGAACGTCCCCCTCCTGTATCAGGGTGTTCCAATACAGATAAACGATTTTCAGCGGATGCTGCAGAAGATAAGGAACTGTATATATTGCATTGTCCCCGCTCTGTCCGTTTCCCTCCACAAACGTCTGCAATACTGGAAAAAATTTGACTATCGCCATAAGAATAACTGCCGCTGCACACAAACTGATACCGAGAAAATATTTTCTCTGATCCGGATTTTTCAAATTTGGTCTTCCGACAAAAGCAGGAAACAACAACAACAAAAGGGGCAGATAAACGCCGCCCTTTACCATAGCCGCAAACACTATCAAAATAACAGCTGATATTATCTCCCTTTTTTCTTTCTGTTTTCTCTTCCACATCCGAAAGCAAAGGGCCGCTAAGAGCATCACCCCCCCATTTACTATTGCGTCATAAGAAAAAGAAGCCGCCTGCTGTAAAGTAATCGGAAGCACCGCTACCATTGCCAGGAGATTTTTTCCAAAAGGAATCAGGCGGATCGCCATCCAGACTAAAAGAACAAAGCAGATCAGATTAAATATCCTGGCGAGCTGCAATGTCAGCATGGCTGAAAATCCAAGGATCCTTCCCACACTGAGTCCTAACGCAGAAGGAAGATAAACGATTCCCGGCACCAAATTTGTAGAATCTATATAGCTTACCTCTATCAGCTCTGTATCCCCGGGATTTGCAAAAGTATTTGTCATAAGCTGATAATAAGAATTACTCTCCAGCCCATTGGCCAGCATATCGCTCATTTCCACGTCGCAGATGCGCTTGTAAATAGTCCCTGGTGTTTCTGTGTCCTCCACCAAAAGTATCTTGTTGGAATATTTGTACGCTGTATCCAGATGTCCCGGCTCGTCCGGCACTCCTCCTACAGTGATCAGGCACTGAAAGACAAGACCTAAAGTCACTGCCATTGGGATAAAAAATTTTTCCACTGTCATACGACGTATGATCAGCATCCACCAGCACAATGCAGTAAAGCTCACAAGCACGGCGCATAATCCAATGTACAAAATATCCAGACACTGGCTATCCCCATAGCGAAGAGTATAGATCACATTGGTCCCATTTCCCTCCACACCGTTAAAAGAGGAGACAAGTATCTGCTTCTGATTAGCTTTCAGATGAACAGACGTAGTTCCGGCGTCCTTCAGACTCCAGGTGAGACAGAGTTTTCTTCCCTCTGAATCCTGAATAGGTTCCGGAAAAATAAATTCTGCTTTGTTCTGAACCCGCGAATCCATCACTGCGCGGACAGACTTTTCCTCCTGGTAATAGATCTCGCCAGTATCTGCATCATAAAGCGTCATATTCAATCTGGCCTCATCCACTACTTCTTTTCCAGTCAGTTCAATGCTCAGACTTTTCAGTTCCGGTACTTTACACAAAAAAATTTCCGAGAATGTTGGCCCTTCCCTGGATAAAACCACTTCTGCTGTATCTTTATGCTCCGTCATCATGGTATATTCTACCGGCTGTTCCAGTTTCTCTCTGATCTGTGCCTTATAAACCACAACGCAGATAATACTCAGAAAAATGAGGATGAGGATTCCTGGAAAAATGTGTTTCTTATTTATTCTTTTTTCCATATTTCTCTACAATTTCCACCAATTCCCTTGCTCTGGCCTCAAAGGAATATTTTTCTTTGATCAGAGGCCATTGCTCCGCAACCTTTTTCTTTACAGATGCATAGTCCGTTTCAAGAGTATGGATACATTGATCAAAATCTTCTTTTGTCTCGTAGTAGAGAACCGCATCCGGAAAAATCTCTTTCAGTTCATCACTGCAGTCAGATATGGTCGGAAGACCGCATGCCAGAGCGTCAAAAATCCGGTTGTTCACAAAGTGACAATCCAGCATATCTTTCCAGTGATCATTCAGCGTGGCCTTCGAAGAGCGGTAAATCTCCGGAATCTGGCTGTTCTCTATGGAGGTATCCTGTACAATAGTTCTGTTGTCTCCCAAAATAGTTGTCCAGCCGCCTCCCCATATCTTCAATGGAAGTTTATCCTGAGAAGCCCATACTACACAGCGTCTGGCAACCCCCCTGGAATTTCCAATAAAAACATATTCATTCTCGTAAGTCTCCGGCTCTTCCTGCGACGGATAAAAAATCTCCGTATCTGTACACTGCAAAAGAGGCAGTACCGGAACTTTTACTCGTTCTGCTATCTCCCTGACATAGTGATAGGAACATATACATACAATATCATAAAGCTCATATTCTTCCGGAGTCACCATCTCCGGATGACTGATATTCCACATAATATAGATGCATTTTTTATTTCTTCGGTCAGGACGATAAAAATGGCATCCTCTGAGAACTATCACTACATCGGCATTTTCCTCACAGTCCCAGTCTTCTTTTGCATCCACTACCGTATGGATACCAAGACGGTCAAGATATTTCTTTAAAGCAGCCGCATAAGCATGATCGCCCCATCGGATTCTTTCCGGTCCCTCCGGTGCCGGACATTTGATTACCCATATAGGACGTCCGTCTGCGCTGCGGCTGATCTCTTCAGCCCTCTTTCCCCAATTATCACGGCGCTGGAACTCGCGGCCAATATACTGCTTTAGTTCCTCTATCGCTTTTGCCTGGGATTTGCTGATCTGAAGGATTTCCTGAAGGAGCTTCTCCTGCCGCCTGTTTATCTGTTCCAGCTCATAGGATCTGTTGTCCAGAGTTTTCAGCTTATTATCGCAGCTCTTCCACTTATTGCTCAGATCTTTAAGTCTATTTTCCACTGTTTTCAGCTTTTTATCCAGATAATCCCTGCTACCAGGTATGATTCTCTTTAATTTGTTCTTTATGGCAGTCCAAAAAACCATATTTTCTCCTTTTCTATATGTCTGTTATCTGCCTATTTTCATAGTTTTCATTATATCCAATCCCTTTGTATAATGCAATCCCTACCCTTCTGTTTTTTATTTCCTGGAAACCATTCTGATTTTCTGGAGTTATTGCAGAAAAGACTTTTTATCGAATTGTTTAAAAAACACTTATTAATAAAATGAATACTTCCCGTCTTTCAGTTTTAACACCATAAAACTTTAAGTGTGATTCTTTCCCTGAATTCTTACAGTCAGCGTATTTGCTGGCTTTTTTTTATTTTTTAAAAACTTGACAAAATATTTTTTTGCCTCTTTACTAAATGGTGTTATGGTGTTATAATGAGGAGAGGTGATTTTATGGCTTACTTTTTAAAAAAATCCAATCTGAATAAAGGCACTTATCTTCAAATTTATGAAAGCTTTTATGACCCACGCAAGA
>DWYN01000064.1 GCA_019118645.1 Candidatus Blautia excrementipullorum | reverse complement strand
GGAGAGGACGTATTCGTACATTTCTCCGGTATCGTGGCCGATGGCTACAAGACTCTGGAGGAAGGCCAGTCCGTTACATTCGACATTACTGAAGGAAACCGCGGACCGCAGGCTACCAATGTTGTAGTAGTGGCGTAAGCTTAAGTTTAAAGATGAAAAGAGAGCAATATGGGCCATAGTGGCCATGAATTCTAAATGTAATTCATGGCCACTATGGCCCTCTTGCCTGATATATGATTTATTCAAATCACTTCAATATTACTGTAAAAAATAGGTGCTCCCGGATCTTTCCAAACTCCAACCTTTCCTCTGAAAAATGGTTCATTTAGAAGTGTAGCAATATAGCCTGCTAAAATCGAACCAGGAAGATAATTCATTAATACAGATATAAATTCATACCCTTTAGGAGTATCCGGCAATGTACATACTTCAATATCTGCAGTAATTCCGAAGTCTTCCTTTGTTCCATTTGCCAACAATAACACTGGCCGTCCGATACCCACTGCCTGTTTCACTGTTTCTCTAATGCGGCTACGGTCATTTGCCAAACGATCTGCTACAATAATAGTCCCTATTTTCCCCGGATTTTTTTGAAAAAAAGGAACATGACACCAGTCTTCAGAATCATCTACATTCGTTATGCCTCCAGCAACTTCTGCAAATTTGGCTGCTATGAAAAAAGCTGTACAGTATTGGACGTCATCTCCAATCAAATCAAAAGATTTAAAGTTTTTCCATTTATTTGCAAGTTCAAACATTTGATTATCATATTCATCAAGCAAATCTGTATATGCTGATGTATACTGACGAATTGCCTCTTCCATTTCTTCCACAAAACATTCTGTTCCATTTCCCGTTGCCTTTCCAAAATATGCAGCCAACATATACAGACCAACGAGAGATGCATAATAATTTCTTAATCCCGGAGTTGCATTGGGAAATACAGGTGTATTAACAATCAAGCTATACTCTGCTTCCTGAGCAGCACGACCTTCGGGGTTATTCGTCACTGCCAGCGTATGACAGCCATAATAATTGGCTCTCTGCAAAACTTCCTGAATACGGGTAGGAGCTCCAGAACAGCTAACTACTATCACTAAAGTAGTATCACTGACCTGCCTATCAAATTTCATATATCTTGCCACATGAATTGCACGTTCATGAATAAACTCATATCCCGTCCTTTTGACATACTTTTTAAACGCAGGAATCGCTGCTTTCGCCGCCACATAAGAATCACCGCATCCAGTAACAATAATCCGCCGACATTTTTCCAATACCTCTAAAGGGATAGAATCTTTCATTCCTTTCTGAATGCCCGCTATCTGAACAGAACAGAGCTCTGGAATACTCATACATTGCTGCCGGAGTGTATTATCAAATTTATTCTTATCCATGATCTTTCCCTTCTTTCATTTACAAATTTTATAATTTAACTCATTATACATAAATCTCAATTCTACTGTTGCTAAAAGTAAAGCATTCCCGGTTAGCAAATGGTGTATCTGTAATAGGCGTGTATTCCGGCAGACGGAATCTTCGAAAAAACGGTTCTCCACTCAATACTGTAATATATCCTGCCAGAATAGCTGCCGGTACAAAATCCATTAAGGGCATCAACCACTCAAAACCTTCCGGCGTATCAGGTAAAATACATATCTCATTATTATTTCCAAATACATTGTCTGCATTATTTGTTACAATCAGTACTGGACGTCCAATATATGTAGCTGAATCAATTGTTTCCATAATTCTGCTGAAAGAAGGAGCATTTTTATCTGCCATTATAACTGTTCCAATCGTCTCAGGCTCTCTTAGAAAATAATTCACATGGCACCAATCCTCTGCATCATCCACTGACACATTGCAGCCATTGCATTCCAGAAATTTAGCTCCTCCAAAGAAAGCAGAACCATATTCCGCCTCGTCTCCAATAAATTCGAATCGTTCAAAATTTTTCCATTTCTCCGCAATCCGAAACATTTGTTCATCAATACGATTTAAGACTTCACCCTCAAAACTTTTAACATATTCTCGGATCGCCGTTTTCAGCACACCGGATGAGCTCTTCTTAATCGTTCCCTGTATACATCCTATACAAAAAGCCAGTGCAATCAATCCTAATTCAGAAGCAAAATAACTGCAGAGACCTGGCGTATCACTGGGCGGCAGGGGAGGAGTTTTCATCACATAGACCTTTTTTGCTACTCTTGCTGCCGGACTTTCCGCCTTTCCTGTAATCAACACAGAATAGGCTCCAATTTTATCGGCTTTTTCTAATGCTTCAATTACACGAGAGGTGCTGCCTCCAGCACTGATCACAACAACCAACATTTTATTTGTATCATCAATATAAGCTTCCTCTTTTAACAAAAATCTTGTAAATTCAATAGTACGCATGACCTGTACATCCACTTTTTCTCCATACCGGGCAATAACTGGAGCGATTGCGATCGCTGCGGCGTACGAGTCTCCCGTACCTGTGAGAATAATCCTGCGGGCATTTATAATTTCTTCTGTCTCCATCATATCCTTAAGACAGGAACCAAAACATTCCTCCAATGGTCCATCTACCATATCCGGTAAGTTGAATACCTGACTGCGGACAGGATTATTGCAATCTCTTTTTTCCATACTATGTAACCTCCTATAAATTGATATCAGCTATACAAGCAGTCACTATGCACCCTCATAACTGTAGATGAATAACAAACTCAACGCACAAATATAAAACGCTATTCCAAGCCCCAGTACAATCATTGTTTTTCTGCCGGCTCCTTGATATTCTTTCCATAAAAAACTCCAGAAGTAGGTCCACAGACTATAAGTACGTCCAAATAGAAAGGATAATGTTACACCAAGACTTGGCATACAATATATTGAAATCATATTTCCCCCATAATATCCGAACGCAGCAGCCATGCTTAATAATAACGGCTGTTTCTTTTTATTAATACAAAGGACCGTTTTCCACATCCTTTTATATGTAAAGAAAATACTACACACAACCGATATCCCCAATACCGATCCTGCCGACATATATGCGCAAATTAGAATTACCGGCATCCCCGATGTAACACCTGCAGCAGTCCCAATAGACCAGCCATTAGATAATACAGCATATAACGCAATATATAATAAAACCTTGGGGATACTTATTTTCTTTTGCCTGTTGGTCTCTTCTCGTTCTTTCTCCTCCAGTTTTCTGTCTCGATTACACATACTGGATGCATAAGCACAAATAAAGCTTGCAAGAAAGAAACCGGCAGCAGCAGTTAAAATCAGAAATAATGCTCCTGGAGTCTTTGGCATTCCTTCTTTTGCAATGGATGTAACAATTCCCAGAATACTGGTGACAGTTCCGCTAAGTGTTGTTACAAGCAACATTCCTAAGTCCTGCATAACCACAAGGCCAAACAATACCCCGCAGCTCAGCATTGCCCCACCCATCAATATTTCTGAAATCACAGTTACATACCCTTTTGATATCGCAATACTTTCTTCCAGAAATGCCTCTGGATACCAAAACAACATAATTCCCCAAATTAAGATGAAAGAAAATATAAACATCCAAAATACAAGTCCCTCAACAGGATATTCTCCCTTCAGTTTTATCACCTGCATCCAGCTCCCCCACATTACAGCCGATAGAAGAGTCAGAGTGATGGCGGTTGGTCCTGAAAAAAACATATTCATAAATAGCACCTATCTCTTCTTTTCCTAAACATCCGATATTTACAACTCTTCTGGATACTCCTGGTAGAGCTCAGACATATATCTGTTAAACTGCTCTTTATATGTTTCAGTATGCAAATTTTCAATTGAAGCAAACAAATATACAAATACCACACATACAATCATCATCCCGGTTATCGAATGCATCAAGGAACCATTTCTGAAAAAGGGAAGCTGCTGCCGCAGCGGCGTGTCAGAAAGAAAAACAGCCGGACTTTCAATCCACAAAAAAATCACAAAAACCGATATTTTATATATCACCAAATCATAACCTGATACCGGTATCAATGCCGGAGTAAACCATCCAGCAGTAAGCACAATAATTCCTGCCAGATAATATACAGATGCAAGCAGCATTTTCCATGGAGTTAATGTTCGAAATCCCAATAGCCATTTTATTCTTTCCATCTTTATCCTTTCTTAAGCAGGCCACTACTACCATCCAGGCCTTCTAAACTTATTAAAGTTCTTTTTCAAGCCTGCGGACTTCCTTCATGTATGCCTCCGCAATCGATTCAATAACTGCTCCTCCCCAATTTCCTCCTTCAAAAGCAGTCCCTACCAAGGCACCATCCGCATAACGTAAACGCTCTCTGCAATTTTCTAATGTAGTTCCTCCTCCAAGGATCACAGGAAAATCACCGGCTTGTTTTATATCTTTCACCAAGCGTTCATTTGTTTCAAAATCTTTACTCATTACTTCAATAGCATCGGCTCCCAGCCGCATTGCATCTGCTGCCATAGTCTGAATAACCGATTTATTATATTCTCTGCCGGAATGATAACCAAAAACTTCACTAATCATTCCTATTTTCTCTGCACAAATCTTTCTGCGATATTCGGCAGCTCTCAATGGATTTGCTTCTACCCGTCCATATGGGCTCTCAGAAGATTTTATAAGAGCTGTACATCGAGTAAAATCAGCCCCTACAGCCTTGCAGACCGCAAGACTTGGCGTAATACAGTTCCACAATATCTGAACTCCTATTTTAAATTCTGGTCCAACCTCACTTTTCACACGTGTCGCAATCATGGCCATAGCTGCTACTCGGGCATAATCTGTATCATCAGTAGAAGGATAGTATACATCTACAGACTGGAGCAGTGCGCCATCAACTCCTGCATTCCAGAGTGCTTTGCAGTCTCGAATTGCCTTTTCTGTCATTTTTTCCAGATTCCCTTCCTGATATAACGGGGTACCTGGCAGAGGAAGCAGATGTATCAGTCCAATAATCAGCTTTTTTCCGTTCAAATTATCAAAAATAGTCTTTGCCATTTTAAATTCTCCTCCAGGCTTTCCTTTACAGCAGTCAGCTTTGATGCTCTGCTATTATTTTTGCAAAATATTTATCTGCCAGTTTACAAGCAGATGACATAATGTTTTCTGTATAAAGAGGATATGGACCACGCTGGGCTGCATTAAATCCCGCGGCAATACAGGCTTTTGCCGCAACCATAGCCGGATGGTCTCCCTCTATATAAGACAACATAGCCGCACCAGTAGAAGTATTACCGCATCCAGTAGGGTCTACAGACTTTCCAAGAGGATCTATACTCTCACAAAAATAAACTTCTCTCGGTGTTATCACATAAGCCCCTCTTTTCCCTACGCGGTAAAGTGTCAGTTCTACAGGAAGCTTTTGAATTTCAGCAATTATATCCGCATCATCCTCTCTGGGTATATGAAACAAATCCGAAGCTTCATTATGATTTATCGACCACATATCTGCGATCTCCAAAGCTCTTTTTACACTCTCCAGAGCTGTTTCACAATCAATATTCTCTCGTTTTCGAAATGCACGGTCGAATTCAATCTCCCACATAATTTTAAAACCATATTTTTTCTTTACTTCCGCAAGTTTACGCCAAATTACAGCATCCGTGTAATGAACCACGTAGATAGCCTTAACTGCTTCCCCTTCACATGCCTTGTCAATATCCTCCGGATGTGTCTTCAGATATCCTACATTCGTATATGAATATACGGGAATTGGAGTAAAGGACCCGTCTGGTGCATACCTGAGGACAAAAGTTGAACAATGTTCTGCCGCTACATTTACAGAGCTTTGAGTTATTCCATTATTCTCCAGCCACTTTCCATAAGTATCCTTATAATCTGCTCCAGCTTTACAAACCAGCTTACAATTCTTGGTCCAAAGTCTCATACCAGACAAGGCATACATAGCTGCCCCGCCGATATTTTTTTCCGAAACTGTTCCATCTGCGAGTTCAACTAAATCAGACATAAGATCTCCACAAGCTAAATATTCAACAGCCATACTTCGTTCTCCTTTGTTTTGATAAATTATGTTTTTGCCTGTCTTTTCATCTGTTCCTCGTCCAGTCTTTTTCTTGCTGCTTTAAGACGTCTCTCCTCCTGCTGAGAGCGATATGCACTCATTAAAAAATAGAAAACAATTATTAATAAAAATGGCAGAGCTGACATAAAATAGGCATCCACAATATAAGGTTTAAGATAATTAGTAATCGCATAAGCAAGTCCAAAAACAAAACTCATAATCAGAGAGCCCACCGGCATTCCATCTGCGATGGTCGCTGCTGCCATACCAATGAATCCACGGTTAGCTGTAATATTCCGTATAAAATAGGTCTGATATCCCATAGACAGATACATACCTCCCAGGCTTCCAATAGCTGCAGCAAGAACGAATGACAAAGTATAAATCTTACGAGGATTGATTCCCACAGACTCGACTGCCTGGGGATTTTGTCCTGATGCTCGAATACGCAGTCCCAGCTTAGTCCGAAACAGCAAATACCAGACAACAAATGTCATTGCAAGTGCAATATACGTGAACAGGTTATGTCCGGAAAAAATTGCTCCTATTACAGGAATGTCCTTTATAAACGGTATGTCAATATTCTCCAGAGCCAAACTTTGGACAACTCCTGCTGTCGTATTTTTAGTTCCTGTCACCAAATAAACCACAAACACAGTACCGCCCACCAATGCCATGTTCAAGGAAATTGACATCAGATACAAATCAACCTTCATGACAAAAGATGCCCAACACAGGAATAACGCCAAAGCAACTGATGCAAGCATGCCTCCTAATATCCCCAGCCACACATTTTGGCATATGGCACTGAACATCACACCCGCCAAAGCAGACGTCAGCATCATGGCTTCCGCAGCCATATTCAAAAGTCCTGCCTGTTGTGAAATCGTAGAAGATAATGCAACAAATATAATCGGTGTCGCAATACGAATAAGTGAATAAATAAAATTTGTAATAAAATCAGCCACCTGCAGGCACCTCCTTTTTACCGTCTTTGCCCTCTTCTTTTTCTTTGACAGAAACATTAAAGATAACTTTGCGCCGCGTTTTTCCCAAAAATTCTTCTGCTGCCACGAAAAGAACGATCACGGCCTGCAACATGGTAACCAGTTCAATAGGAATATTCGTATTTGCATTTAAAACTGCTGCTGCACAGCGAATATATGCCATAACAAATGCCGTAATTGGAACAAAAACAGGTTTCTTCTTCGCCATAACAGCAGCCAAAAGTCCATCCATACCTACGTTAGTCAGCACAGATAAATAATAACTGTCATATAGTCCAAAAATCTCTACGGCCGCTGCCGCCCCCGCAAACAGACCTCCTATCACCTGCGCCGAAAACATCATTTTTTTTGCATTAATACCAGAATAAACTGCGAACTGTAAGTTGTCTCCACAGATACGGATTTTAGCCCCCAGCGGTGTACGATAAAAAATAATCAGCGCAACTGCTAAACCAATGAGCGCCACAAAAATTCCACTAGTAAAATTACTGCCATTCCAATATCGGGTAAAACGCATGTTGTCCGGGTATGTTGGTGTTCCCAAAAAAGACAGAGAACGATCTGATATATTGCCTTTAAGCAGCCAAAGTGCGGCATACATACAGAAATAATTCATAATAGTCGAAGTCACCATTTCATTTGCCCCTAATTGTTCGCGGCCAAATGCAGGCACCAGCAATATAAGTGCTCCGGTAAGCATGCAGGAAACTACAATTATAACCAGGTTAACAATTTGTGGAAGCCCTATCATAATATTCAGTCCGAAACCTGTTCCAAACATTAAAAGCAAAGCTGGCATAGGCGCTAAATTAATAGCTCCTTCCCCTGCCATATTAAAACGGCCTGCCGCATAAATGAAGCACATGCCAAGACCCGAAAGTAAATAGGATGAATATTTTGCCAGTACCTGTCCCAGGCGGTGTCTGGTCATAAAAGGACCAACTACAAAATTATAAACCGCACTGCCAGGGTCTTCTTCACTTATCAACAGAATAATAATAATACAAATCAAGAACGCAATGAGGACGCCCAAAAAAACACGAAGAACCTCAAACATCTTGTCAATTCTTTCTATTTTTTTCAAAACAATTCCCCCATTTCTTCCGACGTCATAGCTCTGACTCCAAGCATATATTCTCCTAGTGTATCAGCGCTCAGACATTTTATATCGTTAAACTGTGCAACAATTTGCCCATCTTTCATGACTAAAAGCCTGTCTGAAACCTCAAGGATTTCATTTAGATCTGAGGAAATCAACAATGCTCCTACTCCTTTTTCACGAGTATATCGAACCAGCAGGCGACGAATTAAATCCGAAGTTCCCACATCTATACCGCGTGTTGGCTGATTTGCCACAATCAGATTTGCTCCACAACAGAATTCACGGGCAATAATCACTTTTTGAATATTTCCACCAGAAAGAAATTTGATTGCTTCATCACCACCTGTACAGGCAATTTCAAATTCCTTGATGCACTGATCTACAAATTTATTCAATTCTCTGATATTTAACAATGGTCCTTTTTTAAATCGTGCATTTTCCAGATAGATAGATGCCAGATTATCTCTGATTGAAAGATTCTGAGCAATTCCATATTTCATACGGTCTTCAGAAATATGTGCAATTCCCAGTTTTCGTATTTGCTGAATGGTCTTCCCCGACGTTTCTGTACCATTTAAAATTATCTTTCCGCTGGTCCGCTGTGATAATCCCGTAATAATCTCAGAAAGCTCTGTCTGTCCATTTCCTTCCACTCCTGCGATCCCAACAACTTCGCCTGCCCGAATGCCAAATCCCAGGTTTTTTAAAACATGTTTTCCAACACTGTTTATATAATTAAGCTGCTCTATGTGCAAAATTACATTCTCAGGCTGTGCAGCTTTTTTCTCTATTTTGGTAACTACATCACGCTCTACCATCATGCGGGACAGTTTTACAGGATTTAATTCCTTAATGTCAACATGACCCGTGACCCGTCCATGCCGAAGTACCGTGCAGCAGTCACATAATTCCATTACTTCTTCCAGTTTATGAGATATAAAAATAATTCCATATCCCTGACTGCGAAGATTCTTTAATTGGGCAAACAATTCTACTGTTTCCTGTGGAGTAAGAACAGCTGTAGGTTCGTCCAGAATCAATACCTTTACACCACGTATCAATGCCTTTAGCAGCTCTACTTTTTGCTTATATCCTACACTCAGATCACGTATCAATGCATTAGGATCAACATCCAGCTGAAATTTTTTCGCAGC
Source organism: Candidatus Blautia excrementipullorum (assembly GCA_019118645.1). GTDB lineage: Bacteria > Bacillota > Clostridia > Lachnospirales > Lachnospiraceae > Blautia_A > Blautia_A excrementipullorum. Next base: position 7,073 of record DWYN01000064.1, on the reverse strand, counting down.
TTTCTGTGTAAGTTCAACCGCTTTTCTACGATCAAACCTCTGTCCACGTCCCGGTTCAATGCCCAGCATGATATTTTCTGCCACACTTAAATTGGGCACCTGCATAAAATGTTGATGTACCATTCCGACTCCTTTTGCAATAGCATCAAGCGGATTGGCAATCTTTACTTCTTTCCCCTCAATATATATTTTTCCTTCCTGACAATTCTCATGCCCAAAAAGGACCTTCATTAAAGTGGTCTTTCCTGCTCCATTTTCTCCAATGAGTGCATGAATCTCACCTTCATTTACAGAAAATGTAACATTATTGGTTGCCATAAAACCATTTGGATATACTTTTACTATTCCTTCCATCCTCAGAAGTTCTTTAGACATCGCACTCACCTCTTAAACTGTAAACAAGGCGGGGGATGCTGATTCCTCCCGCCTTGCAATAATTCAGGTTTCCATATTACTCAGGGAGCAAACGGTGCATCTGGATTGTCCCGGTAAGCTGCAAAGGAATCATAGCTTTCGAAATCATAATAAGATACAACGTCAATCTCTCCATCAATAATCATTTGTGCAATCTCCGAAATCTGATCTTGAACATCCTGAGGAGTATTTGCCTGATAATTTTCATTATCTGCCAGACTTACGCCCCCTTCTGCAAGTCCGTAAACATGGTTCCCCGGTTCAATTCCAGATGCCTCACCGTTAATGTTTTCAAAAATCAAAGCAACGCACGGCTCAACGTTCTTCAGCATTGAAGTAACCAGTGTATCCCATCCCTGCACTTCTCCAGTCTGTTTAAAATAGGAATACTGATCGTAATCACAGCCTATAATAAATTTACCAGCTTCTGTACCACCTTTTTCATCAGCTGCCTGCATAGCGCCTAAAATGTATGAACCAGCTACATCAAACACATAATCACAGCCATTGTCCATGATCACATTTACCGTCTCATAATTACTTAGAACACTCAGTTCATCCATATAGGAATACACCATTTCAAGATCCATTCCCATTTCTGACACCGCATATTTATATCCACAAAGCCAGCCAGCACCAAAATCATTTGTAATAGGAGTATCCAGATTAATGCAGACGCCAATCTTGTTGCTCTTTGTCATCAATGCTGAATAGACCGCAGTTAAAAAACTTCCTTCATTCTGTGCAAAAGCTATACCGTAGATATTATCGGTACCACTCAGATCCGTGTCAGGCGAAGTATCATACATGATGAAAGTAATATCTGACCATTCTCCGCTCTTAGACTTTTCAATGATCGTATCACCAATGTACCATGACATACATATAACGTAGTCATAATGCTTCGTATCAAGAGCGTCCACCAAAGAAGCTACAGCCTGTGAAGTATCTTGACCAAATTCAACTAAAGTCAAATCGTAACCATACTTTTCAGCTGCTGCATTTGCAGCATTCCATCCCATATCATTTAATCCGAAATCACCAATGAATCCTGTAAAATACAAAACAGAAGCTGTCGATTCCGTCTGACTTCCTTCGCTGTCCTGCGTGCCTGTGCTGTCTGAAGCAGAGGTGCTTGAATCATCTGTGTCATTCTCCGGATTACCAGTACCGCAAGCTGCTAAACCCAGGCATAAAGCCAGAGCAAGTACTACTGCATAGAGCCTTTTCATTTCTTTTTCCTCCTTAAAAAATAATCTTTTACTGGAATATGGAATCCAGCTTTCCATCTTAACCCTCACGTGTGGGATAGAGCCTTATTGACATGGAAAAATATCATAATATTGCGTATACCTGATTCTTCTGCATCACATGCGATTAATTTCAACTGCATGTATTATATATTGTTATAATATGTTTTTATATTTGTATTTTTCTTGTCTTCTCATTTTTCACTTATCATTATAAGTTGAAGTATATGTTATGTCAATACTTTGTTTATTTTTTGGCTAATATGCACTGTTTTATCCACATTTTTTGTTCAACATGTCTATATTTATAATTTTTTTCATCATCTACCTCCTTACTTGTAATAATATTTTGTATTTTATATAACAAGTAATTTGGTATTATTATACTTTTTATTACATTTTATTCTTTATGGTCAGTGCTTTATCAAACTACTTTTTTTCTAAAATGTATTGCTTTTTTTCTAATTATCGTTATAATTAACATAACAAGTTATTTTTGAGGGCATAACAAATGGCAGCTGCTACAAACTCACATGTATCAAAATATCGCGTAATTATGCGTTCTCTAATAGATAAAATTAATAATAATGAATTTGCTCCCGATGATTGTCTTCCATCTGAAAAGCAATTAATGGAAGAATATGGCGTGAGCCGTATAACCGTCCGCCGCGCGTTAAGCGAGATGGAAGCAGAAAAATATATTTACCGCCAGCAGGGCAAAGGTACCTTTGTTAACCGTAATCGTATTGACGAAAATACATATCGTCGATATAACAGTGGTTTCAGTGTAATTATTACATCCAGTGGCAAGAAATGTACTATAAAACAAATTGAAAAAGAATTTCGTCCAGCAGGCAGCCATGCAAATCAGCTTCATCTGAGCCCTGAAGAACCGTGCTTATATTACAGCCGCGTTTACTGCGCTGATGAAATACCAGTGCTTTATGTTCAAAGCTATTTAAACCATAAATGTCTTCCCGGCATAGAGAATTATGATTATAATTTCATTTCATTATCAGAACTGGTACGTACGGTATACAACGCGAAGTGGTATCGAAAGGACAGAATTATACAGTCTACACAAGCTGGTATCGCCAGTCCGTATCTAGATGTCAGCAAAGAAAGTCCCGTATTAAAACTGACTTATGTGTCCAGTATCGACACTCAAAATTCACTTGTTACATTTGAAAGTGCAGAATTATATGCCCGTACAGATATTATTTCTATTGATTCTGATTATATTTAAAAAGAAAGAAAAAACATCCTTACTGAATTTTATTACTCAAAATTTCAGTAAGGATGTTTTTGTTAAAATCGAAATCTAAATAAAACCAATATTAGTTAATATCTTATTTCCTATCCCCTCAGATTTTCTTTGTGATCTCCGCATATTCCGGATGCTTTTCAAACCATTTTACCGCATAAGAACAGGTAAGCACTGCTTTCAGATTCCGCTCCCGCAGGCAGGAGGCGGCTTCCTCCATGAGTCTGCCTGCGATTCCCTGTCCTCTCAGGGAATCGTCCACAAAGGTGTGATCGATTTCCACCGTTCCGGCATCCACAGACGGAAACGTAACGCATGCCAGAACCTTTCCCTCCGGGGATTCCAGCGTAATCTCATGCTCTTTCCGCACAAATTCCACGGCTCGTCCTCCTTTCGCTATCCTCTGCTTCTATCTTTCCTCCAGCTTTCTGCCGCACCTGGGGCAGTATTCAAAGTCTTCCTCTGTCTCATAGCCGCAGGCCGGGCAGTAACGGACTTTCCTCTGGCTGCCCCAGCCATAACTGCCGCCGGAGCTGTCTCCTCTTCGAATCAGCGTCAGATCCTCCGGGCGGACTTCCGTCTGCTCTCCCCTTTGGAGCCTCCGTCCGGCCTGGGGATCAAGCTCGTAAAGGCTCTGACAGCAGGAAGTCTCCGCATAATATTTTCTGCCCCATCTGAATACGGGGATAAAGAACAGGCTCAGGCACATATAGGTCATATAGACCTGATACCTTCCATACCGCCCGCAGAGGCCGCAGATAACCGGCCCGAAGCTTCCGATTTCTTTCCGGTCTGAATTGACCCCGAAAATAAAAAACATGGCTTTTATCCTTCCTCTGTGTTGTCCCCGCCGTCTCCGGTTCCCTCACCGGCCAGCTTCAGGAGATCCTCGATCTCTTCCACCGGCATATCCATGAATATGGACAGCTCTTCCAGAGAGACCTTGCGCTCCAGCTCGTCTGAAAGCTTTCTGATGCCGTCGCCAAGATGATTCAGGCGCTCCGCCAGCAGATCCCCTGCCTGCTGCTCCGTCTGCTGCTCCTCAAGGGCCTGGGAAACCGCCGTCCGTATCTCCTGCTTCAGATAGTCCAGCGCCGTCATGCCCTCCGGGCGCAGACCCAGGGTTTCCATGGCAAGCATCAGGCCGATATTTCCCTCCTGAACCAGATCGCCAAAGGGAAGCCCCCGCCCTGCAAAACTTCTGGCTGTCTTCAGCACTTCCGGAAGCAACTGTTCCGTCAGGCGGGCCTTCGCCCCGCCGTCTCCCGTCTCTTCCGCTTCCCTGCACAGCTCCAGCAGCTCTTCCTCCTCCAGAAAGGTCAGATACTCCATCTCTTTCTGATACTGTTCCAGAAAGCTCTGCTCCTCCGGCGTAAGCTCTGCCTCTTCTTCCGGCTCTTCCCTTGCCGGCACATAGCCTTCCACCGTCACCAGACGTGAGGCAAGATAGGCGTATACCAGCTGAAACTGCTCCTCTGTAAGCTCCATATCCTTTAAGAATTCCCGGACCTCTTCCGCCCGGAGACGATTTTCCCTTGCCTGAGCCAGTCTGCCCAGCTCTTCCAGCTTCTTCTGAAATTCCTGCCGTTCCATCTTTTCTCCTATCCCTGCTGTTTTTTCCGTTCATTTTTATATTCCAGCACTTTAATTCCGTGATAAAGCACCCGGTTTACCGGCGTGTCAATTCCCAGCTCTTCCCCGAGACGCACCACAGTTCCGGAGAACATTTCCACCTCTGTCTTCCGTCCCCGTTCCAGATCCTGAAGAGTGGAGGGTTTGTTTTCCGGAGGAAGATTTTTGACCACTTTTTCCTGTTTCTCTATCTCATCCTCACCGATATCGATTCCCTTTTTCTGTGCGATGGCCGCCACCTCGCGCATGGCTGCCCGGCGGATGACATTGGCGCTCTCCTCTGTCCGGTACGCTCCGAAAGGAATTCCAAGCAGGGCGCAGGTCATGTTCTCGCCCACATTTGCCATGTACTTGAACCAGATGCCTTTGAGCATATCCGTATTGATCTTATAGGGAATGCCGCAGCGGTCAAAGAGCTCTTTCACCGCTTCCACCCGCAGACTGTACGTCTCATTGGTCTTTTCTCCGAAATGTACAAAGCCCGAATCCGGGTCAAAATTGGCCACCCCTTTATCCATGACGATAGACACGCGCATGAAAGAGTAAAGCACATGCTCCCAGCCATAGACAGCCGCCACCCGCTCCTCGCTCTCGATTCCGTTCATCACGCAGAGAATCTGGGTATGCTCTCCCACCTGGCCCGCGATATCCCGGATCGCCTGGTCAAGGCCCATATCCTTAACCGCCATGATAATCAGATCGGCCGGATTTCCCGTCTCCGACGGCTCCACAATGGGAAAGCGGTAATTGACTCCGTTCAGCGTCACGCCCTGGCTTTCCAGCCTCTTCTTTCTCTCTCCTTCGGCCATCACCCGGAAATTTCCCGGCTCCAGGCCTGCCTGCAGCCGCGGCGCAAAAAACACGCCCATGGCGCCCAGGCCGATCAAAGTCACTTTTTCTATTCTCATTTTTTCTGTTCCCTCTTTCTCTATTCGGAAATGCCGCCTCCGGCATTCATTTTCTCATGCTCCTGGCGCAGCTCCTGATACAGCTCATAAAAGCTCCAGCCACAGTTGTGCTCGGTAAGGACTGCTTTCAGAGCAATGGGCGGCACCTTGGCCTTCCGGAACTGATTCAGCATCTCATTCAGCTTCCTCTCGCCGAATCCGTGAAGGACCAGAACCTTCTCCGGGATCTGCGCAGGGGCGTTCCCGCCGGAGAATTCCTTTTCCTGCTGCCCTTCTTCTTTCTTCCCTGCTTTCTTTTTCTCAGCTTCATTCTGCTCTGTGTCCGGCGTTTCTTCAAAACCCGAAAGCCCGGCCAGATATCCCACCTTCTGATGGATCTGCTCCGGCGTTACGTTCCGGATGCGGATTCCCAGACGGACCAGCACTCCCTTCAGCTTCTGATCGTCCGCCGATTTTTCCGGCGTATAATACAGCACCAGCTCTTTTCTCACTGCCATATCTTTTCTCCTCCGCTTTGTCCTTCTTCTTTACTCTGCTCCCTTACTCTGCCCCTTTTTGTCCGTGCAGCTCATAATAAAACGCATACTGCTGCAGAACGCCTGCAAATCCCTGATACCGTTCAAAGGGAAATCCTTCCGGGTACCGCTTCAGCATGGCTTTGATATGAGTGTCTATGGGAAATGCCTCGATATGATGGAGGGCAAAGAGGCAGATGCAGTCTGCCACCTTGGTTCCCACGCCGCAGAGCTTCAAAAGCTCTGCCTTTGCCTCTTCATAGCCGAGAGCGGGAAGCCTGTCCAGATCCACTTCTTTTTCACATACCATGCGGGCTGTCTTTACAATATAGGGCGCTCGGTAGCCAAGTCCCATCTCTCTCAGACGTTCTTCCGTGGCGGACGCCACTGCCTCCGGCTCCGGGAAAAGCCTGTATGTATTTCCGTGGAAATTCTCCGCTTCACCGCCGAATTCCCCGCACAGGGCATCCACGCACTTCTGAATCCGCGGAATATTGTTCTGCTGGGAGAGAATAAAGGTCACTATGGTCTCCCACAGCTCCTGGCGCAGAATCCGGATTCCGCCTCCGATCCGGGCCGCCTCCTGAAGGTAGAAATCCTCCGGATCAATGGCCTTTTTGATTCCGGCATAATCCGTATGTAAGTCAAAATAATTTTCCCAGACATCCTCCCATTCCTGCTCCGTACAGGAAAATGCGGTTTCCGTCCCCTGCCGGCTGATTTCCACGTATCTTCCAAGCGCCGTCAGCGAAAAGGTATGTTCTGACAGGGGCCGCAGACGGAAGCACTGTCCCGAAAGGGCAATCTGGCGGATGTCAAAATCGTTGAGTTCTTTTTTTATCATTTTATCTTTCCCAAATAAGAAAATATCTAACCTTTATTCAGAAACCGCCGTCTGCGCCCTCCGGGTAAGCAGCGCCACGTTTTCCACCCCGGCTGTGTGAGGGAACATGTCCACTGGCTGCACCTTCCGGAGTTCATAACATCCGTCTGCGCAGAGGATTTTCAGATCCCTGGCGAGCGTCGCCGGATCACAGCTCACATAGACAATGCGCCGGGGCTCCATGCGCAGCATAGTTTCCAGGCAGGC
>DWYN01000063.1 GCA_019118645.1 Candidatus Blautia excrementipullorum | reverse complement strand
GAGTGTTTCATGGTCTGCTTATTTTATTATGCGCGGTTATAGCAGTAATTTTTGCAGCCTTGGCAGCATTGAACAGTTCTTACCTGAGCTGGGATTACAGTGATCCCGAAATGGCTGTCGCCGGAACAATTCTTCATGGTTTGGAATGGCTGTTTGTCAGAATAGCGCCGATTATTTTTGCTGGGGCAGCTATTGGAATTTTCCTGACCCGGAGAAAGGAGTAGGGCTGTACAACGCCTGAGAAAAAACAGAATAGACAGGGTGTTGGTTCATACCGATTTTTAGCCTCTGACATGCAGAAAAAAGACAATCCCAAAGAATTCGGACTTTTTAAGGACCTGAATTCTCCGGCGGATTGTCTTTTTCCTTTGTATTTCATCTCTGCTTTTCTGAATGAACAGATCAAATTCTTTCAAGCTCATACACGGTTCTCTTTTCTCGAGCTGTTCAAGAGAGAACAGACGGGGATTGCCAGCTATATATAACCCCAAAGTATTATATTTCTGTATTTTTTCGACAATTTAAGGAAATAGAATGATATATCCTGTTTGAATCCAACTTTTCAGTATATAATGAATCCTCAAATCAATCCATTTGCGGAATAGACAAATAATAATGCTGTTTTTGTAAACATTTTCGAATTTTTATATTGTATAGTCAATACGCATTTTACTCTGTCGGATACAGAAATGAAAGAAGGGAACGGAGGACGAAAACAAAAGATGAAAACAGCGGAATGGATCAGGACAGAACGGGAAAAGAGAGGAATGTCAAGAAAAGAGCTGGGGGATATCCTGGGCTGTACAGCGGAAGCGGTGAGGTTATGGGAGTTTGGAAAAAGGAAACCAGGCAAAAAATATGTGTCTGTGCTGGCACGGATATTTTACTTGGGAAGGGAGGCGTCGGGAGAAACAGCACACAACAGCGGCAGTAAGAAATTATACGCAGCATGTGGAATAGAAGGGCTTCTGAAAAAGAGTCTTCAGCTGACAGTATGCCGGAAAAAGAGCCGGATATACCTGAGAAAAAATCTGAGTGCTCAGCTGCGCTGCCCGGTTGAGATTTCCATTCATCCACGAAATGCCAGAGAGCTTTTGATTCGTGAAAAGAAAGATGGCGCGCCGAAAAAAGCTTATTATTCAGTGAAGCTGGTACGGGAGATTTCAGAGGCGCTGGAGACGGAAGGAAATATGAGATTTCTTTGTATCTGGGATGAACGTGAAGGCGATTGGCGGGCAGTGCTGCTGCCGGAAATGACGGTATCATATTTATGGAACAATATGAGAAGACAGGCAGATGAAACGTGGACGAAAGCTGCCCGGCATAAGGGTGCAGCGGAGGGCGCCGTATGGAAGGATACTGCATGGCTGGACACCATATGGACGGAACGGATTTTCTGGGCGTTATGCTGGAAATACGGCAGACTTGTGGAGCATGAAGAAATCCGGATGATGTATCGGCTGGCACAGGAACTTGCCGTAAATGCAGACATATTTGAAGCAGATGAAATCTGGTATTTGGTTTTAATGTATGCCTCTGCCCTGCTGGACGAAATTCAGAGGGTGCAGAGGCGCTGTATGAGGGCAGAAGCGTCTCTATCTTTTGACCAGCCGCTGGGGAAAGAAGACGGATACAGTCTGCATGAAGCCTGGATGGGAGGGGAAATTCCTCATATGCAGATGGAAATTGATGAGTTTATCGGAAGGCTGACCGGGTTTGAGAAAAGAATTTTAAGTCTGCTGGCGGATGACAGAGATCCGGAGGATAACATAAATTTCGGCATCGGCTTGAAAGTGCTTGTGCGGGAAGGAGTACAGAGTCTTCGAAGAAAAGCGGAAGACTATTACGGAAAAGAGTATATTGGAAGCTTGCTGGCAGCAGGCTGACGCTGATGGAAATTGAAAAAACGCCCGGACAGAAAACTGTTGCGCGGAGGCAGAGCGCGGCAGCATAAACCAGGTTAGAAAATCCAAAAGATAAATCAAAAACAAATATATGGAATAAATCCAAAGGACTGTAAAGGAGAAAAAATGAGATTAGATAAAGATTTTGTATGGGAAGGTGAATATGGAAGGAGAGAACATCTTGCTCCGGTATTCAGGGAGCTGCTGAAAATGCAGAAGGCGCATTCGCTGCAGATGCTGAGTCTGTTTGTCAATAATGTGCCGTACAATCTGGAGTTTTTTGTTGGGGCCAGTTACGACAGGCCGGGAAAAGACGATATGGATGAGATGAAAAGACTGTTTGAGGATGCGGGCCTCCGTTACCGCCAGGATCTGACGCTTCAAAAGCTGTTTCAGAAAATGGGGAGCAGAAGATTCGACAGTTATGCGATTTCGGAAGAAGCTGATGTGGACATAGTGATGAAAAATGCGTTTGTATTTGCCGAGATCAGTGATTTGGAGAAGAAAGGATATGGAATGAGTCCGTTTGGAAAGGAAAAGCAGGTTTTTATAAGCCACAGTTCCAAGGACAAGGAAGAGGTGGAAAAACTGATCCCGTATCTGAATGGAGCCGGGTTGCCCGTTTGGTTTGATAAATACAGCATTCATGTGGGAGATTCCATCGTCGATAAGGTCCAGGAGGGGCTGGATGAAGCAGAGAGTGTTATATTCTGGATTACGGAGCATTTTCTGGATTCCAGCTGGTGCAGGTATGAGATGAGCGCGTTTATAAAAAAGCTCATAGAGGAAAATGCGCTTATTATCAGTATCCTGGATAAGAACATAGAGATCAGGCAGCTGCCGCTGTTTTTACGGGATATTAAGGCCATCTATAACAACGGGCAGGGATATGAGAGCCTGTCAGGGGAAATCATTTCGGCTGTAAAAGAAAGAACCAATTTGTAAAGCCCCCCTTCCCTTCTCCCCTCTCTCCCCCTTTCTCCAGAAATTGTTCGCTGTAAAAGGATCTGCGGAACGATCTGCAAAGGAACAGTTGACAGACCCTGTACTTTTCGTAGAAAATAGAAAAGGACGCAAAAAGTCCTGCCCCCGGAAAACGGACCGGGAAAATGAGAAAGATCAGAAGAGGAGAACGGCATGATTTTATATTATTCAGGAACCGGAAACAGTGAATATGCGGCAAAGAGAATCGGCGGGGAAATCGGAGACGAGGT